>NZ_JAVDDS010000028.1 GCF_030848475.1 Herbivorax alkaliphila
GTTTGTAAGAGATGATATTAAACACTCTGCTGATATTGATGGTAAAATAGTGACATGTAAAGCTTCAGAGGTATTAAAATATAGACAAGGAATCTGTTATGCAAAATCTCATTTGCTTGCTGCCATGTTAAGATTTCTTGGAATTCCAACAGGGCTTTGCTATCAAAAGTTACTCCTTAATGATGACACAGCCCCATACATTATATTACATGGACTAAATGCAGTTTTTATTAGAGATATAGGAAGATGGATTAGATTAGATGCTAGAGGAAACATAGGATGTATTGATGCACAGTTTTCCATAGAACATGAAAGGTTAGCCTTTCATGTTAGGAAAGAAAAAAGAGAGGAAGATATATGGACTATATTTTCTAATCCAGATAAAAGTGTAATAGATAGGCTTAATCAATATGATGATACTCTAGAACTGTATAATAATCTGCCAAGCAAGCTATTAGAAACTGTTAATTAAGATTTTGCTTATGAATCTAAATAGTCAGTTTTTCTGACATCCGTGGTGAAAGTTGATTATGTGATTGCCAAAAATGTATAAAGGAGTGGGGGATTAAATGAAGTCAAAAGAAGAATTTTATAATGTTGTTCAAGAAATTAGATCAATTTTGAAAGATCCTAAAAACTTAAAATGTTCATGTCCAAAGACTAAATGTGAATGGCATGGAAAATGTCAAGAATGTGTTGCCTTTCATAGGTATTATAAAGATCATGTACCTAACTGCTTTCAACAAATTATAAATGATAAAATAAAAGCAATAGCTCAGATTGGTGAATTAGATGTAGTCGAGAAAGAAAAAACTCCTTCAGAATACTGGGATTATGTAAGAGAACGGGATAAAAATAAATAATTAATTTAATAACATTATAACAAGACATGCTGCTAATGGGACGAAATTTGATAGAGCGTATCTTTGTAAAAATGTTTATTAATTAACATATATAGGGGAAAGATGATGGCTGGAAATAAGGTGGTTTTAGAAGCTGGAAATGTTAATGAAGTTATTCGAATTGTTGAAACTGTTAGAAGACCTTTAAAGAGCTGGAGTTTTACAATACATAAACTATTAAAGCATTTAGAAGAAAACAGATTTAGAAGGGATCCCAAATTTTATGGCATTGATGAAAATGATCGTGAAATATTATCCTTTATCCCTAGAGAAACTGCGGTGTTGTTCTTGGAGTTGTACTGCTATGAAGCAGAATGAATTTGAAAAGGTAGGTCGATATGTTTAGTGTAAGTGAACATTGGAATCCAAAACAGAAACTTTTAAGAAATATAATACTAAAAGAAGACAAGTTTAGTAAAGCAATTGATATAATACTAGATTTACATTCTATTGTACATTCATGTGATGTGTCTAGCAGAGACATACAAACATTAGAAGATCAACTTTGGGATGGCTTAGACATTAAAGCTTTTGTTACAATGCCGACACTAAAAGATGTAACTATTGCATGGAATATTTGGTATATTACAAGAATAGAAGATCTGACAGTAAACCTTTTAATTGCTGATGAAATTCAAGAATTTAATTGTAAGGATTGGTCTGCTAAACTTAATATTAAAGTAAGTGATACTGGAAATGCAATGACTAAAAATGAAATAATAGACTTTAGCCTAAAAATCAATTTGGAAGAACTGCGAAATTATAGAATGGCGGTAGGAAGAAGAACACGAAATATTATTCTAAACCTAGAGCCAACTGATATGAGAAAAAAAGTTCAGAAAGATAGACTACAACGTATTTTTGATGAGGATGGAGTCTTAGATGTCGAGGATTCAAAATGGTTATTGGATTTTTGGGGAAAAAAGAATATTGCAGGGTTAATACTTATGCCACTGACTAGACATCAAGTTGTGCATTTAAATGATTCATTAAAATTAAAGAAAAAGTTTAGTAGAATGAGATAAGATTTGTCTTTGGGAAATAATAAAAAGGCGATTTATCTATATGAAATATAAAAGGCTAGATATATTATCAGGCTGTTATGAAAAACTTAATTGTGAATTCATATCATATGTAATCAAATATCTATTTAAACGAAAGAAGTTAATTTATAAAAAATTATTATAAATTGACAATTGTAAAAAGGTGATAATATTTAAGAATAGAAAAGATACGAAAAGGTTTATTTGCTCACTAGATTGGTTTTAGGTAAAATACTTTTGGGAGTTTAGTTGCTTTATAAATATATCGAAAACTTTCAAAACATAGAATATCTCAAGCGTATTCTTTTTTTATGTTGTAAAATAAAGAATTTTGTATATAAATGTTTTAATTTGGTTGACATACATAGGTAAATTTTGATAAAATATATTATGTAAAATATTGAGTTTAAAGTTATATTTTTAAGATGAAGGTAGTATGAGGTTTGGGGGATAGATAGGTATTTTCGAACATAAGTTTGTGAATATTTAGTTAGGTAAAATTCATTTTTGGGAGTGGAAATAAATGACAACAGGATTTTCCAATGTGAGATCTATGGAGTATTTATTAATTCATGAATTATATAAAACTTTTAAAGATAAATTTGAATTTTATTATCCGTTTTTCTTTCAACGAAAAAGAGATGATACCTTATTATCTTCATTAAATTATTTAAGTGATATAAAATTGGTAGCGTTATTTGCCAGAAGACCAAAGACAGATTCACCTAATTCAAATTTTATTGAAGTTACTTTTAGACAATCGCTATTTGAGCAAGCTTATGAGTTAGGGAAGAATAATGTTTCAGCCATATGTGGTAGTCCTCTTGCTACAAGAATAAAAGATATAGGTTTTGGAGCTCAAATTCAATGGTTCATAATTAAAAATAATACTCATCAAACTTTAGTGACATATGAATTTATTGATGGTGAAATTGAGACGAGAACACTTGTTGATGAGGTTCAATTAATAGATGATTCTCATCTTCTCAATATTCTAAATAAATCTCCAAAGTTGTCATGGAACAAGGTACTTGAAAAAATAACAAAATGGAATGAAGATTATATTAAATTTAACCTAGGAAATACATATTCAAGATTCTTTGCTACTTTTAATAATATTCAAAAACCTGTATTTATTGCATATAGGTTAAAAAGTGGGTAAGAATAATGAACTTCACCTAACAATATTTTCACACTTTGAGCGTGCTTAAGGGGTGTTGCTGATACACCGTCTCACCGGGCGACAAGTGCTGCCAAGAAGAAAGGCTCTGCGGATATTGCTCATTGATGTCGTTAATGTGAAGGCATTTGATGAAATTAATTGCTAACCGATGCGTCCCGCGTCGGTATTGCTAGGGAAATACGTTGTAGTATCTATTGTAGAAACATTATAATTTTTTAATAAAATCAAACAATTGCTTTATGTATTTTATATGAAAAAGATGTAAATCTAGGTTGTTGGAAAAAGCAGGTATGGTAGGTCAATTGACCACAATACTTTGCCTCCTCGTACCAGTAATTTTTATAGTTACATTTAAATTAGGTTGGTACAAAAACAAGCAATTAATTAGAAAACATAGGGAGCGGATGCACATGGAACTAGAAAAATTTACATTAATTGAAACAGTATGGTCGATTGAGGTTGCAAATATTGCTGGTTTTCTATCAGCCTGAGTTTATATTTTGTTTGATATGCTGGCGTAAAACTGAAATTTATATTTAACTTTGTGGAAACTCAAAAGAATGTGTTGGAATGTCAAACTCTGTAACTCGAATATTTTGGCTTTGGTTTTCAAGATGGTGAACTTGAAGGTTTGACAAAATAGATACTTTAAAAGGGGGGTATTTGTATGAAACAAGAATTAGAAAGAATTGCACTTAATTATAAACTTAATTTTTTGCCTTGGGGGATAAAAGGTGGAAAATCGTGGTTGTGGTATAAACAAATAGATGAAAAAGATTATAAAGTTCAAGTGTCTACAAGAGACAATTATGATATATATATAGAAAAATCAAATCGGAAATAGTTGAATTATTTCTATATAATAAGTGTTCTTTGTCAGATGAAAAAGATTTAGGATCTAATTTTAGATATGAGGTTAATTTGTTTTTTACGGGGAGAGAAAAATTACAAATTGAAAATAACAATAAGGGAGAGAATCAAATGATAGAGCGAATATTTATTAGTCATTCATCCATTGACAAAGATTATGCTGAGTGTTTGGTAAGGCTACTTACAGATATGAAAGTAAATGATGATATTATATTTTGTTCGTCAGTTAAGGGATATGGCGTACCTTTAGGAGAAGATTTTTTAGAATATATAAAAAATACACTTAATGAAAATTCTCTGGTATTATTTGTTCTTTCAGAAAGGTTTTATCATAGTAAAATATGTTTGTGTGAAATGGGAGCCGCTTGGGTTAAGACAAATAAACATATTCCTATTATAGTTCCACCATTTAAATTTAAAGATATTGAAGGAGTAATAGTTGGAAAACAGGGATTAGAAATCAATGTCAATGAAGATATTAATGAACTTAAAAATGAAATAGAAAAAATATTAGGCATTGCTCCATTAAATATAAATATTTGGGAAAAAAGAAGAAACGAATATCTAAAAAAAATCAATGAATTAATTAGCAAAGAAATTCAACAAGATTCTAGGACTATAATTCAAAGTAATATAGACTATAAAAGACTGGTTTTTAAGCTAATACGAAACAATAATAATAAAGGCATTAGTACACATGAAATATATAAAATACTGAACAAAGAATATGATGTTGATAAATATGGAATAGAAATACTGGATATATATAATGTACTAGAAGATTTAGAAAATAAAGAGAAAATAAGAGGTATTAGATGTGATGGCGTGAAATATGAAGATATTCCATGGAGAGCAGTTATTTAAAATAGAATTATATATACGTAATTTGATATAAGAGGAAAAGAAGTGCGTTTTAATTTATGAAATTATGTAAGTAGTATATAAGGATACTATCAAAATGTTTAACAGAAAGCAGTCTTGTATCAGATTTTAGAAATGAATGCTTTAAAAGGATTAAGAGAGATATAATATCTATTTTGGAGTTGTAGTGTAAAAGAAAGGCGTTACTTCGTTTTTTAGAAAGGGTCGCACGTCCTGTGATCCTCTGAATAACGGGACAATTAATCTTGCCAAATAAACCCAGTCACGCAAGGGTGCGAAGAGAAAAGCCAAAGAAGTAATTTTGTACCACAGCTTTTTGCCAAGAGCAGTCGTACTAAGGCTCAAAGCAGTCGTGACTGACGACGTTATGAGATATAAATTTCATTAGTTAGCTTGATTACATAATTTATTTAGATAATTAGCAATTATAAACATTGTTGAAAGGAAGGAAGGAATTAACTATGAGTTTAAAAGGTTCAGAATGGCGAAAGTGGGACTTGCATATTCACTCTCCTGAAACTGCTTTGAATAATCAATTTAAAGGTAAAAATCTTGATGAGAAATGGAAAAATTACATAGATGAAATTGAGAAATTAGAAGATATCAAAGTTTTAGGAATCACTGATTACTTCTCAATTGATGGTTATTTAAAGATGATGGAATATAAAAATAAGGGTAGACTTCAGAACATTGAACTACTATTACCGAATGTTGAATTAAGACTTATGCCAGCGACATGTAAAGCAAAAGCAATTAACTATCACGTAATCTTTTCTCCTGACATTATAAAAAATATTGATTCATTATTTTTCTCAAAACTTGAGTTTGGAATGGGTGGTAACAAATATTCATGTTTAAAATCAGAACTCGTTAGACTAGGCAGAGATTTCACGAATAATGAAAAACTAGATAAAAGAACGGCATATGTTGAAGGAATAACTCAATTCAAGGTTAATGTAGATAGCATAAATGAGATATTGGGAAAAAATGATTTACTTAGAAATAATGCTATAACAGTTGTTGCTAATAGTAATCAAGATGGTGTATCTGGATTGCAACAACAGAATGGTATGCAAGCGGGAAGAAGGAATATATATTTTAAGGCAGACATGATTTTTTCAGGAAATCCAAATGATCGTGAATTTTTTGTAGGTAATAAAACATCAAAAGAACTGGTAATAAAAGAATGCGGAAATTTGAAAGCATGCATACATGGTTCAGATGCGCATTCATTAGATAAAATTTGTAAACCTGATAAAGACAGATTTACTTGGATTAAAGCTGATACAAACTTTAATGGATTGAAACAGGTTTTGTACGAACCAGAACATAGAGTATATATTGGTGTTGAGCCACCTCTGTTCGATAGATTGAGGCGAGAACCAGAGTGCTTTATCGAGAAAATATCTATTAATAATATTAAGGAGTACGATGGGAAAGATGGCATTTGGTTTAAAGATATAATTATACCACTTAATAAAGAACTTGTAGCTATTATTGGGAATAAAGGAAAAGGCAAAAGTGCTGTAGCTGATATAATTGGTCTACTTGGTAATAGCAAAAACCATCAGTTTTTCAATTTCCTAAATAACAATAAATTCAGAAAAGAAAAGGGAAAAAAAGCCAAAAATTTTACTGCATGTTTAACGAGAAAGAATCTACCAGAAATAACCAAAGGTCTGAATGATGATGTTGACAATAATAGTGTTGAACTTGTTAAATATATTCCTCAGAGTTTTTTTGAGAAGATCACAAATAACTTGGATGAAAGTTTTGAAAAAGAAATAAATAATGTTATTTTCTCACACATAAATGAAGGAGATATTTATATAGATTTTGATGACTTAATGAATAAGAAAACCGCCACAATTAATGATAACATCTCAAAATTATCTATTGAAATTAATAGTATTAATACCAAAATAATAGAGCTTGAAAAGAAAGCTGAAAGTGATTACTTGGAATCTTTAAAAAGTAAATTGAAGGAGCAAAATGCAATATTAAATTCTATTAAAAAGCCAAGTAATGTGCTTCCTCCATCTGTAAGCTCAAAAGATGAAGAGAATAATAGCAAATTAGATGAGCTTAATAAAGAGTTGTCTAAAGTTATTAATGATATTGAGAATATTACTAAAGAAAAAACAGGTTTAGTTAAGGAGAAATTAGAAGTTGTATCTGCTGAAGATAAGTTAACAAGTTTGGAACAATACGTTGAGAATTTTGTTAAAAATAATCAGGAGCAGTTTTCTAACTTAGGCATAGAAATTACAAATGTAGTGAACTTTAAGTTAAATAGAATGGATTTAGATCATACAATTGCTTTGATTGAGAATAGACTTCTTGAAATTGAACCCCTATTAATTAAAGTAGAATCAGCAGATTTAAATCAACAAGAAGAACTATATGAAAATAGTTTATATTTCAAAAAACTATTATTAGAAAAACGAGTTAAAGAAATCTCTCAAAAACTTGCTGAGCCAAACCGATTGTATCAACAGTACTTAGTAGAATTAAAAAATTGGGAGATTAAAAAGAAAGAAGTTATAGGATCTAAAGATTCTACTAATACAATCAAATACCTTGAGAATGAGATTGACTATATTGAAAATGGACTACAAATGGACATTGACAAAGAACGACTTAATCGTTTAAGCAAGTGCGAAAAAATCTTTATGCAAAAGGAAAATATTATTGAGATTTATAACAAAATAAAGGTGGCTATTGACAAATTCATTGAAGGAAATAATGATAATTTAAATGAGTTCAAAATAAGCTTAGATGCAGGGTATAAAATTAAAGAAAGTTTTTTCATTGACTTTTTTGATTATATAGATGGTTCGAAAAAAGGAAGTTTTAGAGGAAATAACAAAGAAATATTAACAGACATTTTTAATATAGACATTAAAGATTTTGATGATATAAAGTGCAATCTTGAATCTATAGTTGAACACTTAGAAATAGATAAACGCGAAAATCAAAATTTAGTTAAGAGAGATATATCAAGTCAAATTCTTAAAGGTAAGCACAATAAATTCTATAACTTTTTATATACTTTAGACTATATTGTACCGAGTTATTCATTAAAATTAGACACTAAGTCCCTCAATGAAATCTCGCCAGGTGAAAAAGGAGCGCTACTCCTAGTATTCTATTTACTATTAGACAGAAGTAAAATGCCTTTAATCATTGATCAGCCTGAAGATAATCTTGATAATCAAAGTATATTTAATATTCTAGTTCCATTTATTAAAAAAGCTAAGTCCAAAAGACAGACTATTATGGTGACACATAATCCGAATTTGGCTGTAGTAGCAGATGCTGAGCAAATTATTTATGTTGACATTGATAAAAAGCACAATCATAAATTTAAATGCATTTCAGGATCAATTGAAAATCCTAACATTAATAAGGAAATTGTTCGAATACTTGAGGGTACAATGCCAGCTTTCGAAAGTAGGGAGTTGAAATACTTAAGATAATCTAAATAAATTACTGTAAAAGTATTTAATATACATGAAAATGACATCCTATAACATGTCAATCTCCATTATGCCCCTTGCTTTGACAGAGCTTTGAAGGAATTCGCGACGAGCTGTTATTGAGATAGTCGGAAATATTTTCAGAGGTGGATCACATCGAGAATTGCAGAGACGTTAGTACGCTAGGCAAAGGCTATTACTTTTGACATAATGAATTTCCGTGTTGGAGAAGGTTTAGTAAACCATCCATATCAAGTGTTGCATCGAAACTGGAAACAGTTAGGCGAAGTACACACGGAGAACTATATAGGTCAAACTTTAAATAAAATAATGTGTGAGCAGTTAAAATACTAGAATCTTTTAACCCATACAATTCTTGGAATTACAGGGAGAAATGGTCTAGAGTATATTGATATATAGAGTTGACATTAACTTAACCGTTCAACTTAAGATAGAAAATAAGTTGTGAGCAAGCTTGGATTTTTCTATTACCTAAGATAGTATGCAAGAAAAAGACTAGATTGAGAAGGAGAAGGCTATGAAAATATTTAATTTCAAAAAGATTGATGCATTTGCTACAAGAAATTCCGATGGAAATCCAGCAGGGTATATAAAATTAGATTCAATTAATGACATTACTGATAAGGAAATGCTAAAAATAGCACAAGAGTTAAAAGGATATGTAAATGAGGTAGGATATGTTTTTCAAGTTGATAAGAGTACATATAAATTGAGGTATTTTTCATCTGAAAAGGAAGTAGAATTTTGTGGACATGCAACTATTGCAATTATGTATGATATTATAAAAAACGACAATGAGTTAATTAAGAAATCTGAAGTTAATATTGTTACAAACAAGGGAAACTTGGTTGTTCAAAATAGGATTGAAGATGAAGATGCGGTTTTTATAATGTCACCTATACCAGAATTTAATTCAAAAAAAGTATCTAAAGAAGAAGTTGCAAATGCTTTAAAAACTAAAATTTCAGACATAGATAATGAACCGGAGATTGTAAATGCTGGTTTAGAAACTCTTATTGTATCAATAAAATCTTTAGGGACAATATTAAATTTAAAACCAAAACTAGAAGAGTTAAAAGAATTCTGTGTTAAAAATAAAATTGATATTATTGAAGTGTTTTGTGCAGAAGTTGCGAATTTAAAAAACGCTTATAGAACTAGAGTGTTTGCACCTACATTTGGATATTTGGAGGATCCAGCTACTGGATCAGGAAATTCAGCCTTTGGTTATTACTTGTTAAAGCATAAAAATTGGGATGGAAAAATCATATCAATTGAACAATGTGGTGAAAAAGAAAGATATACTATTGTTAAACTTAAAACGTATAAAGATAATAATAGATTTGAAAGAGTATTATTTGGAGGTGGGGCAGTAGTTAGAATTGAAGGGAAGTATTTTTACTATAAATAGTATAGATAGCTTATAAAGGTAAGGGTGAAAATACATATAATGATGCAAAATCATGGGATAGTATAAAAGTTTTTAAAAAGTAAGTCTAAGGTTTTTTTGAGTGTGAAGGATTTATAAGAGGAACTCCACCTTATAGGTGGAGTCTTAAAATAAGATAAAGAATGATACTAGGAGGACTTAAATGAAAATATTTCAAGTTGACGCGTTTACAAATGAAAGATTTAAAGGAAATCCAGCAGGTGTATGTTATTATATAACTAATGAAAATGATAGTTGGATGCAAAATATGGCAAGTGAAATGAATTTATCTGAAACAGCTTTTATTAAAAGGAAACTTGACGGCTTTGATTTAAGGTGGTTTACTCCAGAAAAAGAAGTTGATTTGTGTGGTCATGCTACACTTGCATCTGCACACATATTGTGGGAAACTGGTGAACTTCAATTACTAGAAGAAGCAGTCTTCTATACAAAGAGTGGAGTATTAAAGGCAAATAAAATAGGAGATTTGATAGAGTTGGATTTTCCAATTGAAGAAGATGAGCAAGTAACTACACCAAATGAAATTATTGAGGGTCTAAAAGTAGTACCTAAATATACAGGTAAAAATAAAATGGACTACATAGTTGAAGTAGAAAATGAAGATGTTCTAAGAAATTTAAGACCTGATAATGAGGCGCTGAAAAAACTTGACACAAGAGGAATCATTGTTACAAGTGTATCTGATAGTAATAAATTTGATTTTGTATCAAGATTTTTTGCTCCTGCTTATGGGGTCAACGAGGATCCAGTTACAGGATCAGCTCACTGTTGTTTGGCACCATACTGGAAAAGGAAATTAGGTAAAACTCAAATGAAGGCCTATCAAGCATCAAAAAGAAGTGGAATATTAAGAATTAAAATTGATAAAAATAGAGTTTTTTTAGGCGGTCAGGCAAAAACGGTTTTTTGTGGTGAACTAAGATGAGAATTTGATAAAACTGTGTTAATACAATATATGATTAATAACCAACTGTGTTTATAATCATTATTAGCCTTACATAATAATAATATTTTTAAGGAGTATTATATGAAACTTGAACATATAGCTATATGGACGAATAATTTAGAAGAACTTAAGGAATTTTATGTTACGTATTTCGGTGCTAAACCAAAAGTACACCAATAAATGTACTAAGTTTGAATCATATTTTTTATCCTTTTCCGAAGGATGTCGTATAGAAATAATGCAAAATCCAACTGTTTTAGAGAGTTGTGAAAGTGAAGGTAAGAATTATATTGGGTTAGCTCATTTAGCTGTATCAGTAGGGAGTAAATCAAAAGTGATATCATTAACAGAACGATTACGAGAAGATGGATATGGAATATTAAGTGAACCTAGAACTACGGGTGATGGTTATTTTGAAAGTATTATAAGTGACCCAGATGGTAATAGAATAGAAATCACAATTTAAGTTAGGAAGAAGTTGCAAATGCTTTAAAAACTAAAAATTTAGATATAGATATGGTGTGTTTTGAAAGGAGAAAAACACCTGAATTTGGATTCAGTATACCAGTTGCAAACTTTAAATAAAATAATGTGTGAACAGTTGAAATGCTACGATATTTTAACCCCTATGATTCTTGGAGTTGCAGGGGGAAATAGTCTAGAGCATATTGATATTAATAAAATAGATAAGGTATATAAATAGAATTGCTTGTGATTTTATAAGATATTTATAAATTTGAAAATGAAAAGATTTATTGAAGCAACTAAGGTATTTAATTAAAGGCTCTTATAGAACAAACATGATATGATTGTATCTTTATTGGAGGTGAATATAAATGAAGAAGAAAAAATTGTTAGGGTTTTCATAATATTAATAATAATTATTATTGGAAGTTTGATTTGGTGGAACACACCAAGTTCAATCATTGACATTGAACCTTCAGAGGTATCTATGATAAAAATTTTTGACGGTAATACAGGCAATTCAATTACAGTAACAAATACTACAGATATTGAGCATATTATCAAAAATCTTAATATGGTGAGGTTGAAAAAAGAAAAGATTTCTATAGGGTATATGGGATATTCGTATAGAACAACCATCTATAAAATTGACGGTAGTGTGTATAGGGAATTAATAATAAACTCAAATGATACTATACGAAAAGACCCATTTTTTTATCGAGATAGCTCAGAAAGTATAGATTACAATTTTATACAAGACTTGTTTGATGAAAATATGGAGCCGGAGGAAGTTTAAAGATATATCTACTGAACCTAATTTTGAATTATCGGTTTTGCAGTAAAATAAAGAAAGTTTTACACAGATGTCGTTTTTCTTGCAAGTACAGGAAAAGTTTGATAAAATATATTATAAAAAATGGTAAAATTTTGACATGTATTGGTGCGAATAATAACACCTATATTTTAGTGTTATGAAATTATTAGATAAAATTATACTGGGAGGATTCACCATGAAGAGAAGAGTGTTCTTATGTTTGTTATTTTGTGGGGTACTTACTATTTCTGGATGTACAATGAGTAACCAAGCTAATTCGGAACCTCCAAAAGTGGACGTTTCAATAAACGGACAGCCAATTTCAGTTATTGGTGCACAATCCGAAGAATCTGCAAGTGCTGCTAACCTTACGAATTTTGTGGAACTGGTCAAAAACAAAAATATTGAAGAATTACCGTACGTGGATTTAGGTGATTCTATAGAATTAGTATTTGACTTTATGCCTGAAAAAGATGAACTTGTTGTGTACGATCGACTCCTTAGAAAAACAGGTGCAGACAAATATGCAAAAGACACTATGGGTGCAATCAACATAAGCTTGGTTGAAAAGAAAGGGATGTTAAAAATAATTAGTAATCCTGCCGCTATGTTAAGTTCACATTCAGAAGACTATGAAAAAGGTAAATCCATACGAGGTTTTAGCTTTTCTGTTAAGTCTGAGGGTAAAAACTATATTTATGCCTTTGCAATACGAACAGATGCCAAAGGAAAAGTTTTGCCACACTTTCAATTTCAAGGTCTTCACCTCTAACTCCCTCTGTGTACCAATTTTCCTTTTCGATTATAAGATCTATGCTAACAATTTCCTTAAGTAAAATTAAATCATCTTCATCAATTACTCCATCTTCATTGATATCAGCAACAAGTCTAAGCAGTTTAGGAATGTCCTCTGTTCCTTCTTCTATGATATCTTTAAGAATTTTTATATCTTCATCTGTATAGATTTCCATTGCCTGTTAAATCTCCCAGCAGATATTTAACATTATCAACAGGAAAATCATCAATTATACCAAGTATATAACGACGCATCAAAGTAATATCTAATGAATCAAAATAATCATCTCCATTTATATCTGTAGCTATAAATCGTTTAGCATCTGATTTCTTAATTGTTTCGTCATTTAGTACAATTCTACATAACATTGCATAGTCAGATGAATTGATTGTACCATCAAAATTCAAGTCCCCAATTGTAATCTTTCTTTGGTAAATATTCTCTAGTGATTGAGATTGTCCAGACATTCCAAAGCCCAAAACAGACATATTTGACAAAATCATTGACACAGTTAACAGCATTACACACATTTTTTTTAGAATATATTTCACTCCCCCAACAAAAATATTAATCTATATTAAATTATACCACTTTTTTTAATTAAACAATGTAATAAAATCAATATCTTTGAAATCACTTGATTTTATTGTATACTTTTATCATAATATCAATATAAATTTTCAAAAAAAAGAACTTTTAAAACTACCAGGATTAAAACAAGCTCTGTTGGCATTTTTTTGCTACTGTTCCATAGAATCGACAACAGGTTTATGGGTAAGTAGCTTTGCTGTTATGGCACATGAAAATATAATTATTTAAATTAACACAAAAATTAAAAATTATGATAAAATGTAGCTTAAATATTAACTTTAAAAGGAGTGATAAAAATGCTTAATCTTCTTTCTTTATTATTAATTCCAATATATCTTGCTATCCCAGCTATAATATTATATTTTATTATAAAATTTGCTGTAAAGAATGCAATTATAGAATTAAAAGAAAACAATTATCTTTAAAATCTAAAAAAAGAGAAAAGGGCAGATGTAAAACAATTGACAATAAATAAAAAATATAAAATTATATATAAATTGATTGTAAAAAAATAAAAAATAGTATAGAATTATATGTAAAATAATTATAGTGGGGGACTTGTTGTGAAGACAGTATTGAAAAATAGTTTTATATGTTTTTTAATTATATCTCAATTGTTTGTTTTAAATGTTGAGGCACACGGGCTAAAGAAATCTGATACCAATTATATGGATATATTTAAATCCATTGATGAAGTTAAAGTGTCTTCATGGGAATTTACTAAAATTTTATACAATTATGGACTCGTCAAGGGATTGGGTAAAAATCACATAAGTATGATTATTTCTACAGATAAAATATTAGAAGCTGCAAATGCAAACAAAAATTATAATTTATATGTATCAAGTATATATGAAGAACAAATAGACACCATACAAGATGAACTAATAACTAATACATATAATGAAGAAGAAAGAATATTATCTTTAGTTAATACGTCTAAAGTAAATGCAGAAGTTATTGAAGACGCTAACTATTACCAATATCGTGGAAATATATTGCTTGGAACATTTCCAAAAGGAAAAGTGGTAGAAATCTTAAAAGATTTTAGTACAGAATGGTATAAAGTTAAATCAGAAGATAAAACAGGATGGGTAAGGGGTAATTTCTTAGATATACCAAAAGATTCAGAAATAAATACTCATGAAATGACGAAAGAGGAAATAGAGTTTTTTGTAAACCATAGTGAGTTTTCAAGTAATAGTTACTACCTTGTATGGGTAGATATAGAAAGACAGTTAACTCATGTTTTTCTAGGTTCTGAAGGAAATTGGAACCTAAAAAAAACTATGCTTTGCTCAACAGGAAAAAATGAATCACCTACTGTAAGGGGATTATACAAAATACAAGAAAGAGGTACATGGTTTTACTCTCATCGCCTTGGTGGTGGAGCAAAACACTGGGTAAGATTCCATGGGGAGTACCTCTTTCATTCTATAACAATGGACATGAATCAAAACATCATTGATGACACACTGGGAAAGAGAGCATCAGCAGGGTGCATTAGGCTCTCTTTAGAAGATAGTGAATGGTTTTACAGCTATGTGCCACAAGGAACCACTGTATATATAAATTAAAAAATCCTATTGTTCTTCACATGCACTATATACACTTTCTCGTCTAGTCTTGATTGTAACTTGAGTCTATATATAATATAATATTATTAAGAAGTATTGAAGGAGGTATTAAATATGAAGAAGTGTTTATTTATTCTATTAATTAGTTTTTTACTAACTGGAACAAACTTGGTGGTGGGCATGAATGAAGTAGATCAATATATATGGAATGCTGGAATAGAAGGTGGTATACCTGATATACCAAATACAGTAAACGTATTGGACTTTGGAGCTAAGGGTGACGGTATTACAGATGATTATGAGGCTTTTAATGCTGCTATTTCATCAGTGTCTGATGGAGGAGCAATTTTTATTCCAGAAGGAAAATATCTTATAAAGTCAAAACTTTCTTTTAGCAAACCTGTTGTTCTTCGAGGTGAAGGACCAAACAGAACTCAGCTTTTAATTGACCACAGCCAAAATGCTTTTGAAATAATAACTTACAGAAGAGGAACGTGGACAAACATTACCAAAGGACATACAAAGGGCTCTAACCATTTAGAGGTTGAAAACCCAGAGCTTTTTGAGAAAGGACAATATGTAGAAATACAGGAAGATAACAATTCAGATGTTATGTACACTCTAACCGACTGGAATACAGGATGGGCAAGTGAAGCAGTTGGACAGATTGCAAAGGTGGTTTCGGTTGAAGAAAATACAGTAATAATAGATGAACCATTAAGACACAATTATAGTAAACATTTAAACCCAGTAATAAGAACCCAAGGGTTTGCAGAATATGTTGGATTTGAGGACTTTTCGGTGGAACGTGTTGATAGAAGCAGTACAAGCATATTTTACTTTAAAAATGCCGCTAATTGCTGGATAAGGAATGTTCATAGTATGCTGGCAAGAAAATGTCATGTTTATGTAAATACAGGATATCGCATTGAAATTAGGGATAGTTTTTTTGACGATGCAACTTATTGGGGATCGGGAGGATATGGTTATGGAGTTCAACTTGGTTTTCATACAACAAATTGTCTTATAGAAAACAACATTTTTAAGCATTTAAGACATTCTATGATGGTTCAGCTTGGGGCAAACGGAAATGTATTTGGATATAACTATTCAATTGAGCCTTATCAAAGCGGGGGAGGGAATTGGATACCAGCAGATATTTCACTTCATGGACATTACCCCTATGCAAATCTCTTTGAAGGTAATATAGTTCAGAAGATAACTGTGTCAGATTTCTGGGGACCTTCAGGACCTGGAAATACATTTTTGCGAAACAGAGTAGAGACCGAAACCATTAGGGTAGAGGACTCTTCAAATTATCAAAACTTTATTGGAAATGAACTTCTAAATGATGATATATTGTGGGACACTGACAGGCGTTTTCCACATACCATAGACCCATCTACACTTTTAAGACATGGAAATTATATTAACGGCTCGATTGTGTGGGATGAAAATATTGATGAACAGACCATACCCAAGTCATATTATCATGAAACAAAACCTTCTTTTTATAAATCCATGGATTGGCCTTCATTAGGTGGAGATATGTTAAATGGAACAAACCCTGCAAAAGAAAGATATTTAAATCAGGATATATTATACGGAGATTTAAATGGTGATAATTTAGTTGATTCTACTGATTGTGTGCTGTTAGGAAGATACTTGTTAGAAATCATCAGCGAATTCCCTAATCCTGATGGTATAAATGCAGCAGATGTAAATAGAGATGGAGTAATAGATACCAACGATTATGTTTTGTTAAGCAGGTACGTTTTAGATATAGTTGATGAACTGTGAATAATAGATATTTATAATAAAGTTTTTACCATAGCTTTAGAGGTGAAAAATGAAGAGCGAAAATACTGTTATCAATAAAAACAAAAAAATCAGAAAATTATCAATGTCTATTCTAAGAATATCGACAAGCGTACTAATTGGTCTAATTATAGGTTGTATTGCACTTTATATATTTCAGGATAAATTAATATTTATGCCCCAGGGCATAACAGAAGAAACAATAAACTATACAAATAGAATAAACGAAAATGTTGAAGAAATAAATTATAAGGCTAAAGATGGTACAAATCTTCATGGATGGTTTGTAAATAATATAGACATTGAAAAGCCTAAGCTGCTTATATATTTTGGAGGTAATGCAGAAGAAATCTCTTATATGACTGATAAGGTTCAAAGATATGAAGATTGGTCAGTGGCTCTTATGAACTATAGAGGCTATGGATTAAGTGAAGGTAAACCTAGTGAAAAAAATTTCTATAGTGATGCACTTGAAATATATGATTACTTTTTAAACAGACAAAATGTTAAATACTCAAAAATAGTAGTGATTGGAAGAAGTATTGGAACAGGTGTTGCTACATATTTGGCTGATAAAAGAGATGTAAATGGGGTTATACTTATTTCACCATTTGATAGTTTAGTTAGTGTTGGTAAGGAACAATTTCCCATGTTTCCAATAAGCCTGATTGCAAGGCATAAGTTTAATTCAATAGAACGAGCACCTAAAATAGCAGAACCTCTAGGTATTATTATTGCATCAGAGGATCAGATAATACCACCTCGCCATTCAAGAAAGCTTGCAAAAAAGTGGGGAGGAACTGTAAATATAAAGGAAATAGACGGTGAGGGTCATAATTCAGTTAGTGGAAGAGAAGAGTATTGGAAATTTATAGGAGAGTTTTTGCGAAGTATAACTATTGAGTAGCTATCAGCAAAAGTAAAACTGCTACATAATCTTCAGATGATGAAATAGAAACTCCATCTGAAGATTATATTTTTAGACCTAGCAAAATCAACTCACTGTACACTAGGACAATTCATATACTATAAAATGATGGTCTGTTTCTTTTAAAAGCTCAATATAAATATGTTCTAACATTTCTTTCCCGATTCTATAATAAGATTTTTCACCAAGGCCTGAATGTGCAATATCTAAAAGTTTATACCTCTTTTTTGATTTTATCACTTTCCTAAACTCTTTTGGTAACTCAACAGTACCAATTTGTTTTTTATCAGTAAGGTTTGAAATAACCATTTCTAAAACGGGAACACCATTTTCCCTATGTTTAAACAATTGCCATTGTTTGTTTTTAGGATTTTGATATATGAGTTTTCTCCCAGGTGTTATATATGCAATCCATGTGAAAAACATACCATGTTCAACTAATCTTTCCGGATAATCAAATGGTTGCTGCTCTCTGTTAAAAATATTTCGGAGCTGTTCTTTAAATGGTTCAAATTTTTGAACAGGAGGTAAAATTCTACTAAAGTTTTTATTTTCATTTTCAATCCCACATGAAGTACCAGCAATATTAATATTAAAATACTCTTTTATTCCTACCTCTTGTGGAAATAATAGAGCAAAAATATCCTGAATTGGAATAGTTACAGTTTGAGCAGAAGATGTCATGAAAATTTCCATCATGGCAATGCCCATTTGAGAAGTAATGTCCTCAGGATTTAGTGGGGTTTGGTTCGGTGTTGTGAGAATTCCAAACTGCTGACTTAAAAAATTGGCTATCTTGTGCTCTGGATATCTAAAATCATTTAAATCAATATCGCCTCTCTTTCCACAAAGTATTTGAATAATAGTGGGAAGGTCATGGGTAGATAAAAACAACTCTGTATTTTGAGGCAGCTTTTGGTGATTATCATACTGACCACCTATACTTTTATGGGGAGCTACATACATTTCTGGAATTGGATGCCCTGATTTTTTCATTTTTCTTATAGCTTCCTCAACAGCACTTTGGCGTGGTGCATCTCCAAGAGTTTCTCCTCCTACTTCAAGTCCATGTTTTAGAGCAATTTCAATAATTTTTTTGACATTTTTAATTTTTTTTGCTCTGTTGGAAGGATCAATTTCATATCTTCCAGGATCATCAGCAACACCTTTTTTCATAATATACTGGGTTGCATAACCACACATATGATCTAAAAATAAAATATCAATATATTGAGAAAGGTACTTAATTCGCTCATTCATCAACTCATAATAAGCTTTACTTTTTGTATTATAAGGTGGAATACGCCAATTCTGACCATTGTCTGTTCCAAGTTCATATTCAATATTAAAAGCTTTTCCTTGAAGTGCCCAAACATCTCCACTAGCAGATGGGTCAATTCCAAAAGCAATATTAACTTCTCGTTTTAGTCCAAGCTCATTGTACAATTTTTTTATCAATAGCTGCTGTTCATGTATACAGAATTGACTGTATTTGTAAGCATCGATTTCTTCAGCATAAAGTAATGCCAATCTTTTAACATCTTCACTATGTGGGCTTTGGTATTTTTTAGGCCATGTCCTGAAATCAGGTTCGGAATCCATATAAGTATTTAAAACTTTAGATTGAACAATCGTGAAAATAGCATTTCTTTCTAATTTTTCGTCGTACTTACTAACATATTTTTTATAGGCTTTAATCCTTTCAGATTGAGAATCAGAAAGGATTTTATTCATAAATTTTCTAGATGCTCTAGAAAGAATTGCTTTTCGTGCTTCGCGATGTATTTCAAAGTCACAGCTCAAATCCTTTTCATAAGAAACAGGTCTTTTAGGAATCATAGACAAAAGTTCATCATCCTCTTGAACTTCAGGAACTAGTTCTAAAACCAGATAATCAAGCTCTAATCCAAATGACGATGAAGAAAAAGGGCTTGCGGTACTCTGATGTTTTTGAGTAAATGGAAGTTCTGCAACATCCGTTACGCCAATATCTTTTAAAAAATGTAAAATATATGCCAAGTCCTCAAGATTGCCTGCATAATCCCTTTTTGTTAAAAAATTTAACGCAGTTTTCAAAGAGACCATTCGAAGGTGTGAATCGAAATTTTTATTTTGTAAAACCACCTCTGATTTATCAATTTCTTTAAAAACCTCTTTAGGAAATACTGTCAAAAGAATCTTAATTACATCGTTTAATCGGGTAAAACTTGAAGATGAATTAGCTGCAAACACTGGTACTATAACTTTTGATCTTTTCTTATATGCTTTTTCCATTTTAAACCCCCTGCGTATATATTTATATATTGTTAATACCCTATGAATAATATTATATATCGAAATTTTAGTACTTAAACATTATATTATTTCAAAAAATGAAATTTAAATTTAATATGATTGTTTTAAGAAATTCAAATTTAACATAAATAAATTTGCTATATAAGTGGTCTTTGTATATTATTATATCACGATACACCTAAAATAGCCTAGGGTAATTTATAAAAACTAAGTTCTTTTTAAAAATTCTTATACTGAAGATTGAAAAGAAGTTCATTTAGTAAATGTTAGTTAATACTTTTCGATAAAACATTCTATTATATGACTAAAAATTTTTATTTTTTTCGAAGGCTATGATACTGGGAGTTTTTATGGCAATACTAAGTATATTTATATAGCTTAATTATATTGTTGCCATATCCTAAGACCTAAACGTACATACTATAGAAGGAGTTGATTTATGATTGATTAAGACTTTTTATAAAATATAAAACTTTACAAAGGGAGGGGTATAAAACTAAAATGTTGAACTAAAGTCTTATAATGTATGAAAATTGTTTTATATGTAAAAAGTAGCAACTACTTATTATATATGGTATAAATAAATTTTAATATTGTTCACACCGACAAATTAAATCAAAAAAATCATAATATTATAATTTTTTTAAATACTTTTTAAACTTTTATTGGGAGGTTTTATGATGAAAAAAATAGTTTCAGGTTTAGTGATTTCTGCTATGCTTTTATTTTCTATGATGGGGTATATGTTTGATGTGAAAGTTTATGGTCAGACAGAAATTATGAATCCTGTATTTTCTCACGAGGGGGGCTTTTATTCAAGTCCATTTACTTTAGAAATAGCATCTATGGTTGCTCCAAACAACTTAAACTATACCATTTATTATACAACAGATGGTTCTGAACCATCACCAGGTTCTTCAAGTACTAATGAGTATAGCAATGGTATACAAATAACAGATAGATCACAAGATCCAAATGTATTTTCAATGATAGAATATCAACCACCAGGTTATGATGGTGGCGGAGGAGACTGGGGCTTCGGTGGCGGAGGTTTTAATCCTGATGCATGGAGAGAACCAGATGGACTTGTATTTAAAAGTACACCTGTAAGGGCAGTTGCAGTTGCATCAGATGGAACAACAAGTGATATAATTACACATACATATTTTGTTGATCCAAATATGAGCAGCAGATATAGACTTCCAGTAATTTCTGTAACCACTGATGCTGATAGTTTTTTTCATGAGGAAACAGGTATATTTATGGGACATAATGTTGAAAGCAGAGGTATAGAATGGGAAAGACCAGTACATGTAGAGCTCTTCGAAGAAGATGGCACACTTGGTTTGGCTCAAAATGCTGGTGCAAGAGTACATGGCGGACATACAAGGAACTTCCAGCAAAAAACTCTTCGTTTATACGCTAGAAGAGATTATGATGATCAGCACTGGTTTGAGTACGAGTTTTTCCCCGGATATGAACAAACAGGCACTGGGGAACAAATGGATCGTCATAAAAGACTTATACTTAGGAATTCAGGGAATGACTGGAAGGAGTCAATGATAAGAGATGGTCTGATGCAAACTCTTATGATGCATATGTCACATGACCTTCAGGGACTAAGACAGTCTGTAGTGTTTATTAATGGGGAATTCTGGGGAATAGCTAACATAAGAGAGCGTTTTTGCCACAGATATGTTCAATCACATTTTCCTGATATCGACAACGATAGAGTTGCTATGCTTGATGTAAAACCAACTCAAGAGTTTGAAATAGATTCAGGAAGTCAGGCTGATTTAGATGACTACGTAAATAACGTTATACGCTATGTTGAAAGAAATGATATGAGTAGATCTGAGCCTTATGAAACAATAAAGGAAAGAATTGATATAGAGACATTTTTAGATCATTATACTTCTCAGATTTACTTATCAAACACAGACTGGCATGGAAACAACAAAGTTATATGGAGATATAATACTGAAAGTGGTTCCTATGAACCTGATGCACCTTATGCATTAGACGGTAGATGGAGATTTGCTATAAAAGATACTGATTTTGGTTTTGATCTTTCATATGGTGGAGACGTAGATACTGATATGATACGTCACGCTACTTCTACTGATGGAGGATTTGGTCATTCATCAGCTACATGGCCTGATTCAGCTGCTTTATTTGATAACTTGCTTCACAATCAAGAATTTAGATTTGACTTTATAAATCGTCTTTCTGACCACTTAAATACTGCCTTCACTCCTGAGAGAGCTAATAATGTTATTGATGAATTAAGTGGAAATATTTCTTATGCAATAGATGAACATAATGCTAGATGGAACCATATAATTCAAAACTGGAATGAGGAAATAAGTATACTTAGAAACTTTGCTGACAATCGTGTGCCACATGTGAGACAACATGTACAACACAACTTTGGAAACGATGTTAATGGAGAGGCAACTATAAATGTTAGCACTGACAGATCAAGAGGTTTTGTAAGGGTAAATTCAATTGACATAAATGAAAGCACTCCAGGAGTTTACGATTCAAGTAGCTGGAGTGGAGTTTACTTTGATGGTGTTCCTATAACTGTTACAGCAGTACCAGAGGAAGGCTATGAGTTTGAAAGATGGGAAGGAGTAAGTGGAGTTAATCAGGAATCTGAAACAATAACATTTAATCCTCAAAATAATATGACTATATCACCTGTTTTTACTGAGAAAAGCATAGATGATGATGAAGATGATGATTCATCAGTGTTGGTTGGAGATATAAATGGAGATGGTATAATTGACTCTACAGACTATGTTTTATTAAGCAGATATATATTAGATATATCTGATATACCTGTAGATAATAAACTTGCTGTAGCTGATTTAAATTCAGATGGAGTAATAGATTCTACAGATTGTGTTATATTACAAAGATATCTTCTTGATACTATTCAGGAGCTTCCACTTAGGTAGTATTACTGATAAAATAAAAGTGAGAGAGCAAATTGCACTCTCACTTTTATTTTATCTAATTTAAGGCTTAGAGCAAATTAAAAAGGTTTGAAATGTAAAGACTTTGACTTAAAACCTAAGATTATAATACTTCTTAAGGTGCATTTTATTCAATGGATATTGTTTTCACCTTTAGCACATAAACCCATTTCTATACTGAAGAGTGACAAAAGAGTTCATTTGGCAAATGCTAGTTACTATTTTAAACTAACATAAATATTTCTAAATAAAAAAATTTCATTATATGACCATAAAATTTTATTTGTTTCGAAACATAAAATAGGGGAAGTTTTTATGGCAATATTAAATATATTAATAGACCTTGATTATATTGTCATCCCATCTTGTAATATGTATTACAAAAGGAGTTGATTTATGGTTAAACAAGACTTTTTTTATAAAACTTTATAATAAAGGAGGGATATAAAACTAAGGTATTGAATTCTTGTAATATGTATGAAAATTGTTTTAATATATAAAAATAAGGCTAGGGTAATCCTTTAAAGTACAGCCTTTCAGTAGACTTTTTTGATGCCAGAAAGCAATTCACTTTCTTAGCCATTAAAAAATTGGCACCAACTTATTAAATTTATGGTGTAAATAGTTTTTAATATTATAATTTTTTAAAGTACTTTTAAATTTTTGATGGGAGGTTTTATGATGAAAAAAATAGTTTCGGGTTTGGTAATTTCTGCTATGCTTTTATTTTCTATGATGGGGTATATGTTTGATGTGCAAGTTTATGGTCAGACAGAAATTATGGATCCTGTGTTTTCTCACGAAGGAGGCTTTTATTCAAGTCCTTTTACTTTAGAAATAGCATCTATGGTTGCTCCAAACAACTTAAACTATACCATTTATTATACAACAGATGGTTCTGAACCATCACCTGGTTCTTCAAGTACTAATGAGTATAGCAATGGTATACAAATAACAGATAGATCACAAGATCCAAATGTATTTTCAATGATAGAATATCAACCACCAGGTCACGGTGGTGGCGGAGGCGACTTCGGCGGAGGAGACTGGGACTTCGGTGGCGGAGACTGGGACTTCGGCGGCGATTTTGGTGCATTTAACACAGATAACGATGTAAGTACCATGAACGACGACGATTGGGACTTCGGCGGCGGAGGTGACTTCGGCGGCGGAGGTTTTATGGACTTTAATCCTGATCCATGGAGAGAACCAGATGGACTTGTATTTAAAAGTACACCTGTAAGGGCAGTTGCAGTTGCATCAGATGGGACAAAAAGTGATATAATTACACATACATATTTTGTTGATCCAAATATGAGCAGCAGATATAGACTTCCAGTAATTTCTGTAACCACTGATGCTGATAGTTTTTTTCATGAGGAAACAGGTATATTTAGGGGACATAATGCTGAAAACAGAGGTAGAGAATGGGAAAGACCAGTACATGTAGAGCTCTTCGAAGAAGATGGCACACTTGGTTTGGCTCAAAATGCTGGTGCAAGAGTACATGGAGGCTTTACAAGAAACTTTCAGCAAAAAACTCTTCGTTTATACGCTAGAAGAGATTATGATGATCAGCACTGGTTTGAGTATGAGTTTTTCCCTGGATATGAACAAACAGGCACTGGGGAACAAATGGATCGTCACAAAAGACTTATACTTAGGAATTCAGGTAATGACTGGATGGAAACAATGATAAGAGATGGTCTGATGCAAACTCTTATGATGCATATGTCACATGACCTTCAGGCACTAAGACAGTCTGTAGTGTTTATTAACGGGGAATTCTGGGGAATAGCTAACATAAGAGAGCGTTTTTGCCACAGATATGTTCAATCACATTTTCCTGATATCGACAACGATAGAGTTGCTATGCTTGATGTAAAAGTAACTCAAGAGTTTGAAATAGATTCAGGAAGTCAGGCTGATTTAGATGACTATGTAAATAACGTTATACGCTATGTTGAAACAAATGATATGAGTAGATCTGAGCCCTATGAAACAATAAAGGAAAGAATTGACATAGAGACATTTTTAGATCATTATACTTCTCGGATTTACTTATCAGACACAGACTGGCCTGGAAACAACAAGGTTATATGGAGATATAACACTGAAAGTGGTTCCTATGAACCTGATGCACCTTATGCATTAGACGGTAGATGGAGATTTGCTATAAAAGATACTGATTTTGGTTTTGATCTTTCATATGGTGGAGATGTAGATACTGATATGATAAGTCACGCTACTTCTTCTGATGGCGGATTTGGTGGTATATCAGCTACATGGCCTGATTCAGTTGCTTTATTTGATAACTTGCTTCATAATCAAGAATTTAGATTTGATTTTATAAATCGTCTTTCTGACCACTTAAATACTGCATTCACTCCTGAGAGAGTTAATAATGTTATTGATGAATTAAGTGGAAATATTTCTTATGCAATAGATGAACATAACGCTAGATGGAATTATAGAATTCAAAACTGGGATCAAGAAGTAAATATACTTAGAAACTTTGCTGACAATCGTGTGCCATATGTGAGACAACATGTACAACACAACTTTGGAAACGATGTTAATGGAGAGGCAACTATAAATGTTAGCACTGACAGATCAAGAGGTTTTGTAAGGGTAAATTCAATTGACATAAATGAAAGCACTCCAGGAGTTTACGATTCAAGCAGCTGGAGCGGAGTTTACTTTGATGGTGTTCCTATAACTGTTACAGCAGTACCAGAGGAAGGCTATGAGTTTGAAAGATGGGAAGGAGTAAGTGGAGTTAATCAGGAATCTGAAACAATAACATTTAATCCTCAAAATAATATGACTATATCACCTGTTTTCACTGAGAAAAGCATAGATGATGAAGATGATGATTCATCAGTGTTGGTTGGAGATATAAATGGAGATGGTATAATTGACTCTACAGACTATGTTTTATTAAGCAGATATATATTAGATATATCTGATATACCTGTAGATAATAAACTTGCTGTAGCTGATTTAAATTCAGATGGAGTAATAGATTCTACAGATTGTGTTATATTACAAAGATATCTTCTTGATACCATTCAAGAGCTTCCACTTAGGTAGCATTACTGATAAAATAAAAGTGAGGGAGCAAATTGCTCTCTCACTTTTATTTTATTCTAAGACTCCACCTGAAGTCTCGATGGTTTAGCTTTAGCTAAACGAGTTCACTTTGTCTAATTTAAAAACTTGCCTTAAAAACCGGGTGTATATATTAAATGTGACGAACAATGTTTCTTCCATATTTTCATTCACATAAATAACATGCACCCTTAAAAACCTGATATTATAATATTTGAAAAAAGAAATGCCGATAGAATAAATATATATATCAGGAGGATAAAGTGCCATGTTAAAATCAAAATTCTTAATACTTGTTTTATGCATATCTTTTATAATACCTTCTTTTTCTTCATATTCAGCAAATCATAATATCGCCCCAAACTCTACAGCTTTTATACTTATCGATGCAAATTCTGATACAGTTATTTGTGAAAAGAATTCTGATATAAAATTGCATCCTGCAAGTGTATCAAAAATTATGACGGCAATACTGGCAATCGAACTTGGGGATTTTTCAAAACCATATATTGCAAGTCATTTGTCAGTAAGAGAAATAGGATTAGGTGGTTCTAATGCCAGTATACAGGCTGGAGAAGAGATATATTTAAATGATCTTTTACACCTTTTGATGCTTGTATCTGCAAATGATGCTGCAAACATTATTGCGGAAAACATAGCAGGAAATATAAGTGATTTTAAAAATTTAATGAATGAAAAAGCACGACGAATTGGTGCAAAAAACACTAACTTTTCCAACCCTATTGGTCTTGATGTTGAAGATGGTTATCCTGATAACAAAACAACAGCTAGAGATTTAGCCACTATAACACGTTACGCTATGTCTAATCAAACATTTAGAGATATAGTTTCAAAAAGTGAGTTTGTTGTACCTGCCACTAATAGGAGAGGGGCAAGGCATATAAAGACAACAAACCACTTTTTACGAGATATAAACTATAATAAGCTTCTCTACACAGTAAATGGCGTTAAAACAGGTTATACAAAAGCAGCCCTTAATACAGGTGTATTTTCTGCTAGAAATGATGAAGGAGCAGAGTTAATATGTGTAGTTATGAGAAATGGAAACAGAACAAATATGTTTGAAGAAATAAAACAACTTTTTGACTATGGATTTACTCAAAACTCAATAGATTTGCAAGAAAGCTTTTATGATATAAGATTTAGATGGTCTAAAGAACAAATAAATTTCTTTTTTAAAAAAGGGTATATTAAAGGTTATGGTGATGGTTCTTTTAAGCCCCGTAACGAGGCCACAAAAGAAGAATTCATAAGCCTTTTGATGAAAATAAAAGGAGTTATTCCTGATGAAAATCAGAAATATTGGTCCAAAACATATATTGAAGAGGCAATAAATAAAGGATTTATTGATTTTTCATGGCACAGTGATAGAAAGGATACAATAAGCCGTTTAGAATCTATACTTGTCCTCTCTAATGTAATAGGTGATGATTTTACCATTAATAAAGAAAAGCATGTGTCAACAATTCTTGATATGAGTAATTTTTCTAATTTAGATGCCAACACCTCAAATTACATTATAAAGGTATATGATTGTGGAATAATAAGTGGCTATAATGGAGATTTATTTTTAGATAATACTTCAACAAGAGAAGAAATGATTGCTATGATTGATAACTACTTAAAATTTAAATCAGATATAAATTAAGCACCTTAAAACTCCACCTTATAAAAGGTGGCGCTTAGTCTCCATGAAGCCTCTAAGTTTAGCTTTAGTTAAACGAATTTACATAAGCATGATACTATACCTATTCGATGTCAATAAGTGGAATTTTGTTATCTGAAGCAAATTTAGAAATCTCTCTTTTGTATTGGTCAAAACGATCCCAATCCATAGGCTTTGTAATTATTACAGGAGATTTTACTCCTTTAACACGAATTTCTATTTTTTCTGTTACTTTTTTAGAAAATATTTTTGACACAGTAAAATAGCCCAACCTAATCTCCTCTATCTGTGAGTGGTTTACAAAAACATGCCTACCCTTTTTTGTTAGAATAGTAACTCCTGTCCAGTCCCTATTACATGTCATTAGTCTATCGCTTTTATTCATAATATTTCCCTCCCAAACACAAAACTATTATTTTATATAGAACTTAATGAGTTTTTATAATGCAAACATATGGAAAATAAAACTGTTACATTATATAGCACTTTTAAGATTTAAAAAATAAAAATAAGGTTTACATTTCATCACAATTATATATAATATACATAAGATTTATATTTTTAATTGGCTCTGATTAGCTACATCACTATAATTATATTATACCATATCGTAGTATTAGGTGCAATCTAAGGATTAATTTCTTTACTATGATATACATTGACACTATATTTTTCAAAAGACATTCTATACTTGTACTATAAGAGCTTGAGTATTATAATAGGAGAATAAAAAAATATTTACATTGGAGGAGTAACAATGAAAGAAAATAATAATGAGCTTTTAAACTGGCTATTTAAAACATTTGCAATTAGAATTAGTTCTCATGATAAGCCTTTTTGGTATACATCGGGAACAATTGGACCTTATTATATAAACACCCATTTTTTATATGGTAGCGAAGAAAAAGCTACTGATTTATTAAACTATATAAATAAGGAAAAGGACAACAAATTGTCATGTCCTCAAAAACTTTTAAGTGAAACATATAATAATTATAAAACTGATGATGTTTACCGTGGTCTAATTGATAAGTTATGCTTATTTATAAAAGATAATATAGATATAAATGATATTGACTATATATCAGGTGGAGAAAGAAGAGATTGGTTTTTTTCTCTTCCTATATCAAAAATCCTTAAAAAGCCTCACATAGCAATATACAAGGATTTAGATACTGTTGTATCATATGATGGAAAAACTGAAAACTTAGAAAGTTTAAACAACGGAAAAGTATTACATATAGCAGATCTTATAACTGAAGCCTCAAGCTATGAAAGAGCTTGGATACCTGCTATTAAAGATAAGGGAGGAAAAATTAACTGGAGTGTTGTAGTTGTTGATAGAAAACAGGGGGGCGAAGAACTTTTACAGCGCAACGGAATTAAATCCTTATCAATGATAGACATAGATATTGATTTTTTCAAAAAAGTTTTGTCAATGGGCATTATCAATGATGAGCAATTCAAAATGCTAGAAAAATATCTAGATAACCCAAAAGAATCAATGAAAAACTTTTTAATAAAAAACCCTGACTTTTTAGAAAAGGCACTCTCTTCTGAAACCAAAGAAAGTGAAAGGGCAAAGCTTTGTATAGAAAAAAATATTTATGGATTAAAGTAAGCTTGCTTTCAATTTAGTTAAATATATAGAGCTTTATGTGGAAATTCTATTTTACATAAAGCTTATAATAAGAATTCCACCTTCTATGAGGTGGAATCTTAAAATATGATAAAATTTCTAAATATAGAATATCTGATATGAGATAGAAGGAGGAAAAATTTTGGAAAGAAAAAGCAAGTGTGTTTCAACAAAAGATATGGAAAAACAAAAGGAATTTATACAACTAGTTACAGATAAGCATGATGGAGAGATGAAAAAATACTATTTAAATACATTTGGGTGTCAAATGAATGAGCACGATTCTGAAAAACTGGCAGGTATGCTTTCTAATATGGGATATATTGAATCTGATGATGTAAATGACTCTAGTCTGATAATATTCAATACTTGTTGTGTTAGAGAACATGCAGAACAGAAGGTATATGGACATTTAGGAGCTTTAAAAAAGCTCAAAGAAGAGAATCCAGAACTTGTAATAGCTATATGTGGATGCATGATGCAACAGGAGAATGTAGTTAGTCATATCAATAAGACGTATAGACATGTTGACTTGATTTTCGGAACTCATAATTTGTATAAATTCCCAGAGCTTCTTTTCAAATCTTTTAATAACAACAAAACACTTATTGATGTATGGGATACAGATGGTAAGATTGTAGAAAATGTTCCTGTTGAAAGAAAAGACGGAGTTAAAGCATGGACTACAATTATGTATGGATGTAATAATTTTTGTTCATATTGTATTGTTCCCTATGTACGTGGAAGAGAGAGAAGCAGGGAGATTAAAGAGATTGAGAAAGAGGTAATGACATTAGGACGTCAAGAGTTTAAGGAGATAACACTTCTTGGGCAAAATGTAAACTCATATGGCAAGGATTTACCTCACAAATCAAGCTTTGCACAGCTTTTACATCAATTAGATAAAATCTCAGGAATTGAAAGGATTAGATTTTTAACATCTCACCCTAAAGATTTATCTGATGAGCTTATATATGCAATGAGGGATCTAAATAAAGTTTGCGAACACCTTCATCTTCCTTTTCAAGCTGGAAGTACAAAGGTTTTAAAAGAGATGAATAGAGGATATACAAAGGAAGAATATTTAGAACTTGTTATGAAAGTAAAAGAAAACATACCAGACATCTCACTAACAACAGACATTATAGTGGGATTTCCAGGTGAAACTGATGATGATTTTGAAGATACTTTAGACATCATAAAAAAGGTTCGCTTTGATTCTGCATATACATTTTTGTATTCAAAAAGAACAGGTACACCTGCTGCTAAATATGAAAATCAAGTTTTAGATAAAGTAAAAAAAGAAAGATTTGAAAGACTTTTGAATCTTCAAAATTCAATAAGTAAAGAGATTAATGAACCCTTTTTAGGAAAAAAATTAGAGGTTCTCGTTGAGGGAAAGAGTAAAACAAACAATGACATATATACAGGTAGAACAAGAGGAAATAAAATAGTTAATTTTGAGGCAAGTGATAAAGACATTTGTAAAATAAAAAATGTATTAATAGATAATATAAGAACCTGGTCTTTAGATGGCAAAATTGTATAATATAAAAAAATTAATAATACTCCCAAATACTATTATTTAAGCTATTAAACAGTTCTCAAAAAGAAAAATTTAGAATTTTCTATTGAGAAAATTAACAAACTAAACGATACTATATATAAGAAAAACAAAAGATTTTGATTAAAATGTCTAATATGTTGATAAAATAAGAAGTATACTGTTTAAGCAATGTCTTATTAAGCAATGTCTTAGAAATAGTTTATTTAACATGAGAGGATATACTTATGAAAATATTGATTTCAGCTATTACTGCTTTAATATTGTGCTTTTCTTCCATCACAATATTTGAAGTACATGGTGATGGAGAAATAAATGTTACTGTCAATGACTCGATGATAGAATTTGATGTAAGCCCTATTATCGTAAATGGCAGGACTATGGTTCCTGTAAGAGGGGTCTTTGAATCACTAGATGCAAAGGTTTCGTGGTTTGAAGAAACAAAGACAGTTCTTGTTTTAAAAGAAAACACAAGAATTTACTTAATTGTTGACAGTTTAAACGCCTATGTAAATGAAGAATTGGTTAAACTTGATGTTCCAGCTAAAATAATAAATGGGAGAACTTTGGTTCCTATAAGGTTTATTTCAGAAACTTTAGGTGCTAAGGTATCTTGGGATGAAAATAATAGAACAGTGAGGATAGATGTAGACAATTATCCTTATTCATATAATGAATCAATGAGTATTGAATATTTAAGTGAAAAATATCAGGACAATATGGAATTTCTCATTGGTTCACCTTTAGAGTATATTGAGTTTCTTTTTGGTATACCTGACAGAGTAGATTTGAGTAAATATGGATTTGATTGGTATATATATAATTCTGATTTAGAAAAATATCTTATGATAGGAATAGAAGATGATACCGTAGTAGGCCTTTATTCTAACTCTAAGTACTATAAACTAAACGAAAATATAGGCTTTGCTACATCTAAACCAAAGGTATCTAAAACTTTTGGCAGCCCTTTGCAATATTACTTAAAAAACAATACACAATTTTTGCTTTCAAAAGAGAATAAAGACAATGATAAAGTTGAATATGAAGTATATAATATTAAAAATAGATATTATACTACAATTTTTTATGATATACATAATGACGAAAAAGTAACATCCTTTATGCTTATTGACTATGAAACTGAAAATTCTCTAGTTGGGTTTTATGGCGAACCTTCAAAGGAATTGACCAAAAGCTATGAACGACAAATATTTGACCTTGCAAATGCAGTAAGAAAAAGACATGATAAACCTTCTTTTGTACTAGATGAAAGAGCAGCTAATGTTGCAAGAGAGCACAGTAAAGATATGGCATTAAACAATTTTTTTGCTCATAAAAATTTAAAAGAGGAAAGCCCTTTTGACAGATTAAAAAATGGCGAAATCAGTTTTAGTTATGCAGGTGAAAACATTGCAGCAGGACAAATGTGTGGAATATTTGCTCACGAAGCATGGATGAATTCAAAAAAAGGACATAGAGAAGCTATTCTTGATGATTTCAAATACTTAGGCGTAGGTGTTTATTTAGACTCTACAGGGAATACTACATATACACAAAATTTTTATACACCACTAAAAAGTAGAAAACTTTTTTTCAGATTTTAATAGCTTAAAAAACAATAGGACAAGAAAATTCATTATTAATAGTGAATTTTCTTGATTTAAATATTAATTTTTAAGTTGTTTTATGATAAAATGATGTAATGTACAAGCTGAAATTTTGTGTTCAATGTCTTTTACAACATAGCAACGCAACAAAATAAATTAATTAAAAAGGGTGATTAATGTGGAAATCTTATCAAAAGCAAAAGAGCTTGGAACAATGATAGGGACATCAGAACAAATGAGTAGCTTTAAAAAATGGGAAGCAGATCTTGAAAGAGACCACAAAGCAAGGGCTATTTTACGAGAGTATCAAACTTTGCAGACTGAGATGGTAAGAGCTGCTCATGAAGACGCAGAAAAGGAAATATTGGATCAAATAAAGGAAAAACTAGTAGTTAAATTTGACGAAGTTAGTAATTGTGACATAACCAGAAATTATCTTGAGTCAAAAGATAAGCTTGACAACCTTATAAAAAAGGTAAATGATGTCTTGGTATACTCCATTACAGGTGATGACCCATGTTCACAAGAAAAATGTGGTTCATGTGGTGGAGGTTGCGGGTAAATTTATTACTTATGCAATGACTAAATAATGACATCGATGTGACAAATTATAGAGAGAGGTAAGATAAAATGGCAGCACTGACACCTATGATGCAGCAATATATTGAAATTAAGGAACAGTATAAAGATTGCATCCTTTTTTTCAGATTAGGGGATTTCTATGAAATGTTTTTTGAAGATGCTAAGACAGCATCTAGGGAACTTGAAATAACTCTAACCAGCAGGGAATGCGGATTAGATGAAAAGGCTCACATGTGTGGGGTTCCTTTTCATTCCGCTGATTCCTATATTGCTAAATTAATAAATAAAGGCTATAAAGTAGCTATTTGTGAACAGGTAGAAGACCCATCACAGGTTAAGGGAATAGTGAAAAGAGATGTGGTAAGGGTTGTTACGCCTGGAACAATAACTGAATCATCAATGCTTGAAGAAAAGAAAAACAATTATTTAATGTCCATATACAAGGTAAAAAATTATTTTGGATTGGCATTAACTGATCTTTCTACAGGGGAATTTGTGTCTACTTCAATAACATTAGGGAATACTTTAGGAAAGCTTTTAGATGAAATAGCAAAATTTTCTCCTTCTGAAATTGTAGTGAATATGGAATTTGAAGAGGATAAGAACTTGGTTAAATCTATAAAGGACAGATTTAATGTGTATATCTCTTCAATTGATGATAGATATTTTTCTAAGGATTTTTCAAGTGATAAATTAAAGAGTTATTTTACAGATTATGAATTTGAAATAAATGATTTCAATTTATATATAAATGCTTCAGGTGCTCTTTTAGAGTATCTTGAACAAACACAAAAAATAAATTTAAGCCATATTCAAAGTTTTAGTACTTACGAAATAGAAGAATATATGGTTTTAGATATTTCAACTAGGAGAAATCTAGAACTTACTGAAACCATGAGAGAAAAAACTAGAAAAGGTTCTCTCCTTTGGGTTTTAGATAGGACAATGACATCTATGGGAGGAAGAACTTTAAGAAAATGGATTGAACAACCGCTAATCAATGTATATGATATAAAAGACAGACTAAACAGTGTAAATGAGTTAAAAGAAAGCTTTATGATAAGGATGGAAATAAGAGAGCTTTTAAAGAGAGTTTATGATATCGAAAGACTTATGGGGAAAGTTATTTTAGGTAGTGCAAACTGTAGAGACTTAATTGCAATTAAGAATTCAATAGCTCAAATACCCTATATTAAACAACTTTTAAATGATCTTAATGAAAGTCTTAACATTAAATATCATGACGAGCTGGATGCTCTTTTAGATGTATGTGACTTTTTAGAAAGAGCAATTATTGATGAACCACCTGTTTCGGTAAAAGAAGGTGGAATTATTAAAGAGGGCTTTAATGAAGATGTAGATAAATACAGAAAAGCATCAACAGAAGGCAAGAACTGGATTGCATCTCTTGAAAGCTCAGAGCGACAAAAAACAGGTATTAAAAATCTAAAAATTGGATATAACAAGGTATTTGGATATTACATAGAAGTTACTAAATCATATTATTCTCAGGTTCCTATGGAATATGTGAGAAAACAAACCCTTTCAAACTGTGAAAGGTATATAACAGATGAATTAAAAAAGATTGAGGATACTGTTTTAGGGGCTCAGGAGAGACTTATTGAAGTTGAATACAATTTATTTACTAAAATCAGAGAACAAGTATGTGAACAGATAAATAGAATAAAATCAACAGCAAAGGCACTTTCAAATATTGATGTTTTATGTGCTTTAGCAGAAGTTGCAGACAGGGAAGACTATTCTATGCCTAAAGTTACAACTGATAATGATATAGATATTACTGATGGACGCCACCCTGTAGTTGAAAAAATGATTGATGAAGGTGAATTTGTACCTAATGATACATATCTTGACAAAGAAGATAATTTAATTTCAATCATTACAGGACCTAATATGTCTGGTAAATCAACATATATGAGACAGGTTGCATTAATTGTTCTTATGGCACAAATAGGTAGTTTTGTACCAGCTGAAAGTGCTAAAATTGGAGTTGTTGACAGAGTATTTACTAGGGTAGGAGCCTCAGATGATTTGGCATCAGGACAAAGTACCTTTATGGTTGAAATGACAGAGGTTGCAAATATATTAAATAATGCAACCTGCAAAAGCCTTTTGATTTTAGATGAAATCGGAAGAGGAACCAGTACATACGATGGTCTCAGCATTGCGTGGTCTGTTATTGAATTTACAGCCAATAAAGAAAAACTTGGGGCACGAACGCTTTTTGCAACTCATTACCACGAACTTACAGAACTAGAAAATAGCATGGATGGTATAAAAAACTACTGTATTGCTGTTGAAGAAGATGGGGATGACATTATCTTTTTAAGAAAAATCGAAAGAGGAGGAGCTGATGACAGCTATGGAATTCAAGTTGCAAAGCTTGCTGGAGTACCTCTTCCTGTCGTAAACAGAGCAAAAGAAATACTAAAAGAACTAGAAAGTGCAGATATAAATAAAAAAGAATCCAGAACAAAAAAAGGCAAAAAACCTATTGGTGGTCAAATTGATGTTTTCTCATTTAATACTGCTCAAAGAAGTAGTAATGAAGTTTTAATCGACTTAAAAGATATGGATATCAGCACACTTACCCCATTAGATGCATTAAATGTACTATACAACCTTCAAAAAAAAGTAAAGAATTGTGGTTGATTATATAAATAGGAAAGGTTTTGTTTATGGGACAAATTGTAATACTTGATGAAAATACATCAAATCAAATAGCCGCTGGTGAAGTTGTAGAAAAACCTGCATCGGTTGTAAAAGAGCTTGTAGAAAATTCAATTGATGCAAAAAGCTCAAATATATCAATAGAAATTCAAAAAGGTGGAGTAGCTCAAATTAAAGTGGTTGACAATGGCTGTGGAATGCAGGAAGATGATGTTCAAATTGCCTTTGAAAGACATGCCACAAGCAAGATTAGAAGTTCTAACGATTTAGAAGCTATTTCAACTTTAGGGTTTAGAGGTGAGGCATTAGCAAGTATAGCCTCTGTATCTTTTGTAGATCTTACGTCTAGAACAAAGGATAAATCATTTGGAAATCATGTTAAGATAAGAGGTGGAGTGTTAGAAGATATAAGCCAGACAGGCTGCCCTGTTGGAACAACCTTTATCGTAAAGGACTTGTTTTTTAATACACCTGCAAGGTTTAAATTTTTAAAAAAAGATTCTACCGAAGCAGGATATATTTCAGATATGGTAAATAGAATAGCATTAGGTAATCCTCATATATCATTTAAACTTATAAACAACAAAAAGACAGTTTTGCGTACACCGGGAAATAATGACCTTATTAGTACAATATTTAGTCTATATGGAAAGGAAACAGCAAAAGAGTGTATAAAAGTTTCTTATAAAGATGAAATGTTTGAGATATCAGGATATGCTGGAAAGCCTTCTATAGCTAGATCAACTAGAAAGTGGCAGTCTATCTATATTAACGGAAGGTATATAAAAAATAAAGTTATCTCGGCAGCCATTGATGAGGCTTATAAAACCAGCCTTATGAAAAATAAATTTGCTTTTGTTGTTTTAAATATAAAAATTAATCCTGTTTTAGTTGATGTAAATGTTCATCCTACAAAGATGGAAGTGAGATTTACAAAAGAACAGGATATATTCAGAGCGGTATATCATGCTGTAAATAATGCACTTTTAAGTAAGTCTCTTATGAAAAATATAAAGATTGAGGACAAAAAAAGAAATGCTTTTAAGTATGAAGAGAGTAAGAAAGAGATTGACTATATCCAGCAGGGAATTAAAACTGTTCAAAATGATAATGTAAGTTCTAACATCAGTGTATCTGAAAATATACAAAATGAACCTTTAGAACCTATAAAAAAAGACGTTACAAAAAGTGAATCTTTAGAAAATAAAACTATTGTTAAAAAATCTTTAGATAATATGCTAAAAAAAGAGGAAAAACCTGTTGAAACAGAGAAAATACAAATAGATAAAAAATTTAAAGAAGATATAACTAATGTTAATAAACCTGAAGTATCTAAAAAAATAAAGGAAGAAATTAAAAAAGAAAAAATATCATATAAAAACCTTGAAAATAATAAAAATGAAGAGCATAATAAAAAAGATGAAACTAATAAAGGGAGTATGCTTTCTAATTCAAAAATCATAGGACAAATTTTTTCAACATATATTATACTCCAAAATGGCGAAAACCTGATTTTAATTGATCAGCATGCTGCCCATGAAAGAATAATGTTTGAAAAGTTAAAAGAAAAGTACTATAAAAGAGAAAACTTAGCTCAATATTTATTAGAACCTGTTGTTTTAGAACTTACAAATCAGGAGATAGGCTTTATAAATGATAAAAATGAAACATTAAATAAATTAGGTTTTATTATTGAAAACTTTGGTAATAATTCTATTATATTAAGGTCGGTTCCTTCAAGTAGTGAAAGGGAAGGTATAAAAGAAGCATTTTTAGATATTTTAGACTTTTTAATGTCTGAGAACAAAAAAGATGATGTCTACATTGTAGAAGAAATACTTTATAAAATGGCATGTAAATCAGCTGTCAAAGCTAATGTAAGACTTGATGACATTGAAATTTCAAATATTTTAAAAGAGCTTTCTTACATAAAAAACCCATATACCTGTCCTCACGGCAGGCCGACAATTATTAAAATTACAAAACATGAATTGGAAAAGATGTTTAAAAGGATAGTTTAAGGATATGAATAATGTAATAGTCGTTGTTGGTCCTACAGCTTCAGGAAAAACAAAAGCTTCAATAGGGCTTGCTAAAGAAATACAAGGAGAGATAGTGTCAGCAGACTCAATGCAGGTGTATAAGTACATGGACATTGGAACTGCTAAACCTTCTAATGAAGAAATGGATGGAATAAAACACCATCTTATAAATGAAATAACACCTGACACAGAGTTTAGTGTTGCAAAATATCAGCAATTAGCATACAAATATATTGATGAAATTTTAAAAAAAGATAAAGTCCCAATAGTATGTGGTGGCACAGGGCTTTATATAAATTCCCTTATTTACAACATTGAATTTGCCGATACTGTTTGTGATTGGGAATTGAGAAGAAAGCTTGAAAAAGAGGCAAAAGAGTATGGAAATGAATATATATATAACAAATTAAAAGCCATTGACCCAAAAGCTACTGAAAAAATACATAAAAATAATGTTAAAAGGGTAATACGGGCTATTGAAGTTTATAGTTGCACCAACAAGCCAATTTCTTTACACCAGGAGGAATCATTAAAAAACCCTCCAAAGTATAACTATATTGTTATAGGTCTTACTAAAGAAAGAAAAAGGCTTTATGAAGATATAGAAAAAAGAGTAGATATAATGATAAAGGAGGGGCTTGTTGAGGAAGTGAAAAATTTAATTGAAATGGGGTATGATAAAGATACTATTGCTATGCAAGGATTAGGTTATAAGGAAATAATGTCATATATAAAGGGGGAACTTTCTAAAGAAGAATCTTTATATATCTTAAAAAGGGACACAAGACGATATGCAAAAAGACAGATTACCTGGTTTAAGAAACTTAAAGATATTTGCTGGATTAATGTAGATGAGATAAAGGGAGAAAAAGAAATTCTAGAAAAAATGAAATATCATATTGCAAGGTGTGGAATTATCTTGTAGAATGTAAGTTGTAGCATGTATTTTTATTTAAAGAATTAATCGTTTTATATGAAAGAAAGAAAATAAAGAGAGAAAAAGAGGAGGATTATTTGTGAATAAGAATAATATTAATTTACAAGATGTCTTTTTAAATCAGGTAAGGAAAGAACATATTGCTGTTACAATCTATCTTACCAATGGATTTCAATTAAAGGGAATGGTAAAGGGATTTGACAATTTTACCGTTGTTTTAGATAGCGAAGGGAGACAGCAACTAATTTACAAGCATGCTATATCTACAATTAGTCCAATGAAATTGGTTAATCTAATTTTTAATGACCCCAGGGCAGAACAATAATTTAAAATAATCAAAATAAATACTTACAAGTATATTTATTTTTAAAATTTATATGCTACTAAACTTAGATTAAAAAAGGTAATCTATTAAAAAAATCTTGTAGTTCCTTTAAATTATGACATGTAAATAAAAAGAGGCTTCCATTTAAGAGGAAGTCTCTTTTTGTGTCTCTTCTTAATTTACATTTTTCTAAAGACACCTATAACCTTGCCTAAAATTGATAAATTATCCTTTACAATAATAGGGTCTAAATATTTGTTTTCAGGTTGAAGTCTCACATGTTCTTTTTCCCGATAAAAAGTTTTTACAGTTGCTTCATCTTCAATAAGTGCAACAACAATATCTCCATTTGTTGCAATAGACTGTTGCTTTATCAATATATAGTCATTATCAAAAATACCAGCTTCTATCATGCTGTCTCCTCTTACCTTCAACATAAATGATGAAGAATTTTGAACAAAATCTACAGGAAGAGGGAAAGTATCTTCTATATTTTCAACAGCTAATATAGGTTGACCAGCTGTAACCTTTCCAACTATAGGAACATCAACAAGTTCTTTTCTAGAATATATCTCATCAGATTCTTTAAGTTTCTCTTCTTTACTATTTTTTATAACTTTTAGTGCACGTGGTTTTGAAGGATCTTTTACTATATACCCTTCACGTTTTAATTTCTCTAAGTAACTGTGCACTGTTGAGGTGGATTTAAATCCGACAGCTCTGCATATTTCTCTTACTGAAGGTGGATAACCTTTAGTTTCTATTTCTTTATTTAAAAAATCAAGAATATCATTTTGTTTTTTAGTAAGTTTATTTTCCATTTTTTCACCTCTAAAAATATTTGTTTAAGGGTATTATATCATATTATTTGAAAAAATCAAACTAATGTTCGATGGTATTTCGAAAAAAGCATTGACAAAAGAACTAATGTTCGATATAATTTTCCTATAAGAACATACGTTCTAACAGGAAATTGTTTTAGGAGATGGTGGTTTATGAAAAAGAAATATTTTTTAAAAAACAAAAAAAGATTTGTTTGTTTTATTGCTTTTGTGTTAGTATCTATATTCACTATAATCTCAATGACCAATACTTATGGATACAAAAATGATAGTTATGAAATTATTAAGGTAAACAGTGGAGATACTTTGTGGGAAATTGCAATCCAGTATAATGAAAGAGGTGATATAAGAGAATACATACATAGGCTAATGGAAATAAACAATTTAGATAACAGTGAAATTAGAGAGGGAACTGAGCTTAAAGTTATTATTGAGTAGCTCTTCACATATTCTTGCGACTTTAGTCATAGAGCAGCCATGACATGCTTTTAACTAAATAACTCTTTTAAATACAGCTATATTCTGATAAAATAATTTATGCAAAATATTATTTTATCGGTTGGAGAATATATATATATGACTGGATGGCTTGTTGTAAATCATTTTATTAAAAGTGATAAGTTTTTAGAAATATTTGAATGGCTTCAAAATGCAACAAAGAAAAAAAATATTAATTTAATAAAAAAAACAAATGTTGAATTAATGTGTGGTTTATATGAAAATTATGATAGTTATGATTGCTCCTATAGACCAGATTTTATTTTATTTTGGGATAAAGATATAAGACTTGCAAGGTTTCTTGAGGAAAAAGGATTTAGGCTTTTTAATTCAGCTTCAGCCATTGAAATGTGTGATGATAAATCACTGACATATATTAATTTACTTAAAAGTGGAATAAAAATGCCCCAAACCATTATAGGACCTAAAATTTTCAGAAGTATTGATTATAAAAATGAGGAGTTTATTGACAGGATAATAAAAAAGTTAGGCTTTCCCCTTATAGTAAAAGAGTGTTTTGGCTCTTTTGGGCTACAAGTTTATATGGCAGAGAATAAAGATAAACTAATAAATTTACTTAAAATTTTAGATACAAAACCAATTCTTTTTCAGAAATTTATAAATTCAAGCACAGGAAGAGATATTAGAATACATATTGTTGGTGGAAAAATGGTAGCGGCAATGTATAGGTTTAATGAAAATGATTTTAGAGCCAATATAACAAATGGCGGAAAAATGAAAAAATATATTCCTGATAATGCTCAGGTTGAACTTGCAGTTAAAGTGTGCAATAATCTTAAACTTGATTTTGCAGGAGTTGATATTTTAATCGGCGAGAAAAATGAACCTATCTTATGTGAAGTCAATTCAAATGCACACTTTAAAAATATATTTGATTGTACAGGTATTAATGTGGCAGAACACATTATAAAGCATATTGAAGAAAAAATAAGTTGGAATTAAATAATTTAAAGGAAATGTAGGAAAAAATAATGGAAGCTTGGTTAGTATATGATAAGTGTAGAATGGAACGAAATATAAACTATATTAATATATACTTTGAAGAATGCAAAAAAAGAAATGTAAGACTTAAATTAATGTTAGTTGAAGACATTGAATTTGGAATAGTAGATAATAAATGTACTCTTTTTTATAAAAACAAGAGGTGCAGTATGCCTCAATTTGTTATTGTTAGAACTATTAACCCTCTTTTAACCAAGCATTTTGAGCTTATGGGAGTGCCTGTTTTTAATGATAGTTTTGTAAGTTCTATATGCAATGACAAACAGAAAACTTATCAGTATGTTTCTAATACAAATATTGAAATTATGGATACAAGCTTCGCCTATAAAGGCTGTTGTAATTCTATAAAATACCCATCTATTATAAAATCCTCTTTTGGCTGTGGTGGAAAAAATGTTTTTATGGTTAAAAATCAAAATGAATTTGAAAAAGCTATAAAATCATTTCCTGAAAATAATATTATAATCCAAAAACCAGCTAGTGATTTAGGAAAAGATTTAAGAGTTTATGTACTTGGAGACAAAATAATTGCCTCTATTTTAAGAGTTTCAAATTCTGATTTTAGAAGCAATTACAGCTTAGGAGGCTCTGTAAGAGTTTATAATTTAGGACAGAAAGAAAAAAGCATTATATATAAAATAATTGAAATGTTTGATTTTGGATTGGTTGGCATAGATTTTGTTTTTGATAAAGGCAAGATAGTTTTTAATGAAATTGAGGATGTTGTAGGTGCAAGAATGTTGTATTCAATAACTGATATAAACATTGTATCCTTGTATTTAGATTTTATCCTTTCTAAAATTTAAAATTTTTTTTAAAAAGCTCTTGACTAATTCCTGAATTTACACTAAAATTGGGTGTAAAGTGTTTTACTTTACAGGTGAATATAAAATTATGGATAATATTTATGAAATGGCAATGCTCTTAGATTTTTATGGGCAGATGCTTACTAAAAGACAATTTGAAATAATGGATCTTCATTTTAACAGTGATTACTCTTTAGGAGAAATTGCACAACAGCTCAATATAAGCAGGCAGGGTGTATATGATAATGTAAAAAGGTGCAAGGCATTATTAAATGAAATGGAGAAAAAACTTGGCCTTTTGAATAGATTTGCAATACAAAAAGACAAAGAAGAAAAAATATTGACATACTTGAAAAATATAAACAAAAGTAATATGAGCGAAGAAGATATTTCTATTCTAAAAATAGTAGAAGAAGAAATTAGCAAGATAATTGAAAGTTAAGGATATCAAAGATGAGGTGTCTTAAATTATGGTTTTTGAAGGATTGTCCAATAAACTTCAAGAAACAATGAAGAAGTTTAAAGGAAAAGGAAGAGTTACTGAAAAAGATGTAAAACAAATGATGCGAGAGATTAAACTTGCACTTTTAGAGGCAGATGTTAACTTTAAAGTGGTAAAGGACTTTATTGGAAAGGTATCTGAAAGATCAGTTGGGCAAGATGTTTTAGAAAGTTTAACTCCTGGTCAACAGGTTATTAAAATTGTACATGAAGAAATGATTAACCTTATGGGCTCAAGTCAGAGCAAGGTAACTTTTTCTTCAAAACCCCCAACTGTTTATATGATGGTGGGACTTCAGGGTTCTGGTAAAACCACTACTACAGGAAAACTTTCTAGCCTTTTGAGAAAGCAAGGCAAAAAACCTCTTTTAGCAGCCTGTGATATATACAGGCCGGCAGCTATAAAGCAGCTTGAAGTTGTTGGAGGTCAGCTTGATATTGATGTATTTTCAATGGGAGACAAAAAAAATCCTGTTGATATAGCAAAGGCAGCTATTGACCATGCTAATGCAAATCAGCATGATTTAGTTATAATAGATACTGCCGGAAGGCTTCATATCAATGAAGAATTGATGGATGAGCTTCACAATATAAAACAAGCAGTTAAACCTCAGGAAATTTTACTTGTTGTGGATTCAATGACTGGTCAGGATGCTGTAAATGTAGCAGAAACCTTTAATGAGAGATTAGGGGTTGACGGCATAATCCTTACAAAATTAGATGGTGATACAAGAGGTGGTGCTGCTTTATCTGTAAAGGCAGTTACAGGAAAGCCTATAAAGTATATGGGGTTAGGTGAGAAACTAAGTGAAATAGAACCATTTTTCCCTGACAGGATGGCATCTAGAATTCTTGGAATGGGAGATGTTTTAAGTCTTATTGAAAAGGCTCAGGATGCATTTGATGATAAAAAAGCTCTTGAAATGGAAAAAAAGATGCGTACACAGCAATTTACACTGGATGACTTTTTGGATCAAATGCAGCAAATAAAAAAAATGGGGCCTTTAAATCAAATTTTAGGAATGGTTCCAGGTCTCAATGCAAAGGCATTAAAAAATGTTGATTTTGATGAAAAGAAAATGGTTCATATTGAAGCAATGATACAGTCAATGACAAAAAAAGAAAGAACCGATCCATCCATTATTAATGGAAGCAGAAGAAAGAGAATTGCTAAGGGAAGTGGTACTACAGTTCAACAGGTTAACAGACTGTTAAAAGATTTTGAAGGTATGAAAAAAATGTTCAAGTCAATGTCTGACATGAATAAAGGTGGTAAACATGGCAAAAAGGGATTGGGTAAATTCCGAATGCCATTCAAATAACAAATAAGTATCGGGAGGTGAAAAAAAATGGCAGTTAAGATAAGATTAAAGAGAATGGGTGCAAAAAGAAATCCTTTTTATAGAGTTGTTGTTGCTGATTCAAGATCCCCAAGAGATGGAAGATTTATTGAAGAAATAGGAACTTACAATCCTATGGTTGATCCAGTTGATGTCAAAATTGATGCTGAAAAAGCTCAAAAATGGATTAAAAATGGAGCACAGCCTACAGATAAGGTAAAATCTCTATTGAAAAATGTTAAAGAGGCTTAATAAATAAAAGGGTAAAAAAACACGGGAGGCAGGAATAATGAAGGAACTTCTCGAAGCAGTTGCTAAGGCTTTAGTAGATTACCCAGAAGATGTATCCGTTAATGAGGTAGAAGGAGAAAAGTCCATTATACTTGAATTAAAGGTAGCAAAAGATGATATGGGTAAAGTTATAGGCAAGCAAGGTAGAATAGCAAAAGCAATCAGAACAGTTATAAAAGCAGCAGCTGTAAAAGAAAACAAAAGAGTATCTGTAGAAATATTACAATAGAGTTCGGGTTTTTTAAATTCTGATAACTTGATTTGATATTAAAAGATTGCTTTTATAAAAGATGTGGACAAGTAACTTTTCTTGTCCACATCTTTATATAAAAGTAACAATCTATCATATAATGCTAGTAAAAAAATCTACTTGCAATTAATATGTTATCAGAAGAAAGTGAACTCGCTTGGCTAAACCTAAACATCAAGGCTTCGGGTGGAGTCTTAACATAAGATTAAATTTCTAAGAAAATTAGTACTTTAAAATGAATACATTTTATGGCGGTGTTTTATTATTATGATAAAATTTATGGAAATAGGAAAGATCATTAATACACGTGGTATAAGAGGAGAGCTTAAAATTATTCCCTTAACTGACAATCCAAAGAGATTTGACAAATTACAGTGGGTCTATATTTCTTCGAATATATCAGAGAATATGGAAAAATATTATATTGAGCATGTAAAATATCATAAAAACTTTGTATATTTAAAATTTAAAGAAATCGATAATTTAAATGATGCCGAAAAGTTTAAAGATTTATATATAATAATTGACAGAAAGGATTCTGTAAATCTTCCAGAAGGTTCATATTTTATGTGTGATTTGATTGGCATGAATGTGATTGATCAATCAGAAAAAGTTCTTGGAAAATTAAAGGATGTTTTAAAAACTGGAAGTAATGATGTTTATATTGTAAAGGATGAAGACGAAAATGAAATATTGATACCTGCATTAAAGTCAGTTGTTAAAAATATTTCAATTGAAAAAAATAAAATAGTCGTAAGTTTACCCCAAGGATTGATTGAAGATGAAATTTGATATTTTAACTCTTTTTCCAGATATTTTTGATTGTGTAATGAAAGAGAGTATAATTGGAAAAGCACAACAAAAGAATGTACTTGAAATCAACGCTATAAACATACGGGACTTTTCTAAAAACAAACATAAAAAAGCAGATGACTACCCTTACGGAGGTGGAGGTGGCATGGTAATGATGGCTCAGCCTATTTACGATGCCTATTTATCTATTATTAAAAATCTTAAATACAAACCAAAATTAATTTATTTAAGCCCTCAGGGAAAAGTTTTAAATCAAAAAAAAGTAATGGACTTGTCAAAAGAAAATCATCTCATTCTTCTTTGTGGACATTATGAAGGAATTGATGAGAGAATAATTGAAGAAATTGTAGATGAAGAAATATCTATAGGCGATTACGTATTAACTGGAGGAGAGATTCCAGCAATGACCCTTATAGATTCAGTCAGCAGACTAGTTCCAGGTGTATTGCCACATGAAACTGCATATCAAAATGAATCTCATTATGATGGTTTACTTGAACATCCACAGTATACAAGGCCTTATGAATTCAAAGGCAGGAAAGTACCTGATATTTTGCTTTCAGGTCATCATAAAAATATAGAAGAGTGGCGAAAAAAAGAGTCTTTAAAGAGAACCTTAGAAAAAAGACCTGACCTCATTCAAAAAAATAGAGAAGATAGTAAAAAAATATAATTCTTTATATTAGTTAAAATCTACTAATATAAAGAAAGTATTTTTAATAAAAAAACATATTATGTAAGGGAGAAGTGGAAATTATGAAAAAATTATTAAGTTTGTTGGTTTGTTTTTGTTTAATGGCAGGGTTTGTACCAATTAGTTTTGTGCATGCCCAAGACCCTCCAGTAGTTCCTACATCAGGTGCATACCAAACCAATACATACCGTAACCTTTTTGCTGAATTAGGTAAAAGCCAAGCTGAAATTGATGCTAAAATTGAAGAGGCTTTTGAACAATTATTTTATGGCGATGATGATAATGAAAGAGTTTTTTATCCTGTAGGAGATGATAAGGCATATATCTTAGATGTGGGTAATAATGATATCAGAAGTGAAGGTATGTCCTATGGAATGATGATTTGCGTTCAAATGGATAAACAAGAAGAGTTTGACATGCTATGGAAGTGGACAAAAGAACATATGAAACACTCTAGCGGTCAGTATGATGGATATTTTGCATGGAGAGTTAGTACGACAGGTGATATAATGGATGACACACCCGCTCCTGATGGTGAAGTGTATTTTGCAATGTCATTGTTTTTTGCTTCCCATCGCTGGGGAGATGGAACAGGTACTTTCAACTATAACGCTGAAGCACAAGCTATTTTAGATGCAATGCTACATCAAGAGGATGATGGTCAAGGGGTAAACATGTTTAACAAAGAACACAAGCAAATTGTGTTTTGCCCTATAGGAACTGCCGCTGAATTTACAGACCCCTCATATCATATGCCAGCTTTTTATGAATTGTGGGCTCTTTGGGCAGACAATAATAATTCTTTTTGGAGTGAAGCTGCAAGTGTCAGCAGAGATTTTTTCCAAAAAGCAACACACCCTACAACAGGACTAGCACCAGATTATTCAGAATTTGATGGAACTCCAAGCACTTACGGTGGAGGAGATCATGCAGATTTTAGATTTGATGCATGGCGTGTAGCTTCGAACATTGCATTAGATTATGCTTGGTGGGCAAAAGATCCTTGGCAAAATACTTTTGCAGACAGAATACAGGATTTCTTTTATAATGAAGGTATTGGCGAGTATGGAAACCAGTATACTTTAGATGGACAAAAACTTGGAGATGATTATTCCCCTGGTTTAGTTGCTATGAACGCAGTATCTGGTCTAGCATCAACAACAACTAAAACATGGGACTTTGTTGACGCTCTATGGGATGTTGAAATACCAACTGGGCAATGGAGATATTATGATGGAACGCTTTATATGCTTGGATTGTTACACTGTAGTGGTAATTTTAGAATTTGGAAACCAGATGGCTCAGATGAGCCAACAGAGCCAGAAGTTTTGTTAGGTGATATTAATGGAGATGGTATTATAGACTCGTCAGATTATGCCGCACTAACAAGGCACATACTTGAAATTTCACATCTTACAGGAAAGGGTCTTGAGGCTGCAGATATAAATCAAGATGGCGTGATTGATTCATCAGACTGTGTACTTCTTAGCAGAATGGTACTTGAAATCATATAACCATCAAAGAGGAGTTGTTATCAAACATGATGACAACTCCTCAATTGTTTAAAGCAACTTTAAACATTGAGTCAAAATTCATATATTAGAACTCAAGGATTGATATTAACTGCTGCTAATACTACATGGGATAAAAATAATAAGATTGATAAAATTTATAAGAATAATATTGAAAAAATTAATCAAATTAGTAGACATTACAGGAAAAAATCTGATAAAATATGGAGTATACTAAATAAAAAATTAATTAATGATTATGAGTGAGAAGGTTAAAATATAATGGGTATTCACGAACCTATGTTCGTAGATACCATGTATAAAAAGAAGTAACTGCGAACATAGGTTCGTAGTTAGAGAAGTTATAGGACATATTCGGTTTCTAGAAAGGGGAGATTTTATGTTTTTGGGTACAGTAGTATTATATTTGGATAAAGGCTATAAATTAAACATAGAAAATAACTCAATTTATGATAGATGTGATGAATACTGCATTTTTGTTAAATCAAAGAAGTTTTCTGATCGCATGAGATATGTTTTTGAAATTAGGTTTGTAAAAGAGAAAGAAGATGCGCTAAAATTAGCTTCCCAATTATATAGAGACTTAAGGAATTTTCTTATATCTAAGGATATTCCTATTTATTACAATAATAAAGGATTCGGTTCGTATGTCAACGAAATGAGTTATTATCCAGCTATAACTACCGATTATGGCAAAAAGAATATACATTGCCTATCACGAGATTTAATTGGAAAGTGCTTTGATGACGAGGTTATAGGATATAATGTATACCAGCTTATAACACCTATAGATGATTTTAGATTTATTACTCATGAAGTAAATATAGAATTGGGACAAGAGTTCAATAAAGATGTTGTTGAAGAATGTGCTCCAAAATCAGATAAAGAATTATTAGCATTGGAAATTTATAATCTTAGCAACTCTAATCTTGATATTAGAGTTGCGTTTGTCTTAGCAATTACATCTATTGAAGTTCTTGTTGGAGAAGTAGTATATAAACCGGATAAGTATCGACAACTCATTAAGCAGATAAATAAGAAAGTTTTAAAGAAGAATTACATAATAGATCTAATTTCAGAACAAAGTAATGAGGCTGAAGAGGTGATTGAATACGTAAAGAATTCTGTCGGCATGTTGGGAAAGCTTTCGGTGTTAGAAAAATGTAAATCACTAGTGAAAGAAAATTTTGATGATAGTGATTTCTACAATGGAGAGACGGCATTACAGTTTTTTGAAGAATGCTATGAATTGAGAAGTAAATTCATTCATGCTGGGAACTATGACTATAAAAGAATATATGACAGAAAATTAGCTTTAAGGAAAGTGTGCAAAAAGCTATTGAGTCTTGCTTGAGGGGTCATACGTCCTATAACCATATATCTGAGTAAAGGGCATTCTTACGGGTCGTACTGCCCGCAGATTCCCGTCTAAGATAGGAGCTATCTAAGACGGAAATCCACCTCAGATACAATACGATATATGAAATTTTTCTCCCCTTTTTATTTAAACCACAGGAAGGGCTTGCGTTAGATTTCATTTAGATAGTTTACTAGTTTACAATTTATACATAATAAAAATGTGGTAGATTTAGGAGGTCAGTATGTCAGTAATTGATAAATTTATTGAAAGATACACTAAAGAATATGACTTTTTTCAGGAAGCTGCGCGGATTTGTGCGCAACAATGTGAAACAGGCTTACAGAGAATTGGTATTAGAGCAATTGTAACTCATAGAGCAAAAAGACCAGATAGATTATATTATAAATTAAAGAAACGTAATGATGAGAAAAAGTACAGAAGAGTAGAAGATATATATACCGATATTATTGATCTCGCAGGTATTAGAATTGCAATCTATTTTCCAGGTGATTGTGAAGAAGTAAATAAATTTATTGAAGAAAATTTTGAGGTTAAGAAAAAGAAATTATTTCCTGAACAATCAAAACAATCTAATCAACCTTATAATAAAAGATTTTCTGGTTATTGGGCAAAGCACTATAGAATCTGTTTAAAAGATGATACTTTAAACGAATCAAATAAAAGGTATAGAGAAGCAGTTATAGAAATCCAGGTTGCATCGGTTTTAATGCATGCATGGGCTGAAGTTGAACATGATCTAATATATAAACCATTAAGTGGGAACTTATCAGATGAAGAGTATGCAATTTTAGATGAACTTAACGGACTAGTACTCTCAGGGGAAATTGCTTTGGAACGATTACAGAAAGCTGTTAAAGCAAGAGTGGGAGAGCAAGGTGAAAGGTTTAACAACCATTTTGAATTAGCAGCTTATTTGTATGATTCGATGAAACAGCTTTTTAAGAAGAACATGGAACCAACCATGGGAAGAGCAGATGTACTTTATAGATTTTTACAGATAATTAATATGGATAGACCAGAATGCATAGAACAATATTTGGAAAATTTAGATCCTGATACTGAGAAAAGACCAGTAACAGAGCAGATTGTTGACCGGATTTTAGCTGGGGATTCAAACCTTTATAATAAATATAACCAAGCTAGACATGAAGTTGGATTATTGAATCCATATAGTGTTAAGACAGATAATACATACAGTATGAGTCGAAATCATACAGCTTTAGGTTACTTTCTTACAAGGTGGGTAATTTTTGAATCTACAATTAGACACATTGTAAAGGAAATTAGACCTGATTTTAAGGGGTCACGTCTTATGTTTTCCCAGCGTGACTTAGTAGAACTAAAGATATTTGATGATACAACAATCTTTGAGATAGACTCAATACGTAGGTTGCGAAATTATGCTGTTCATGGTATAGAAATTCCCGAAAGCTCTGTTCTTTATAGAGCAGGAGAGTATCTAGAAACATGCTTAAGAAATCTTGCCCTTAATAGCGATCCAAATATTAAGTTGATTATTGAGGAAGCACTGAACAAACTGAATTCATAAATCTAAAGTAATTAAAGTGCAATTAACTGCACAAATAAAATGAAATTTAAAATCTATTAAAAAGGTAGGGGAGGAAAACATCATATATCAACGCATTGCAGGCTACGCTTCGCTTCGTCCCAAACCTTTTCGCCAAGTGCGAGCACTAGGGCTCAAAGGCTTCTGCAATGCAAACCGATATATGAAACCAAGTGTTTAAAAGATTGCCGTTGGAGCAATTCTTTTAAATACTTAAGCTAAGAGAATAAATAAGCATAGGTGTTTTTTAGGCAAAGGGGGATAACCTTGAATTGTTATATTCAAAATAATGATATAATTGGATTGAGAAAAACAAAAGTTGAAGACTTAGAATATGTATTAAAGACAGAATCAAATTTAGATAATAAACCATATGTTGGACAGTGGACTTGTTCGGAACATAAAGATGCATTGAATGATGACGATATTTTACATATAATTGTTGAGGATTATCAGAGAAAAAAGGAAGTTGGATATTTAATTATTGCTGGACTTAGAAATCCAAATAAAGCTTTAGAATTAAAAAGAATAGCAATAGAAGAAAAAGGAAGAGGGTTTGGCAAAGAGACTTTGTATTTAATAAAGAAGCTTGCTTTTGAAAAATATGATTTTAATAGACTTTGGCTTGATGTAAGATTAAATAATGAGAGGGCTCAGAAAATATATAAATTGTCTGGGTTTAAAGAAGAAGGTATTTTAAGGGAAGTTGTCTATTCCAATGGAAAATATGAATCAATTAAAATAATGTCTATTATAAAGTCAGAGTATTGATTTATAAATAGGATGTTGGTGTACAGTTGTTGAATATTATTTTAGAATAACTATAATTTTTTGAGGGTATGCCGTTGAAGACACTTGGAATCATATATCAATGTGTCTTCACAAGGGTGCAGTAAGTAAATTCATGTAGTATTTCACGGCAGATTGAACATGTAGAATGTCAAGCACCACATGTCCTCAGCAAGATAGGAGCTATCTAAGCTTCGGACACGTTGTAGACACTCAACGATATATGAAAGCTGGATGTAATAACCGTGCCATCCATGGCACGGATTTCTAGGGTTTTGCTTTGAAGGGTTTTTAGAGAGGGGGGCAATATGAGAACAGTATTTGCTTTTTTTCATCAAGCAGATAGAAATAATATTGTAGAATGTCTTAATACTATATGTACAAATAACCAAAACATACAGTGGGTATATCTTAAAAAAGGTGATGTAGTCTTATATATTGAATTTGATGATAAGAAGTACTTAATGAATGATTTATATAATGAAGAAGAACAAGAAACTCAACTATTACTTTCACTCTTACAAGAAAGAGAGTTAGACTTAATTTTACAAATAGATATTTCTGGAAGACACTCTGGCACTGAAGAAGTAATAATCTTGTTAAAGGCATTGTTATCAAAATTTGACGGTGTTGCTATTGATGATTATACATCCCATGCATGGACTCTTGATGAGATAGCAAATGGATATTTATTTAAAAATCATTTATTTTTTGATTATGACGGATGGTATAAAGAGAATACGCAAGGAGATATTTAAGGTGCCACGTCCGTGTGGCTCTGGCTTCGCGGGACACCCAGCCTTCATATATCCATATATCTGAGTAAAGGGCATTCTCAAGGGTCATCCTGCCCTCAGTTTTTCGCCTAAGATAGGAGCTATCTAAGGCGAAAAGCCGCCGCAGATACAAAACGTTGTACGAAATCAGACGATTGCCGTGCATCCATGCACGGGTTTTAAATATTGTCTTTGGAGTTTATTAAGATTTGAGGTGATGAGCAGTTTGCGAGTAGTAACATGGAATTGCAATGGTGCATTTAGAAAAAAGTACAGTGCTGTTAAAAATTTAAATGCTGATATATTTATTATTCAAGAATGCGAGAACCCAGAAACAGTAAATGATGAAGGTTATAGTAAGTTTGCGAGCAATTATTTATGGGTTGGACACAAAAACAAAGGATTGGGTGTGTTTGCAAAAGATAGAATAAATTTAAAGAATTGTGAATGGGAGTCGTATGGATTAGAATGGTTTATTTCATGTACCATTAATGACAATTTAAACCTAATTGGTACATGGGGATGTGGAAACTATATAGAAGATATATATGTGTATTTAAAGATACATTTCAAAAAAATGGAGGCAATGAAAAATCTATTGATATGTGGAGATTTTAACAGTAATAGTTGTTGGGATAAAAATCATAAGATTAGAACACATTCAGCAGTAGTAAAAGATTTAGAAAGTTTAAATTTGCACAGTTGTTATCATTGTAAAGAAGATGAGTTTCAAGGTATGGAATCAAAACCTACTTTTTATTTATATAAAAGAGAAGATAGATCATATCATATTGACTATTGTTTTTATGATAAAGATAAAATTAATGATGTGTCGATTGGAAAATATGAAGATTGGATATCTCTTAGTGACCATATGCCTGTTAACATAGGAATTGATATATGATATGATATTTTTAAGGAGGGCACATCCGTGTGCCCCTCTGAGACTAGGGTCATCTGACTTCGTACAACAATATAGTTCTGGCAATTCCACCCGCAAAGGGCAGTCGCCCTAAGCGGCTGAAACAGCAGAACTACAAGACGTTATGTGAAATGCTAGCTTAAGGAGGCGTATTCTATGATAGCAAGAAGAGAAAAAATAAAAAAAATTTTAAATAACAAGTCTGGAGAGCGAGCAATATTTGAAATTTATCAGATATTAAGTCCAGTATTTTATACTAATCCTAATAATTTATCTCGTTATGAGAAGAATATAGTCTTTATTGAGGAATTAGAAAATGAAGTTAACAATGGTGGATTTAATCAATTTTTCTTTAATACAGCTGGCGATTATACTTTTGAAATACTAAAAGCATTAAATGAAATTGGGTCTTTAAAATTTTCAGGAATTTTAGAGAAAGCAATTGATGTATTTCCGGCTAGAGATATTCCCGAAGAAATGGAATTAAGAAGAGAAGTATTAGAACAAATTGAAGAAAAAGCTAATCCAATTTGGAATGAACTTGATATGGAATTTTATAAATATGAAGAAGATATTCATAAGCTAATGGTCGATTATATAATAGAAAATATTAGGTAGATTGCTTAATTTGAAAGCCAGCTAGCACATCACATAACAGCAAGGTTTACGGCTCCGCTACGCTTCACCCAAATTTCTGAAACTAAGCCAAGTCTGGCTAAGTTTCAGAAACTTCGTAAACCTGCGGG
>NZ_JAVDDS010000029.1 GCF_030848475.1 Herbivorax alkaliphila
TAGAAAATGATAATAATTTAAAACTTTTTTATTGCAGATAAAATTGTTGTTTTCTGCTAACTAATAATGTACAAAAATGCCATTACACCAAACATTAACAGTATTAATAAAACAAAAAAGTACTTGAAAAATTTCTTCAAAAAAGTGGATTCACTTTTTCTATAGCCCCTGATGGAATAAGTTCTTGGAACTAAATCATAATCATTATTGAAATTAAAAAACATAATAATCACCCCTTAATTTAAATTATACAACCTTGCATATCCAAAATCTAGTGGATAATGTTAGCAAAGTTTATACTATACAACTTAAGAAGGTTGATTTTCTGGTGTTTTTGAAAGTTTCATTAAGAAAAATGGCAAAATTTAATTAAGACTCTAGCTGCTCCCATGTCACAGAAAATTTCTCTTAACATGTGAGCAGTACTGCATTAGCAGCAAAAAGTCTTAAAAACACTGACAATAAAGCCTGATTCCCAATTTATAGACGTTCTTCAAGCTTCTTTTTTTCGTCTTCAAACCCTGGTTTTCCAAGCAGGGCAAACATATTTTTCTTGTACGCTTCAACACCTGGCTGGTCAAAAGGATTCACTCCAAGAATATACCCACTGATACCACAAGCCTTTTCAAAAAAGTAAACCATATTTCCAAAATAGTACTCATTAATCTGTGGTACAGTTATTAAGAGATTAGGAACACCACCGTCATTGTGAGCAAGTATTGTTCCTTCCATTGCTTTTTTGTTGACAAAATCTATATCTTTATTAGCTACAAAGTTAAGACCATCAAGGTTTTCCTTGTCTTCTTTTATTACAATGTTCTTTTTTGGTTTATCTACTTTTATTACAGTTTCAAATATGTTTCTCAAGCCATCCTGTACATATTGTCCCATTGAGTGAAGGTCTGTTGTAAAATCAACTCCTGCTGGGAAAATTCCCTTTTGATCTTTTCCTTCACTTTCTCCATAAAGTTGTTTCCACCACTCGGTAAAAAAGTGTAGTGAGGGTTCGTAATTTACCATTATTTCAATTGTTTTGTTTTTTCTGTATAATGCGTTTCTCACAACAGCATATTTATAACAGTCATTTTCTTTTAAGTCAGGGTTATTATATAATTTACAGGCATCAGCAGCCCCTTCCATCATACTGTCAATATCTGCTCCCGACACAGCAATAGGAAGCAGTCCAACAGCTGTCAAAACTGAAAATCTTCCTCCTACATCATCAGGTACTACAAAAGTCTCATATCCTTCTTCATCAGATAATTTTTTCAAAGCACCTTTCTGCTTATCAGTGGTAGCATATATTCTTTTTCTAGCACCATCTCTGCCATATTTATTTTCCATATACTCTTTAAAAATTCTAAATGCTATAGCAGGCTCTGTAGTAGTTCCTGACTTAGAAATAATATTTACAGATATATCTTTTCCTTCAATTACCTCGAGTAACTCTGCAATATATGTAGAACTAATATTATTTCCTACAAAATAAATTTGAGGTGAATTTCTCTTTTCTTTTGGCAGCTCATTATGAAATGTATGTGAAAGCATGTCTATTGCTGCTTTAGCTCCTAAATACGAACCTCCAATTCCTATAACAACTAAAACCTCTGAATCAGATTTAATTTTTTGGGCTGCTTTTTTTATTCTTGAAAATTCCTCTTTATCATAGTTTAAAGGAAGATCCACCCAACCTAAAAAGTCATTACCTGCTCCTGTCTTGTTGTGAAGCATTTCATGGGTTGTCTTTACAACATCCTCAAGATATGATACTTCATTGTCATTAACAAACTCCCCTGCTTTTGAATAATCAAACTTAATTTTTTCCATGCAAAAAACCTCCAATATATTTTTCTCTAATGATATTTTACTAAACAAATACATAGATTAAATTTGTTTTTATTTTAACAAATGATACCTCTTAGTGCAATAGAATAATTTAATGTTGGGAGTATGTTATTTTTATATTTCTAGAAATGATATTTCACATTTTAATAAATTTTAGACAAAATTATAAAATATCTTCTTACAAGGTTTTTATTTCTGTGTGTTTTATTTTGTTTTTTGCTAAAAATAATGTTGAAGCACAAAATAAAACACTTAGTAAAAAAAGGTTGGTGAATTAATATGGCTAAAAGAAATACGCCATTAGTACCAGAAAGCAGAGATGCTCTTAATAAATTTAAAATGCAATGCGCTGAAGAAATCGGACGTTTACAATATGTAAAAGAAAACAACGATCACTATAAAGGAGATTTACCTTCAAGAGTTAATGGAGAACAAGGTGGACCTATCGGTGGACAGATGGTTAAAAGAATGGTTGAACTGGCAGAAAAACAAATGCACTAAAAAAAGGAGGCAGTGGCCTCCTTTTTAGAAGTTAGATGTTAGATGTTAGATGTTGGATGTTGTAACCAGGGGGACTGCCCCCCCTGGTTTTTTGGTTTTCTGGTTTCTTTTATCTTAGTTCTGCACCAATGTTCTTTTTAAGTCCATCAAGGATTTTTTTCATAGCCTTATTTACATCTTCTTCCTTAAGGGTCTTGTCAGCTGCCCTAAATGTTATGGAATAAGCCACACTTTTCATACCATCAGGAACCTGCTTACCCTTATACACATCAAAGAGTTTTATTTCTTCTAAAATTTTGCCGCCTCTTTGTTTTAATATATCTTCTATTTCTTTTACCAATACTTCATCTTTTACAAGCATTGCAATATCTCTTGTCATTGCTGGGAACTTCGGAAGTGGCGTGTATTCAAACTCTAAAGATGCATTATCAACAAGTTTCTCAATTTCAATTACACCTATATATGTTCTTTGAGGACATTCAAATTCATCTGAAACATCAGGATGAATTTCTCCTATTGTGCCTACATACTGATCATTTATTTTTACAACTGCCGTTCTTCCTGGATGAAAAGTTGGATTATTCTTCTCTGGAACAAAATCATATTTTGTTATTCCAAGTACTGAAAATAATTCTTCTACCACGCCCTTAAGTGTATAAAAATCAGCTTTTCCATACATACCTAATGTCAATACAGGTTTTTCAACTGGAAGCTCTTTTACCGGCTGTTGTTTTGGAATATACACAAATGACTTTTCAAAAAGTCCCACTTCTTCTATCCTTCTATTGTAATTGGTGCTTATCACCTGAAGCATTTCTGGAATTGTTGTCGTTCTCATAATGCTAAAATCTTCTCCAAGTGGATTTTGTATATCCACTGTATTTCGAAGCTCACTTTCTTTTGGAAGCTTAATTCTGTCAAATACCTTTGGGCTTGTAAAAGAATAGGTATATGTTTCAGATAACCCACATGCAATCATTGTATCTTTAATCATATCCTCTGTTTTTTGCTTAAAAGTTTTCTTCCCTAGTGTAGAAGCTTTACCTGATAAAAGTGTTGCTTCTATATTATTGTACCCATAAAATCTAGCTACTTCTTCAGCTAAATCAGCTTCCCTTTCTATATCCTGTCTAAAACTTGGAATCTTAACAGTTAAATCACTCTCATTAACTTTAAATTCTAATGATTTGAAAATTTTTATCATTTCCTCTACTGTAACATTTGTACCTAGAAGTTCATTTATACTTTGGGGACTAAACTTAAGCTCTCTATCCTGTTGCTTTTTCTCATAACAATCAATTACACCTTTGCACACAACACCTGCATTAAGCTCTTCTACAAGCTGCACAGCTCTATCTACTGCCAAAAGCGTGTTTTGAACATCCAACCCCTTTTCAAACCTTCCTGAAGATTCTGTTCTAAGCCCAAGTTTTTTTGCCGTAATTCTAACTGAAGGACCATTAAAATTAGCAGACTCAAATAAAATTGTCTTGGTCTCTTCACTTATTTCTGAATTTGTAGCTCCCATAACGCCTGCCACTGCCACAGGTCTTTTTTCATCTGCAATTACAAGCATTGATGAATCAAGTTTTCTATCTATATCATCTAGAGTTTTTATCTCTTCACCTTCTAAAGCTCTTCTTACAATTATTTTTTGACCCTCAATGTCTGTAAGGTCAAAAGCATGCATAGGCTGACCGTATTCTAACATTACATAGTTTGTTATATCAACAATATTGTTTATAGGTCTTACCCCTGCCGCTTTGAGCCTATCTCTCATCCATTTAGGTGAAGGCTCTATTTTTACATCTTTAACTATTCTTGCTGCATATCTTGGGCACAAATCAGCATCTTTTATTTCTACTTCTGCATATTTTTGAGCTTCATCTCCCATTTCTTTAAGGCTTATATCAGGCTTTTTAAAGTCTTTATTTAAGGTTACAGCTGCTTCTCTGGCAAGCCCAATAATACTCAAACAATCCGGTCTGTTTGATGTGATTTCAAATTCTACAATAGTATCATCTAGTCCTAAAACCTCTTTTATATCAGTTCCCACTGGATAACTCTGTCCAATTATATAAATCCCATCATCAGGAGCGTCTGGATAATCTTCTTTAGAAAAACCCAATTCCTCTACTGAGCACATCATACCCTCAGATACCATTCCTCTAAGTTTCCCTTTAGATATCTTTTTGCCTTCTGCTAAAGTGGCTCCAGCTAAAGCAATTGGAACTAAATCTCCCTCATTTATATTATCTGCCCCTGTTACAATTTGAATATCTTCATTTCCCGTATCTACTTTGCAAACTTGAAGCCTGTCTGCATTAGGATGCTTTTCCATTGATAAAATTTTACCAACTACAACTTTGCTAATTTCTTCTCCCTGCTCTTCAAGTCCCTCAACTTTAGAGCCTGACATGGTCATTTTATCAGCAAAATCCTTATATTCTAAATCTATATCAACATAATCTTTAAGCCAATTTATTGGTGCCTTCATAATAATACTCCTTTCAAAATATATTTCAACATATTTATTTTAAAACTGCTTTAAAAATCTTATATCATTTTCATATAAAAGCCTCATATCATCAATATTAAACCTTCCCATGGCTGTTCTTTCAGCTCCAAGTCCAAAAGCAAAACCGCTATAAACTGAAGAATCTATTCCACAACATTCTAAAACGTTAGGATGTACCATTCCTGCTCCTAAAATTTCAATCCAGCCTTCACCTTTGCACACTCTGCATCCTTTTCCTCCACATGTCCAGCATGAAACATCAACTTCCGCACTAGGTTCAGTAAAGGGAAAATGATGAGGTCTAAGTCTTATATCAGTCTTTTCTCCAAATACGCTCTTTGCAAAAATCTTTAATGTACCTATTAAGTCTCCCATTGTAACACCTTTATCTACCACAAGACCTTCTACCTGATGGAATATAGGAGAATGAGTTGCATCCACTGCGTCTGAACGATACACTCTCCCTGGGCATATTACTTTAATTGGAGGCTTTTTGTTCTCCATAACTCTTATCTGAACAGGCGATGTCTGGGTTCTTAAAAGCATGTTTTCATTTATATAAAATGTATCCTGAACATCTTTTGCAGGATGATTTTCAGGAATGTTTAGTGCTTCAAAGTTATAATAATCTTTTTCAACTTCAGGACCTTCTGCAATTTCATAGCCCATACCAATAAAAACTTCTGTGATTTCGTCTATAACACTAGTAAGAGGATGCTTTTTTCCTAAGCTTTTTACTTTGCCAGGCATGGTTACATCTATGACTTCCTCTTTAAGTCTTAAGTCTCTCTCTTTTTTGGCAAGTTCTTTTTTTACATCTACCAGTCTGTTTTCTAAAAAACTTCTTATTTCATTTGCCATCTGACCTACTACAGGCCTTTCCTCCGGTGTTAAAGAGCCCATACCCCTTAATACAGAAGTAAGTTCACCTTTTTTACCTAGGTATTTAACTCTTACATTTTCTAATTCTGAAATAGTCTCAACATTACTAATTTCAGCTTCTGCCTTATTTTTAATGCTGTTTAATTGCTCTTTCATACCTTGTATTCCTCCTTATAATCTTAATTATATTTACAGAAAACTTTTTAAACATCTCAGTGCTCAAGACCCATATAAAAAACCTCCATCCCTATGGGACGAAGGTTATATCGCGGTACCACCCAATTTTTTATACACCAAAAGGTATAAACGCTCAATGCAAGTAACGGTTGCTGCCGGCATCTCCTACTTATTATTCATGTTCAGGATACGGCTCCAGAGTGAACTTCATCAGCTTTTCTTTTCTTAAAGATACTTTCAGCCTATGGTATCTTTTCTCTTTAAATTAGCTAAAAGCCGCTTACTCTCTCTATCATTGCCTTTATTTAATAGTTTTCATAAATTATAGCACAAATCAACTCTACACACAAGAGGTCAAATATTTTAAAGATGTATTTTTAATATGTGTATAAATACCCTTTAATTATTCCGATACTTATAGTGCATGTTATATAAATGCTTGCTCAATACTTATATTTTAAGCTATAATACAAAGGTACTAACTATTATTACTAACACTTTAAAAATGTGAACTGGTAAAAAATTATATAACTATTATAAGGATGTGAAAAAATGTCAAGTGTTACTTTTCCAAAAAACTTTATATGGGGTAGTGCAACATCCTCTTATCAAATTGAAGGTGCCTTTAATCAGGACGGAAAAGGCAAGTCCATCTGGGATAGTTTTTGTCATACCCCAGGGATGATTCAAAATGGGGATACAGGTGATATTGCATGTGATCACTATCATCGCTATAAAGAAGACATTTCTTTAATGAAAAAGATTGGGCTTGAGTCCTATAGATTCTCTATTTCCTGGCCTAGAATTTTTCCTGAAGGAAAGGGTCAGGTTAATGAAAAAGGATTAGATTTTTATAAACGTCTTACTTACGAACTGTTAGAAAACGGAATTAAGCCTGCTGTAACTCTTTATCACTGGGAACTCCCCCAAAAACTTCAAGATATAGGAGGCTGGCAAAATAGAGATTTAACTGATTATTTTGCCGATTATGCTGGATTTATATTTAAAAAATTAGGAGATCTCATACCTTTTTGGATTACTCATAATGAACCTTGGGTAACTGCCTTTTTAGGACATATGACAGGGGAACACGCTCCTGGAATCAAAGACTTGAAAACCGCTTTAGACGTATCACATAATCTTTTACTCTCCCATGGTAAAACTATTGATATTTACAGACAGCTAAACCTATCAGGAAAAATTGGTATGGCACTTAATTTTTCAACTAAATATCCTGCTTCAGATAAGAAAGATGACATTTTAGCTTGTGAACTATCAGATGGAGTTTTAAACAAATGGTTTTTATATCCCCTGTTTAAAGGTGAGTATCCTCAAGATGTAGTTAAGTTTTATTCAGATAGGGGAATTAATTTTGATTTTCCTTCAGAAGATATGAAAATAATTGGTGCTGATATGGACTTTTTAGCAATAAATTATTACACATCAGAATTTGTTAAATACGATCCTGTTAATGGCTTTGCAGGCATAAATGATAAACTTAATCAATTTGAAAAAACTCAAATGGATTGGATTGTATACCCAAAAGGCTTATACGACCTTCTTTTGCGTCTTGATAATGATTGTAATAAAATAGATTTGATTATAAGTGAAAACGGTGCCGCCTTTGAAGATAAAATAGATGAAAGTGGCCAAATTAATGATGTCAAAAGAATGAACTATATTAAAGAGCATCTAATACAGGCACACAAAGCTATTGAAAAAGGCGTAAACTTAAAAGGATATTATTTATGGTCTTTAATGGATAATTTTGAGTGGAGTTTCGGATACACAAAAAAATTCGGTATTATACATGTAAATAACAAGAACCAAAAAAGAACAATAAAAAACAGTGGCTATTTATACAAGGACATTATAAAAAATAACGGCTTTTAAATAAAACCTCGATACATCACCTAACTTAAGGAAGGTGTCTTACAGCGAATCCAATAAGTTTTCACTATATAGGTGGAGTAAACTCTCCACCTTGATTATTATTTAATCAAGGAGTCTAAAACTATAAATTTTAATTAAATTAACATATTCAGACTTTTTATTCCTTTTCAATTCTACCCATCCTTCTTTGCAGTCCCCTACTACTCCCTTTGTACCTATTTTAAAAACCTTTGAACAAAATGAATGATATAAAACAACTCTTCTGCCGACATACTGTTTTAAATAGTTATTATTCATAATAAAATAACCACCCTTCAAATTTATTTCACCAGTTCAAAAAATGAATGTGGAATTAGCAGCAGTCAACAATATGTCCAGCGATTTCCAAAATCAATCTATATAATAATTGATTTTTTTACACACAAATGGTATGAAATTTATCTGAATTTTACAGCAGTTCCATATACTAAAATCTCTGCTGCCCCCTGCATTACATTGCTTGTAGAATATCTTACATTAATGATTGCATCTGCTCCTAATTTTTCAGCTTCCTGAACCATTCTCTTTGTTGCTAAAGCTCTTGCATGATTAATCATTTCAACATATCCCTTTAACTCACCTCCTACAATAGTTTTAAGACCACTCATAAAATCCCTTCCAACATGTTTTGTCTGAATTGTCGAACCTTTGACAATAGACAAAGTTTCAACCTCTTTTCCTGAAATAAAATCAGTATTTACTAAGATCATCTTTTTCTTCCTCCCTTATTTCGTTTATTCTTTCAACTAGTACTGTAATAAATGGTGCCATAATAGCAAGTAATACTACACTTACAATAATCTTAACGGCTACTGGAATATCTATATCTATTAATATAGGCAACCCTATGGATATTATAAACAAAACTATAAATATAATTATTAATACAGGCATAATAACTTTTTTCACATTTTTTACCCTCTTTCCAAAAATTATATTTAGTCATGTGCTTTAAAAACATTTTTTAAATAGTCTCCTTAAAACAATTATACCATGTATTCATGGTATAGTTAATAGTTAATTTGTACTGTAGAAAATATTATTTTAAATATTCTTTAAATTTATTCCCTTCCATCTTTAAAATAAATTCTTTATATGCATTTTTCTCCACAAGAGCATTTTTCAGGCTTTTTTCTGCAAAAGCAATATTTTTATCATCCACTTTTCCATTACCCTGAAACAAAAACACCCTGCTGTGATCTTCGCTTAAAATATACACTATCATACCTTTTGCCTTAAGATATTTAAGGCTGGCTTTAATAATACTCTCTTCGACACAGAGTTTTTGTGAAAAAACCTCTGTATATTCTCTTCCGTCCTTATTCTTTATAGTATATTTTATTGTCCCTAAAAAATTCATTAAAAAGCCTTTAAACGAGTAATCCGGCATAAGTGTAAAATTGATAATTATATTTTCAGGATCAGCTAGTGCTATAATTTCTCTAAATATGGATGTATTTGCAGGGGGAGAAAGAAAAACAACATCTTTTTTGGGTTTTATATTAAATCTATTCACTGTATCGTCTATGGAACACTGTGACCTTAACCCTTCATAAAAAATTTGTGCATCTTTGTATTTTAATAAAAGAGTGTTAATGGCTAATTTTCTCTCATCAATAATATTTCCTTCAAAAAGCACTTTTTTAATACCTGAACTCTCAACCATATGACCTAGTGTCAACTGAATATTATTGTTGCCTCTATATGTATTTATTCCAATTTTGTATGTGATATCAAATATTTTTCCCTCTAAAGATTTGTCTTCACCAAACCATTTAACAGCTGGAATCCTTATATTGTTTTCATCTTCTAGAACCATTATATGGTGATTTTTCTCAGTCTTTCTATCACTTATAACCCTTACATTTGAAGAATAAAACTCTGGAGCTCGAAACCCTTCTCCATAAGGACCTGCACTTTGAAGTCTAGAAAGAAGTTCTTCTGAAATCTCTTCAAAGCAAAGCTCCATATCCACATCTGCTATTATTGTATCTTTAATAAAATATTTTTTTTCTGCTGTTATTTCAATTTCTCTGACAAAATCCTCAAGGTTCTCTTTTTTCAACGAAAGACCTGCTGCCTGTGAGTGCCCGCCAAATTTCAAGAGATTCCCACTGCATTCTTTAATCAACTCATATATATTTATTTCCTCTATTGATCTGGCAGATCCTACTACTGTACTTCCATCATCTTTAATCGAAAGTAATATAGAGGGCTTTCCATATAATTCACAAATTCTACCTGCTGCTATTCCAACTATTCCATGATGCCAAAACTCTCCATATAGTACCAAAACAGTCTTATTCTTTTTTTGTGTCTCAACCATTTCTATGGCCTCATCAATTATTTTTTGTTGAACCCTCTTTCTTTCACTGTTGAGAATGTCAATTTTTTCTGCCATCTCTTTAGCCAAATCCAGTTCTTTACACAAAAGCAACTCCACTGGAAGCCTTGCCGTATCCATTCTTCCTGCCGCATTTATCCTTGGTGCTATCTGAAATGCAATATCCTCTTCATTATCTATACTTCCATTCTTATTTACTATATTAAAAAGTTCACAAAGTCCAATTCTTTCGGTATTAATCAAACATGGCAGTGATTTTTTTAAAAGGTACCTGTTCTCACCATTAAGACTTACCACATCTGCAATAAGTGACATTGCTAAAAGATCTAAAAATTCATCTCCAATATCACTATCGCCTTTTTCTTTTAAAAGAGCTATGCATAGAAAATATGCCATAGCACAACCCGAAATATTTCTCGCTCTGTGACCTTCTTCTAAAAGTTTGGGATTTAATATAACATCTGCACAAGGAGTTTCATCAGGAATGCTGTGATGATCAGTTAATATTACATCCATTTTAAGTTCTTTTGCCAAATTTATCTCATTTATATTGGATATACCACAATCACAGGTTATTATCAATGATACCCCTTTTTTATGAAGATTTTTAATAACTTCCTCATTCATTCCATACCCTTCTGTAAAGCGATCTGGAACATGATAAATTACAGACTCTGTGTAGTTTTTAAGACACTCTACAAGGGTAACCGTACTTGTAACACCATCAACATCATAATCACCATAGATACATATCAGTTCTTTAGAATCTATGGCTTTTAAAAGCCTTTTTACCGCTCTGTCCATATCAGGAAATTCTTCCGGCAGTGTAGGACTGTAATATTCATCATTTAGCATGATTTTGACGGTGTCAGGGTTTTTATACCCTCTGTTGTAAAATATTCTTGCAATAAGATTATCTTCTCCACAGGCTTCTATAAGCTCTATAGGTATTTTTGCTCTTTCATTTAATATATTTATCGCTACATCCACTTTTTTAAGTCAACTCCTCAATATCATCCCACTCTAACTCGTCTAAAAAGTCTTCATCTTCTTCCATTGCCTTGTAATCAACCTTTTCATTGTTGCAAAACCAATTAAACTCACAGTATTTACAGCTTTTTTTGTAAAGAACTTTATCAAAGTTAGAGTAATCGTACTCTAGTATTTTTTTAATTTTCTCCTTTAACTGTTTTTCAAAGTTTGAGTGCATCATATCGCTATAGTTTATTTCAGCCAGCACCCTTTTAGGCTCAGGCTGCCAATAGTACATATTTATATTTTCACTTGGAATTTCTCTTCCTGTCAAAAGTTTTATCTCTTCTTTCAAAACATAGAGATAAACAACTGTTTGAAGGCTTCTTTCAAGTCGTATTCTTTGAAATTTTTCATCTTTTTTAGAATTCTCTTTATCCTTAACATGTGTTTTCCAATCCCAAACTTCAATTCTATCTTTATCTATAATAATCAAATCATAATTTGCCTCAAGCCTTAAAACTCCTTTAGACATTCTTAGTTTATACTCTGGAAAATACCTTTTTGAATCCTCCTTTTCAAAACTTCTCATAAGAGAAGATACCCACCTGTCTAGTTCTTCGTAGCCTTCCACATCCTCTGTAAGTCCTGGTTCTATCCCTTGAAAGTACCTATATGCCATAAGATGAAAGTTGTTTCCCATCTCAAGCCTTTTTCTAACCTCTTCTCCTAAATAATTATCCCATTTTAAATTCTCTAAATATCTTTTTTTGAATTTCAAAGGGCATTTGTCAAAAGTTGAAAGGGAGTGTTGAGTAAATAAAAAATAGTTTTCAAATCTTAAATCATTCACCATTTACTTCCCACCTCCTCAATATATTTTTCAAGCTCTAAAATATACTTAGAAGGAAGCACTTCACTTCTTTTACCTACATTGTGCTGGTGTGATGAAAAAAACAAGTACTCCTTTGCCCGGGTAATACCCACATATAAAAGTCTTGTTCTTTCTGAAATTGTCTCTAACTTAGACTTTAGTATTTGATTTTTTCCATCCCCTTCATTAAAAATCTTTTCCATTTCTGATTTCATTATTGCCTGGGGATTTTTAAACTTTTCTTTTAAAAACCAATACTCTCCTACAAATTTATCTTCAAGGGTAACGGGAAAATCTGAATTATTAATGCCTGTCAAGAAAACAATATCCCACTCAAGTCCCTTTGACTTATGATAAGTTGCCAAAGTAACCATTCCCGGTTTTGGTTCATACCCCTTTAGTTCCCATACTATCCCTGAAAAAAAGTTAAATATATTTTTAGGACTTAAAAGTTCTAGTGCAAGATCGTTAAGCTTCCAGTGAGGATCTTGGCTCATAAGATACCTTACATCTCCTGCAACCTTTTGTGCTATCGCCCTCTCTTCTCTGTCAAACTTTAATTTTTCAGATATAAACAAAATAAGCTTTTCTACAATGGCATTTGGAAACTCTAGAAGTTCCCTCATCATATCCATGCTGTCTACAAAATCTGACCATATATCAGTCTTTAACAATTCTTTTGGTATTTCTGAAATTTCAATCTCCCCTGCAACTGGATAAAGAAGCTTTTCTACAGGATACTTTTTTAAAAAATCCTTAAGTTGCTCCTTTTGGTCTTTTGTCTTTTCTTCCCCTTCGTCTTCAACTTCTTCACTCTTCTCATCATAGGAATCTGTTAAAAAACACTCATTTAACATATCAAAAAGCTTCATTCCACTTTCAGGTAGCGAAATAAAATCAATCACTCGTCCAAGCTTTCTAACAGTCTTATTTTTTTCACTAGAAGTATTCTCAAGCTGTTCATAGGGTATTTTTTTAGCCTCTAGCATATTTAATATTACTCCCATTCTCCAAGCAGCAGGAACTAAAATTGAAATGGACTTATCGGGATATTTTTTTAACATGTGCGCAGTTTGAGTTACAACTGCCCTTGCTTCATCTTCCCAAGAATCAAATATAGCAGCCTTTATTCCATATTCGTCTATTTTAGGATTTGGCATTTCATCATTTTCATCAACTGGTTCTATGTACTGGGGAAGAAGACTTTCCCTGCAATCTGAAACTGGATGTTGTTCTCTTACATATCCTACAAAGTAGTTTGCCAAATCAATTATCTCTTTTGTATTTCTGCTGGACTGGGTAATTTTATATACAGTTGTGGAAGGGTCTTCACAAAAGCTTTTAAAGAGTGTAAAATCACTGCTGCTAAAGCTTCCACAAATAGCCTGATTACTGTCTCCCACCCTTAAAAGATTTCCATTTGAAATCATTTGTAATATTTCACTTTGAATATAATTAGAATCCTGTGCCTCATCTTCGCAGACAAAGGAATATGTCTTCCTGTATTTTTCTAAGAGGTGTTCATCTTCTACAAGCATTTTCTTTGCATTGTAAAGCATGTCATCAAAATCTAAAAATCCTCCAATTTTAAGCTTCCTGTCATATATCTCATATATTTGACATGCCCAGTTTAGTATAGATTCTTTGGGGATATTTTTGCACAACTTCTTTGCATCTCTAGAAGTTATTCCACGTAGTTTAAAGTCACCTATAGCAGAGAGCATTATGCTACACAGCCTGTCTTGCCAGTTTTTGTGAATTCTTCCAGCTTTCCCAGCACCTAAACCATCTATATCTAAATACATCTTAAATTCTCTTTCATTATGTCTTTTCCATTCATCAATTGCACTTGAAATTAAATGTATTTTTGAAACCCCATCAATTACATTAAATTCCTCATTGGTAACCACAAGATCAGGCTTTTCCTTTATTATTTGAAGGCAAAGACCATGTATTGTAGATACAAAATAATCTTTTGTACCTAAAATATCTTTTTTTTGAAGTTCTGACGCAATTCTTTGTTTAAAATTATTAACTGCACTGTTCATATATGTAACAATCAGTATCTTTCCAGGCTTATTAATACCCTTAGTTATCATTTCAACTGCCCAGTGGGACAGACAATAAGTTTTTCCTCCACCAGGAATTGCAGGTATTGCACAATATCCACCCCTATACTGTTCTACCAGCTCTTTTTGTCCTTTTCTAAGTCCCATAATCCCCCTCCGAAACCTTGCTTTTAAAGACGTATTAGCCCCACATTATCAAGCTACAATTATTTTGCTAATATTAAAGCACTAGACCTAGCACTCCTACAATAATGCAAATAACGCCACCTATACGTGTTGCTAAAAGATTACCTTTAGATGGCTCTGCAAATTCATAAGATTCAACCCTTTCTGAAATTATTAATAAAATTTTAGGAAGAAATATCATAACAAAACCAAATAGTATAAGTAAAATTCTCAAAAACACTTACCTCCTTTAACTTCAATATTTTCCTTTTAGGATTTAATCATCTCTTCAAGAAATCCTGACAAAATTCCTTTTTCATTAAATTTAAAAAACTCTTCTCTCTTCAAAGCTCTTAAGTATATTTTCAAATGCCGAGACAGTTTTTAAATTCCTCAAATCTTTACCATATGAAAAGTAATTACCTAAACTGTTTCAACCTTTACTTCTTTGCCTTTAAACGCAATACCTATTTTGACAATATCATTAATTCCAAGACCCTTTAATTCTTCATCATACTTTTTATCCTCTATCTGCTTTAAGGCAGCTTCAAGAGCTGTTTGTATTGTTTCATTTTCATATTTATCTACTTTTTTAAACTCAATTATTATACCCTTTTTACTTTTATCCTTTGGTATAATCATAACATCATATCTTCCATAGCCTGATTCTCTATTTGACTTTATATCATATTCCTTGTCTATATATACAAGCATTCCAAGTACAAATGCATGATAAAAACTTTCTGCTCTGTCTTCCCCCACATCATTATAGCTTAAAACATTCCTGACTGTTCGAGCAAAAATCTCATAAAATGTATAAATATCTCCTGAAAGCAAAGCTTTTAGCATTTCATTTACACTTCCACCTTTTATCGTCTCATCAAACCAATTTTCTAAAATATTTCTAAAAAAGTAGTATACCTCTTTATTTGGTGCTTTGAGGTCACAGTAAACTCCTTCTTCTTTTAAATATAGCTTAACAGGTTTTAAATAACCACTCATAAGTATAAAAGACCATATACTTTTATCAGACTTTTTTATTTCGCTGTAAACTATATTTTCATCTATTTTTACATCATCAACAGTTCCACCTTCAATTATATTTTGAATGTTAAACTGTATACTTCTATCTCCAGTTGTTGCAAGCTCTTTTATAATTGCATTTCCACTTGTATTTATCCAGTAAGGCTTTAGTGTACCCTTATGTATATACATAACAATTGACCAAGGATTGTAAATAACTCTTTGATTTTTTTCCCCAAATAAATATCCATTATACCAGTCTCTGACTTTATCACCTTCTTGTATGCCATAATACTTTAAAATCTCTTCCACTTCACTTTGAGTAAATCCAAAATATTCACTATAATTGTCACTTAATATAGTGCACACATTTAAATTATTCATGTCACTGAATATACTTCCCCTCGCAACTCTAAAAATCCCTGTCAAAACACCCTTATGCAAATTTTTATTATTTTTAAAACCTGCACTCATAAAGGCTTTCATAAATTCTACCACTTCTTTCCAGTGTCCATGTATATACGCTTCATTTAAAATTGTGTCATACTCATCTAAAAGCACATAAGGCTTTTGCTTATGGTGCTTATAAAGCATTCTTGACAAAATCTCTATACTATTTATATAGTGCTCATCCTGAGCCTTATCAAGGGCTATCTTTTCAAAAAACTCTCTGTCAGCCAATGTCACTTCTTTAGAATCCATTAAATATAAATGCCTGTTAAATTCCACTTGAATTACATGTTTTATAAGTGCAAAATTCAAAGACCATTTACTTGTTTTTACATCTTTAAATGTCAAAGTTATAACAGGATATTTCCCCTGCTCTTTTCTATATTTATCGCCTTGAGCCCATATCTTATAACTTTCAAACATATAGCTGTTGTCTTTTTCACTTTTTTCAAAGTAGTAATTTAATAAAGACATGTTAAGTGTCTTTCCAAACCTTCTTGGGCGTGCAATTAAAATAATTTTAGAACTGTCATCAATTATTTCTTTTATAAATAGTGTCTTATCTACAAAATATAAATCTTCTTCAATTATTTTTTCAAAATCATCTACACCTACAGGTTGCCTTTTCATACTCATCACCCTTTAGTTTATTATTCATATGTTTATTATAACCTTATACCATCATAAGTTGCAATTCAAAACCCATATTATGTGTATTTAATTTTTCTTTAACTTTAATTTGAATAAATCTAAATAATTGTGTAGACTATATTTAGATTTATTATTTAGAAGTGGAGGAGTTTTTATGAAATTATTAAGTTTTGGGGTGGGGAAAAATGTTGTTGTATCTACTGTACTAATTTCCCTCTTTTTGAGTATGTTCAGTGTTTTTTTTACAACAAGTGCAAGGGCACAAGATGAGGCACATATCAAAATAACTTTGTATGGTGAGGGTCAACCTATAGAATCTGTAGAAGTACTAGACTTTGTATTTTTAGGCTTAAAAAAAGTTACTGGTGATGAAGAAAAAAATCTTAATTCTAGCCCAGATGTAAAATGGACATCCAGTAATACTGATGTTGCTACTGTAAGAGACAGAATTCTAAGTCCATTATCAGGAGGCAAAACAGTAATAACTGCTGAATATGAAGGTTATACTGACAGTATTGAAATAGAAGTTTTAGAAAAAGAAAAACTCGAAACCAATTTAAAGATATCTATAAGTGACACAACAGTAGAATATGTAGAGGGATTAGAAAATTATAGAGCATTGAGCTTAATGAAAGTTACTACTTACGGAGAAAAGAGCAAAGAAGATAGCATTGCAGATATTCATAGTATAGAATGGACATCCAGCAATACTGAAGTTGCTACCATGAGAGGCAGTATTATTGTTCCAGTATCAGAAGGCAAAACAGTTATAACTGCTGAATATGAAGGTTATACTGATAGTGTTGAAGTAGAGATAGTAAAAGCAGAATTGACTGAATTGACTTTTTTTAATGTAGAGGAAATGGAAGAAATAGATTTAACTTTATTTTTTAATAAAATCAGCCCCTATGGCTTAGGATCTAAGGTAAAAAGCGAAAGAGGATATGAATATTCATTATATACTGAAATACTTACTGACATTGAAGAACCTGTTTGGGAAGTAGATGATCCTGATATAGTTGATATTCAAGATGGCATACATGTGAAAAACATTTTTGCAAAAGCACCTGGTTCAACTACTATAACCTTAAAATACAAAGGCTTGGAAGAATCCATTAATGTTAATGTTACAAATCCAAAGGTAAAAGATATTAGTTTATCAAGAGAAAGAGTTGCAGTGCCTGTACCTAGAGCTTTTTCTCTAGATTTATATGCAACATTAGAAGACGGTTCAACAAAAAATATCTCAAGGATTGCAGAATGGTCATCAAGCGATATGTCAATTGCTACTGTAGTAACAGGTCTTCCTTATGCTGGTGAGACATCAATAAGGGAAAATGAAAAAGCTGTTATAACAGCTGAATATGAAGATTTTGTTGGTACTGTGGATGTGTTTGGTGTAACAGGTACGACAATTGAAATAACTGTAGATGCCCCTGTTATGGCAATAGAAGAATATTTGGCTGACAGTAAAGATGAAAAAGAAATAGATCCTGGAAGAGGTACTAAGCCTATAATCAGAAATGACAGAATGTTATTGCCTATTAGAACCGTAGTTGAAGAATTTGGAGGAGAAATAACATGGGATGATTCCACAAGGGAAGTTTCTATAACCATGTTTGATAAGAATATCGTTTTGACTATAGATAAATATGTGGCAGTAGTAAATGGAACAGTTGAAGAAATGGATGTGGAACCAATAATACATAATGATCGTACAATGCTGCCATTAAGATTTATTTCTGAAAACTTAGGTTTAAAGGTAGATTGGGAGCACGAAACTAGAACTGCTTCTATAACTGATTATGATTGGGAAGATCAAATTTAATGAACTCCTTTAGTAAAGCTAAACATCATGGCTTCATGTGGAGATTTTAATCTACATTATAAAAAATGGAGTATTGCAATAAGATTAAATAATTTAGAAACTAAAACAGCCTGAATCCTTTTATAAAAAAGATTCAGGCTGTTTTATACTTAACAATTAAACTGATTCAACTTTTACTTCTTTGCCTTTAAAGGCAATACCTATTTTGACAATATCATTAATTCCAAGACCCCTTAATTCCTCGTCATACTTTTTATCTTCTATCTGGTTTAAAGCAGCTTCTAAAGCTTTATCTATTGTTTCACCTCTTAAATCACTTGCCTTTTTAAACTCAATTATTATACCTTTTTTACTTTTATCCTTTGGTATAATCATTACATCATATCTTCCATAGCCTGATTCTCTATTTGACTTTATATCATATTCCTTGTCTATATATACAAGCATTCCAAGTACAAATGCATGATAAAAACTTTCTGCTCTATCTTCCCCCACATCATTATAGCTTAAAACATTCCTGACTGTTCGTGCAAAAATCTCATAAAATGTATAAATATCTCCTGAAAGCAAAGCTTTTAGCATTTCATTTACACTTCCACCTTTTATCGTCTCATCAAACCAATTTTCTAAAATATTTCTAAAAAAGTAGTATACCTCTTTATTTGGTGCTTTGAGGTCACAGTAAACACCTTCTTCTTTTAAATATAGCTTAACAGGTTTTAAATAACCACTCATAAGCATAAAAGACCATATACTTTTATCAGACTTTTTTATTTCGCTGTAAACTATATTTTCATCTATTTTTACATCATCAACAGTTCCACCTTCAATTATATTTTGAATGTTAAACTGTATATTCCTATCTCCCGTTGTTGCAAGCTCTTTTATAATTGCATTTCCACTGGTATTTATCCAGTAAGGCTTAAGTGTACCCTTATGTATATACATAACAATTGACCAAGGATTGTAAATAACTCTTTGATTTTTTTCCCCAAATAAATATCCATTATACCAGTCCTTAACCTTATCCCCTTCTTCTATTCCATAATACTTTAAAAGTTCCTCTACTTCACTTTGAGTAAATCCAAAATATTCACTATAATTGTCACTTAATATAGTGCACACATTTAAATTGTTCATGTCACTGAATATACTTTCCTTTGCCACTCTAAAAATGCCAGTCAATACCCCTTTGTATAAATTTGGATTGTTTTTAAAACCTGCACTCATAAAGGCTTTCATAAATTCTATTGATTCTTGCCAGTGTCCATGTATATACGCTTCATTTAAAATTGTGTCATACTCATCTAAAAGCACATAAGGCTTTTGCTTATGGTGCTTATAAAGCATCTTTGACAACAATTCTAAACTATTAGTATAGTCTTCTACACTACCCTCAGCAAAACATATTTTCTTAAATTCTTTTTTTTCGCTTTCAGTTATTTCTTTTGATTTTTCTAAATATAAATGCCTATTAAACTCTCCTTGTATTGCTTTTTTAATCAAACCTAAATTTATATCCCAACTACTTGTTTTTACATTTTTAAACGTCAACGTTATAACAGGATATTTCCCCTGCTCTTTTGTGTACTCTTCACCTTGTGACCATATCTTATATTTTTTAAACATATAGCTGTTGTCTTTTTCACTTTTTTCAAAGTAGTAATTTAATAAAGACATGTTAAGTGTCTTTCCAAACCTTCTTGGGCGTGCAATTAAAATAATTTTAGAACTGTCATCAATTATTTCTTTTATAAATAGTGTCTTATCTACAAAATATAAATCTTCTTCAATTATATCTGCAAAATTATCCACACCTACAGGTTGCCTTTTCATACTCATCACCCTTTAGTTTATTATTTATATGTTTATTATAACCTTATACCAGTATAAGTTGCAATTTAAAAGCTCATTTTATATAAGCAAAAGACTGTCAAATATTAATCTGACAGTCTAATCTTATTTGAGGGTTTATTGTCTTAAACTTAAAAATCTAAAATATTTAATACTTTATTTTTTTACCATTAAGTATATTTTACAAGTCATCTACTTTTTGCTTATTAGATCCATCCCTCTTCATTCTATGTAGATGCATTATAGCACTAGCTCCAAATGCTTTTAATTCTTGTATCTCCTCTAGGTCACGATCTAATACATACAAGTAAATCCAATCGTCTATTATATTTAATCTATTTGATAAACTGTCATCAATCTTTGTGATATCACTACCATCCATACGCATTTTGTGTAGTTGACCAAAATTACCTATTTTCCCCTCAGTTTTTGCTGTTGGAAAGAGAACAGTCTTACAAAAATAAATCCAATCATCTACTATATTTAAAGTTGTAACTGGTTTGTCAAAAATTTGTGTTTTGTTCTCCCCATCAATATCCATCCTATGTATCCCTGATTCATCACCGTACTTTATGTAATAAATCTTATCATCTACTACATTTATTGCACGTGATAGATCATTATTTAATTTTGTTCTATCACTTCCATTTGTTCTTATTTTATAAATATTCAAATTGTCATTTTTATTTGAATAATATATCCAATCTTCTACTGCATTTAAATATCTCGCCCTATCATCAGTCAATATCTCTTCATTACTTCCATCTATTTTCATTTTACCAATTCCATTACTAGAATAACTATAAATCCATTCTCCTACTATATTCATAGTCCCCCCCCATGTATCGCCTACCCTTTCAAATTCACTTCCATCAAGTCTTATTCTATAAATTCTATCATCATTAAAATAAATCCAATCTTCTATTATATTTATATTTATATTTCGAATATCTGGACTTAGGCTTAAATCTTCTTCCCATAATGTTGTTTTGCTACCATCAGATTTTAGTTTTTGTATACCTATACCAGTTTCAGTACCGTAAGCATGAACTATCAAATCTCCTCTTGATGAAACCAATCCACCATTTACTATATTACCAACACTGTTACCTCTCTCATCAGAATCTATTATAGATATTTCTGTTTCTTCCTCATCTTTCTCTTCATTAGTCGATTCTTCCTGTTCTTCATCAGATTCTTGAGCTTTAGAATTATCAACAGATGGTTTCACTTCTTTACCATCTTCACTATCTAACTCTATATTTCCACATCCCTGACTTAACAGCAAACCTGCTATTAATACACTCATCATCATTATCTTTAGTAAAACGTTTCTTGCAATGATTTTCTTTTTGATAAGCATTTATAAACCCTCCTGTTTTTAGATTAAAAACTTCTCAGGGATGAAATAATCATCCCTGAGATAATATCTTTTTATTTTGCCTTTTATAGCTTAGAACAAATTTTATTCAGCTTTTGAATCTGTTCTTTTTACTATAACCACTAAGCTTTAGAATTTTTCTCTTAATTCATCCCTTAGTTCTTCCATAGGAAAATATTGTCCTGGGCAATTGTTAGGAACAAATTCACCATGCCCTTTTACGTTATTAACATCTGTTATATTAAATTTCAACATGGCTTCATACACTCTTTCAACTAATGTGTCAAATTGTTCTCCCGGAAGTGGTTTATTATTTTTATGATAATCGCCTTCTACACATATTCCATATGATATTTTGTTGTTGGTTTGGTTTCCCGCATGTGCACCTCTGTAATCACCACGTCCAATAAATACACGTCCATTATTTTCAATATACTCATTATAACCAATTCCCAACCATTGGGCTCCAGAAGGTGGTGGCTCAACTGTGTAATAGTGATATGTATGACACTGATTTACAGTGTAGGACTCAGCAAGTGCGTGGTGTATTGAAATATATTTTACTTCACTAAAGTCTAATGGTGGCAAGCCTCTTCTTGATTCACCATGAGCTTGATCTGGTCTAAACATAAACTTTGGATCTAGCACTTCACCATAATAGCAGTCTTTACTTTTGTTAAAATTAACAACTACTGCCATTATGTCAAACATATTAACTGCACCATTGTTATACACATCTGCTTCTGGTTTGTATCCTTCTTCTCCTTTTTGTCTATTAAATGCTGGAACAAGAATCATAATGTCATTCATATTTATACCACCATCTGATGTAATATCACCTGCTAGTATTTCAATTGGATAATCTTCAATTCCTATTATAGTATGGTTGGCTTTAAGAAACTCTTCGTCTTCTTCTCCTGTGGGTTCCTGTTCAGTTACAACATTTTTAATAGTTCTATCTAAGTATCCATCTTTTGAAATAGTTATGTCAAGATTTCCTTGTGGAACATTATTTATTTCAAAATAACCACGTCTATTAGTTGTAGTACTAAGTCTTGTACCTCCTACAGACACTTCGAATCCATTGCTATCCAACTCAGGTCTGCAGGGTTTCACGTATCCCGAAATAGTGTGGTCATTGTTATTTGATAAAATCATTAGTGGCGAACTAAATGCACTTACTGTTGCTGCTGTTTCTGCTGTCTCAGGTACGTACTCAGGTAAATGACTATTTATAGTATTTTCTTCTGTGCTAATCATTTCATGTTCAGTAATTTCATTTTCATGCAATTCAAATATACTTGCCCCTATTACTGATGATTCATCTGAATGTTCAATGCCTATTATTGTTTTATTTTCTCTTAGTACTTCAAACTTTATTTTACCTAATATATTTCCACTTTCAACTATATTAGCACTTCTATAGTCGTCTAATGACATATATGTAGCACCAAAAGTCAAATATCCTTCATAACTGTCATTGTGTAAAATACCAATTGGATTATAATTCTCATTTGTTAAAACATCTCTATCCCATATCATCTCACCTTCAGTATTTTCTCCTGATGACGGAAACTCAGATATCATTTCCAAAAGATACCTTTGCAACAATACATAATCAGTTGAATCAACTACACCATCCCCATTAATATCAGCTACATAATAAAAATCTTCTTTCTCATCGTCAGAAACATCAAAATTATTCATTATATACCTATCTAATATTACTGCATCAGTTGAATCCACTACTCCATCTCCATTGACATCTCCTTTTAGTCTATTGCTTTCTACAGAAATTGATGATTTTGTTCTTCCACATTCATAAGGAGTTAAGTCTTCTTTAACAGGTCTCACTACATTCGAATCATATGAAAGCTTTATTTCATACCCAGAAAATGATGCTATGTTTTCAATTTCAGCTTCTACAGTTATTATATCGCCAACTGAAGCTGTTGTTTTATCAAAATTTATTGAAATTTCTGGTCTTGTACTTAAAGCCGCTACTCCAAATTCTTCAACAGGTTCTTCATTGAAAATAGGAGGTTCATTTAATAGAGTAGCAGTAGCATTTAGCCATCCTGATGAAGACACTTTACCTTTTAAGTTTTGTGATTTAGTTACATTTTTAAGTATCCTATCCTTAATCTCTTGTAAAGTTAAATTATCATCATGACTCTTTAATAGTGCTGCTACAGATGTAATATGAGGAACTGCAATTGATGAACCACTCATATATGCATATCTTTCATCAGTTGCAGTACTTATAATGGAAACCCCTGGTGCTACAATATCAACATTCTCTCCATAGCTTGAGAATTCTGAAAGTTCACCATTGTTATCTATTGCTGCAACAGATATAATATTGTCAAGTTCATGGGCTGCTGGATATATTGGAGCTCTTTTTGTACTTTTCCCTTGATTACCTGCTGGAAAAACAAAAAGTCCCTCTGTATTTGAGATTACATCTTTTAATGCCTGATTATAATGAGCTGTTCCCCAGCTACAATTAAATATTGATGCCCCCTTACTGGATGCATATTCAATAGCTTTAATTGCATCAGATGTTTTCCCTCTTGTTCCTTCCATAACCTTAATCGGTAAAATCGTCACATTTGGAGCTATTCCTGTTATACCATTTTCATTGTGAGATGCTGCAATTATGCCACTTATATGTGTACCATGCAAATCACCAACAGAACAATTATAAACATCATTTGTATTGTCTACAAAATTCCATCCATTTACATCATCAATTAAACCATTTCCATCAGTGTCTTCTCCATCTATACTTTCTTTGCCATCTATACTTTCTTTGCCATTAACAAATATGCTGTCTGAAAGTTCAGGATGATTTATATCAACACCAGTGTCTATTACTGCAACTACAACATCTTCCGAGCCTTTTGTAATATCCCAAGATTCTAGCACATTCATATCTATGTCTTCTATTCCTTCTTGCTCTAGAACAGTCTGACCATCATTTTCAATTGCCCATTGCTGCTCATAGTGTTCCATATGTGAAAACTCGTACGCACCTATAAGATAATCATGTTGTGCATATGAAACATTCGGGTGATTATTAAGATGGTTTAATAAAGACTTTATTGAAACCTCTTCACCAACTTCAATAGTCTCCATATTTAGTGAATCACTGATTCTATCAGTTTTGAAATTTACGATATCCATTTCAGAAACAACTTGATTTATCACTTGTTCAGACTTTTTAATATCTTCATATACAACTATTATGCTTTTAAATTCCTCATTTTCTTCTATTTCATTTGAGTAGTAGTTGTAATCTTCACTTATTTCCCTCCAGATACAATCATCTCGTCAAAATATTCTGACAGTATGCCGTCATTTTCATAGCCGTTGGCTGACAGTATGGATTCAAAAGTTATGAGCTTTTCACCACATCTTTTTAAAATTGACCTCATTAAAACTGCCAAATAGTGTTTTTGATTTTTTTCTTCAATATCTTCCGTATAAATATCTTCTGGATTCCAGGTCTTTGTAAGTACATGTAAGTTAGTTATTTCCTTTACACTCCTTGGTGTCCAGTTACTGCTGCTAAGGCTTGTAATGATAGTTACCTTGCTTTTCAAAGAACTTGCTAGATAGGCTACCGGCGTTGATAAAAGCACAAAATTGCCGCTAAGCTTTTCTTCTAATTCAAATATGCTCTCTGCTGACTTTATTCCCTTCCTTACCACATCGAGAAAATCCCTGCTGGCATTTCTGTCAAACCTTGAAACCACATCTACAAAAGACTGTGCACTGTCAATAAGTTTTTTTGCTTCAAGAATATCTCTTTGAGATACATCTTCTGAAATAAGTATCTCTAAAAAAACTTTCTGAAAAAACTCATTTATTTTAAGAGGTTCTTCCCTCTCTCTGTATTCCTTTATCCATTCTCTAATATATTCATATTTTTCAACATTATAATAACCCACTCTCTCTACAAGCCCCGGAAACTCTATATCAGGAAATTGAGCAAAAGGCCTTTGGCTTAATACCTCCCCTGCAAGCATGGAACTTCTCACAGGATCAATTTTTAAAACCACCCTTATGAGAGATTTAACATCGTCTCTTCCCGGCATAAAACCATATGTTGGGTGACATAGCTGAGCTAGCGTTATCAACCCTTGTGAAAAGGGATTGTCTATAACCCTGCTCTTTCTGGTAAGATTTTTAATTTCATATCCTCTCTTTTCTAACGCTCTTGCTATAACAAACTCTGTAACTGGATCTGCATAGTTTGAAATCACAACTATATCTGATGGCTTATAGCCTTTTTCATCAATAAGATGTATTATTCTCTCTCCCACATTCTCAAGCATCTCACTCCTGAGTTCAAGAGGTGGAACTCTTTCAATTTCAGGCCGCAGTTTAAACTTATTTGGCACTCCATTTTCTATACTCTCAAATAGCATGTCTGAAAACTCAGTCATAAATTCCTTGCATGTATGACATTCTTCTATTTCAATGTTATCTAATTTATCTATTAACTCTCTTTTTGTATATTTGTGATTGCTACCAAAAGCTTCCCCATAGCCACCTTCATGATTGTATCCTAAAAGGCAAGTTTTAAGCCCCGGCATCAGCATATTTATAAAATCCACTTCTGTAGGAACACATTCTTCTATATTATCCACAATAAGGTGGTCAATTCTTTTAAATAACTGCTCTTTATATGTAGAATCTTTTAAAAGATAATTATTATAAAGTTCTACAGCCATTCCAAAGTCAAATATTCCAAGCTCCATACAACGTTTTCTATATTTTTTTAAAATATCATCTGCTTCATCATACACACTCTTTTTTATTTCATCCTTTTTTTCTAAGGCAGAATACAGTCTCTTTCCTATTTCTTTGTGTGGAATATCTGAAATAGCAGCCCTTACAAGGTTTGAAGTAAGGTCAATTGCAAGGCGATCTGTAAAAGAGGTAACACCTTCAAATGCCCCCTTGTTTTGCCTTCTCCATTCAATAACTATGGATACTAAAAACTGAGCTGCCTCAAAGGTTAAAAAAACCGGTCTTACATCCTTATTTTTTATTTCATCACAATTTTTTAATAAGAGAGGATAATATGTCTTAATTTCTTCCTGTATAAATCCATAGTATGACGTCCTTAAAATAGCTCCTGAATGCTCAAGTATTGTTTTTGTTCTCCACTCTAATGACTGGGTTCTGTTTAAAAGGAGAATGAGTATTTTCTCACTAGGTATTTTAAGCTCTGACACCATGTATTTATATCTTTCCAACAACAAAGTGGACTTACCACTTCCAGTAGGTCCTTTTAAAATCAGTTTGGAATTATCCTCAGGTAAGTTTATGATCTTCTTTGCAAAATCATTAAATATAATAGTATATCCCTCCAAAAAAACTCAAATCTTTTCGTATATTATACCATTATGGGAATATTAATGAAAGAAAAAAATGAGGGTTTATAGCAGACCTTCTATAAAATTTAACAGTATTATATTTTCCAAAAAACAGTGTTTGTTTGGATGTATATTATTTAAGTTAAGAATAATGTGAATCAACATATTTATGTATGAGAAAAGTAATCAAATGGTTTATAAAATGGCATTAAAAAGCTAGAGAAAACCATCTCTAGCTTTTTAATGCCATTTTATTAATATATCATTGCATATAGTTTCTATCTTATTAAAAAATATCTTCCATGAGAAAACGTCCAATCATGGTACCCCAGTGTTCCCATGATCTGCGATCAGGGCCTGACCTCACTGCCAATTGTATATAATACTCACCTGGACGATCATTGTAGAAATCTGGATCAACAGTTGCTGTTACATAATATGCCCTCCTGTTATTAGGATCTTGGGTTACATTTACATCACTCGCCCAGTAACTGGCATGCATTCCACGACTTCTACGCATAGACTCAACATGGCTCAAACCAATTCTAAAATCGTCAGCATCTATAGCGTCTACGTGAATATTATGTACATATGCATCAATTTGTATTTTCCCATTATTTAATCCAGTAATAGAAACTTCATCCACAACATTAAGAAGTCCATCATATATCCAATTTGAATTTATGACCTTTAATTCTTGTCTAAAAATAATTCTGTTATTATTGTCCCTTGCAAATATCATGACTTTATAACGTCCTTCTTCTGGAAGCGTAATATCATTAAAGAAAATAGCTCCATCTTGTCCCCCTGAACTTGTAACTCTTACATCCGCCACTTGCCAAGGTTCATATGTCCCTGAACCAATAGAAGTCTCTTTTGAGGTAAATATTGTTGTCCTGTGTGGATCAACTCCATCACTAGAATTAAAATAAAACTTAAATTCCGATCCTCTAGTATATATTGCATTAACAAATCCATCATCGTGATAATAAGTCTGATATGTATCCATGGCAAGGTTAATACCACTTGACGTACTTGCAATAGCAATGTTAGAAATAAGTGAAACTACTAATACTGAAACAATTAAACTAGCGATAATCTTACTTTTTGTTTTTAGCATAATAAATCCCCCAATTATTTTTTAATCTAGATTTTTGCTTATTACTTTTTATGCAGATTATTGTAAAATCCAGATAAAAACATCAAATCTACATATAAAACAATAATTTGCACCTCCTATCATGAATATTTAATTAAATCCATTGTTGAAAATATTTTTTATATTTTTAATAATTAATAAAAATAGTAATTTATCAGTAAATATAAATATATCTTCAACAAAAAACTGATTTTATATATTGTATTTTATCATGCACAAAAAATAAAAATCGTTACTTTAGTCACTACTTTTATTTTTTATATCAATAAATATAATAATCAAAATACATTTCCCAAGATAGATTAAAGCACACAAAAAAATAAATGCCCGACATTACGCCAAGGCATTTATTAGGGGGTTAAAATGTATTTTGTGAGGTCATTTAAAGTATTAACCTATTATTGATTATTTATTCAATAATTTATAAGTTTTTTATTATATTATTCTAAATCACCAATTATTGATATTTGTCCTCACTAACTTAATGTCTGTTTTTTCACCGAACCAACCTTTTTATGTATTATATTTAAAGTATTGTATGTTTGCAGATAAACTCATAACAATTATTTCTAATATTAAATTATAATTTTAAAATTTAATGAATAGGTATAATAGAATGATTTATTTGTTTTAGATTAAATACTAAAAAGGAAAGGGTTTTTTTATGAAATCTATTTGTTTTATAACTCTTCAAAAAAAGCACATTGTCCGTTCAATTATTATTATTTCGCTTATAATTTTAACTATATTAGCAATCAGCATTTTTGCATTAGTAAAAAAAAGTCCTCCTTTTTCACCTGTATTAGATGGTGAAATAAGTGAACAAAATGATACCACAAGGACAGGGAAGCTTGCGATAGTAATAGATGATTTTGGGTCAAGTCGTGATGGTGTTGAAGAAATGATGTCTATAGAAAAACCTTTAACTTTTGCTGTTATGCCTTTTCTCCCCCATTCAGAAATAGATGCAAAAAACGCCCATGATAAAGGTTATGAAGTAATTGTACACCTTCCTATGGAACCGTATCACGGTAAAAAAAGCTGGCTTGGCCCAAAACCTGTAATGTCAGATATGGATACCTTAGACGTTATGGAAATCGTAAGAGATTCAATTGAAAACATTCCTTATGCAAAGGGATTAAACAATCACATGGGCTCTAAAGCTACCAGCAATGAAAAAATAGTATCTGGTATAATGGACGTTTTAAAAGAAAAAGAACTTTATTTTTTAGACAGCCTCACAACTGATTCTCCCGTAGGTGAAAAAATAGCAGAAGAAAAAAGTATAACTTACTACCAAAGAGATATTTTTTTGGACGGCCAAAAGCCAAAAAATCATATAAAAAACCAGCTTAAAAAAGCTGGTGAAATAGCATTAGAAAAAGAATACGCAGTTGCAATAGGTCATGTTGGAATGGAAGGTGGCAAAGTCACAGCAGAAGCAATCAGTGATATGATACCTGAATTTGATAAAAATAACATACAATTAGTTTTTGTCTCTGACCTTCATAATTGATATCATAATGCAGGCAAACCTTTCCTACTTCCACCTTATCTCGTTCTATGACTCCACCTGAAGCCTCGATCTTTAGCTTTAGCTAAACGAGTTCACTATTTCGACCATCTTTTTATACTAAAGATGGCGTATTTTTTTGATTATCTATATCTAATTTAAAATCGCAAGAATTAACAACCAAGTCCTTGGAATTTTTTTCAGGACAATACTCAATATTACATTGAAGTCCAGTGCTTGAATTATAAATATGTCTTGGTACAGTAACGTAAAGAAATTTATAAAGCCGCATTCTCTGCTCTAATGACAACTCATCAAATTTAAGTCCAATATTTTTATGACCATCTTCTGATGCTTTTTTATATTCAATATGTCCCTTTAAATTCAATATACCATCAGGTAAACATACCCTCACATTGCTTTTGTTTGTTGTAATATTTTCATCTAAATCTTCTAATCCAATTCCTCTATTGGATATATCTTTCACACTGGCATTTAACTGAGTTCCTGTCAATTCCACAACTCTACTGTCTAAATGCACATGAAATCTATATCCATTTCTATAATAATCTCTTTTTAAAACATTAAGCAAAGTCAAAAGTAATAGATATCCGTTAAGACCTGCCCATAATACCGCAACAACTGCACTAACTTTTGAAGAATAATTTATAAATGTTTCCCCTATAAGATTTATAATCCCAAAAGAAAAAGATAAAACCACAACAGCAAAAACAATAATATGCAAAAATACTTCGTGACGTTCTTTTACTTTAATGGAACTCTCAACTGACTTTGGGGTAACTCTAAAAGACAGTTTCTTTGAAAAAAACAAACTAAATGATGCTCTTATAAAGGTAAACATTTTAAGAATATTATACTCTTCTACAGGAACATATTTAAAATAACCTCGTCCTAACGCCTTATTACTAAGTATAAGAAGTAAAAAATAAGGTGCCCAGTGAATAAAAAATTCATAACCACTTGTCAATTTAAAAGGCAATATACCTGTAAATAACACTATTACAGGAACCATTATATAAATTAACTTTTGATAAGATTCAAAGTAAGTAAAAATTGCGGAAAAATGAGCTAAACGCTGTTTTATAGTTAGTCCCGGTACAATTAGAGGATTGTTTTTACTCTTTAAAATTTTCATTGCCCCCTGTGCCCAGCGTAATCTTTGAAGATTAAAAGCATGGATAGACTGAGGGGCAATTCCAAAAGCTAAAACCTCATTATGATATTGTATTTTCCAGCCTTTAGAGTTTAACTTAATTGAAGTAAGAAAATCCTCTGTAATACTTTCTGTTGCCACTCCACCTACATTTTCTAAAGCTTCCCTTCTAACTATCGAAGGACTTCCACACCAAAAGGCAGCATTAATAGAATTCCTCCCTGGTTGAATGACATGGTAAAATAGCTGTTGTTCATGCCAATTAGAATTATTTTTTGGATGTTGAACAGAATCTAAATTGTAAAACTCTTGAGGCATTTGCACAATAGCAGTTTTTGAGTCTTTAAAATAACCTAAAGTTTTTTCAATAAAATCTGGCTGGGGAACCATATCTGCATCTAATATTACAATAAACTCACCACTTGTTTTTTTCAATGCCTCATTTATATTTCCAGCCTTTGCATTCTTATTATCCTCTCTTGTAATATACTCGCAACCTAACTGTTTAGAAAGCTCAAACACCTCACTTCTTCGCCCATCATCTAAAACATAAGTTTTATGCTCGTAATTCATGTTAATTGCTCCAATCAGCGTCGCCTCTAGGACTTCTATATCTTCATTATATGTAGGAACAAAAACGTCAACACTTCTATTTTTTAAAGGTGTTACCCTCTCCTCTTTTTTTATATCTTTAGTCATTAGTGCAAATAAAAAGTAGTTAACAATCCCGTACAACTCCCCAAAAAGTAAAACTAATGAAAATAATAAAGCTGAATGGTTAATAGTTCTTGTAATACGCCAGAACAAATAGTAAGCTATGTAAATTCCCGTAATTGCAATAATAAACTTAATGGCTTTATCACTATAAATATTAGACATATAATCACTCCCTTTAAAAGTTATAATTTGTTTTTTCAATAAAATACTGCTTGTTTAAACTCTAGTTCTCTACACTATTTTAATTGCTACCCATAAAAATTAATTGTTAATCAAAAATCTGATTCTAACAGGTGTATGTCATTTATGTAAATAAAAATATAGAAGAAATATTATGGAGTAAATCATAACCTTTAGTAATAAACTGTGTTAATAAGGAAATATTATATATAACTGCAAATATAACATTTTTAATATTTAAAAATCATAAAGGGATGGTGAACATTTTGACAAAGCCCCAGTCTATAAGTATAACTAAGCCCATAAGTGAAGATTTGCCTGAAGAAAAATTTAATGAGCTCGAGACATTTATTGACGGTATGGAAACTACTAAAGGAGCATTAATTGAAATACTCCATAAAGCTCAACAAATATTTGGCTATCTTCCCAGAGATGTACAGCTTTATGTAGCAAGAAAGCTGGGTATTCCAGGAGCAGAAGTTTTTGGTGTGGTAAGCTTCTACTCATATTTTACTACAAAACCAGGTGGAAAACACACTATCAGTGTGTGTATGGGAACTGCATGCTTTGTAAGAGGTGCAGATAAAATTTTAGAAAGGTTAAAAGAAAAGCTGGATATTGAGTCTAACGAAATAACAAAAGACGGTCTTTTTACTCTAAAAGATGTTCGGTGTGTTGGAGCATGTGGACTTGCCCCTGTTGTTATGGTAGATGACAAGGTATATGGACGTGTAAAAGAAGATGATTTAGACGATATTATAAAATCTTATAAACAAGAATAATGGGTTATATAAGTCAATAGGAAAATTTTAAAATCAGGAGGTGTAATATGAAAATAAAATCACTAGAAGAGCTGCAAAAAATACGAGAAGAACATGAAAATAAAATAAGTTTAAGAGATACCGGAGACGACACAGGCGATAAAATTGAAATACTTATAGGGATGGCAACCTGTGGTATTTCTTCAGGTGCAAGAGAAACCCTTAATACCTTTGCAGAAGAAATAGCACGAAATAAACTTGATAACGTAAAGATTGTAACTGTTGGATGCATTGGATACTGTCACTCAGAACCTGTTGTACAGCTAAATGTGCCTGGACAAGCCCCTGTACTATATGGAAATGTAAAAAAAGATAAAGTCCCTCTAATAGTAAATAATCACATAAAGCAGGGGAAGCCGGTGGAAAATTTAATACTCAAAGTAGATTTTGAAAGAGCGTAATTTAGTATCCTTGGTTTTAAATTAGAACTTTTAAAAAAGCAAATTTTTTGAGAATAATAGCATAGAAGGAGGCTAAAAATGGCAATAACTCGTACAAATATTCTCATCTGCGGTGGTACAGGCTGCCTAGCCACTGAAAGCGAGAAGGTTCAAAGAAATCTTGAACTCATACTAAAAGCCAGAGGTTATGATAAAGAGGTAAAAATTGTTAAAACAGGGTGTTTTGGCTTCTGTGAACAAGGGGCAATAGTAAAAATTGAGCCTGAAAATGTTTTTTATGTTCGTGTTGGTCCAAAAGATGCCAAAGATATTATAGATGAACATATTATTAAAGGTAGAAAGGTTGAAAGGCTGTTATATAAAGAACCCTCTGCAAATGACAGAATTGATAAACAGGAAAACATACCTTTTTATAAAAAGCAACTCCGTATTGCATTAAGAAACTGTGGACTGGTAAACCCTGAGGACATCTACGAATACATATCTTTAGGAGGATATGAAGCATTAGGTAAAGCTATAACAAAAATGTCCAGAGATGAAGTTATAGAAACAGTTAAAAAATCAAAACTTCGTGGTCGTGGTGGTGGAGGCTTTCCCACAGGAGTCAAATGGGACATTGCTAGACAACAAGAAAGCGATGTTAAGTTCATTGTATGTAATGCTGATGAAGGTGACCCAGGAGCTTTTATGGACAGAAGTATTCTAGAAGGTGATCCTCATAATGTATTAGAAGCAATGGCCATAGCAGGACATGCAATTGGTGCAGATAAAGGTATTGTCTATATTCGTGCTGAGTACCCTCTTGCCATATCGCGTCTTAAAACAGCAATAACACAGGCAAGAGAACTTGGCCTTTTAGGAAAGAACATTTTTAATACTGATTTTAGTTTTGATATTGATATAAAATATGGTGCTGGTGCCTTTGTATGTGGCGAAGAAACAGCCCTTATAAATTCATGTGAAGGTAAAAGAGGAGAACCAAACTATAAGCCTCCATATCCTGCAGAAGAAGGTTATTGGGGGCATCCTACCTGTGTAAACAATGTTGAAACTTTATCAAACATTCCACCAATTATAACAAAGGGAGCAGATTGGTTTTCTTCAATAGGCACTGAAAAAAGCAAGGGAACAAAGGTTTTTGCCCTAGCAGGAAAAATTAATAATGTCGGGCTTGTAGAAGTTCCTATGGGAATCACTTTAAGAGAAATTATTTACGATATAGGTGGAGGAATACAGGACGGAAAAAAATTTAAAGCTGTTCAAACAGGTGGTCCTTCCGGTGGTGTTATCACTGAAAATGAGCTGGACACTCCAATTGATTATGACAGCCTTACAGGAATTGGCTCAATGATGGGATCAGGCGGAATGATTGTCATGGATGAAACAGACAATATGGTTAATATAGCTAAATTCTATCTTGAATTTACCATGGATGAGTCATGTGGAAGGTGCACTCCCTGTCGTGTAGGAACAAAACGGCTTTATGAAATGCTCAATAAAATAACCAGCAAAAAAGGTACCATTGCGGATCTTGAATCTATGAAACAGCTATCATACATGATTAAAGACGGCTCACTTTGTGGTCTTGGACAAACAGCACCTAATCCGGTTATAAGTACCATGAAATACTTTTGGAACGAGTATTTATCCTTTATAGAGTATGTAGATAACCCACAGGGTGAGGGAAAGTATACAGCAAAAAACAAAATAGGAATTGAATCTTAATATTAAAGAGGTGGAATAATGGCTGGAAATCAGAAAAAATATGAGGATAAAAAAATGTTAAGTGTTATAATAAACGATCAGAAATTACAGGTTCTAGAGGGCATCACTATACTAGAGGCAGCTAATCAGGCAGGAGTAAAAATACCCACTTTATGCCACCTTGATTTGCATGATATTAAAATGGTAAATCAAACAGCTTCATGCAGGGTATGTATGGTTGAACTTGTTGATTCAAAAAACAACAGAAATAAATTGGTACCCTCATGTGTAACAAAAATAACTGATGAAATGATTATACGTACTGATACATTAAGGGCTATAACATCAAGGAGAATGGCTGTAGAACTTTTATTGTCCAATCACCCCAACGAATGCTTTACATGCCCTAAAAACACAAATTGTGAGCTTCAGTCTTTAGCAGCAGAACTGGGCATAAGAGAAATCCGCTGGGAAGGAGAACGAATGAACTATCCAAAAGACATGTCCAGTGATGCTATCGTAAAAGACTCCAATAAATGTATCTACTGTAGACGTTGTGAAACCATGTGCAATGAAGTTCAAACCTGTGGAATACTGTCAGGTATAGGCAGAGGATTTAATTCTTTTGTAGGTCCGGCCTTTAACATGCCCATGGTTGAATCATCTTGCACTTACTGTGGGCAATGTGTTCAAGTTTGCCCTACAGCAGCACTTACAGAAGTAAATCATACAGACAAGGTTTGGGAAGCTTTAAATAACCCCGACAAGCATGTAATTGTTCAAACGGCTCCTGCAATACGCGTTGCTTTAGGTGAATTGTTTGGAATGGAAGCAGGTACCATTGTAACAGGTAAAATGGTAAATGCCCTTAAGAGATTAGGATTTGATGCTGTTTTTGATACCGACTTTGGAGCTGACCTTACAATTATGGAGGAAGCTTCAGAACTTATTCATCGCATGGAAAATAATGAAACGCTACCAATTCTCACAAGCTGTTGCCCCGCATGGGTAAAATTTATAGAGCATCAGTTTCCAGAACTTTTAAAAATTCCATCCACTTGTAAATCACCTCATATAATGTTTGGAACTATTGCAAAAACATATTATGCAGAGAAAAATGGAATTGACCCTGACAACGTAGTAGTAGTATCAATAATGCCATGTATAGCAAAAAAAGCTGAAGCTAAGCGACCTGAGCTCACTAAGGATGAGCACAACAACGTTGATATTGTGGTAACAACAAGAGAACTTGGTGCAATAATAAAGGAAGCTGGTATTAAATTTGAAGATTTACCTCAAAGTGAATACGATAAGCCTTTAGGTGAAACCACAGGAGCTTCTGTAATATTTGGAACTACTGGAGGAGTAATAGAAGCAGCCATCCGTACAGCCCATGAGTGGATGACAGGAAAAGAACTTGAAAATGTTGAGTTTAATCAGTTAAGAGGCAGCGATGACCTTAGGAAAGCCACTGTACAGGTAGGAGATAAGGAGCTTAAGATAGGAATTGCAAGTGGACTTGGAAATGCCCGTGAACTTTTAGAAGAAATACGAGAGGGTAAAAACAAATATGACGCCATTGAAATCATGGCCTGTCCAGGTGGCTGTATCGCAGGAGGTGGCCAGCCATACCATCACGGCAACTATGAAATCGTTAAGAAAAGACAGGAAGCAATATACAAAGAAGATCGCAATAAAAAATATAGAAAATCCCACGAAAATCCTGAAATACTCAAACTCTATAAGGAGTATCTAGGTAAGCCATATGGAGATGTTGCCCACAACCTTTTACACACCCACTACGAGGAAAGAGAAAGAATATAAAATGAGACAAGGGGACGGTTCCCTAAGGGGACGGTTCCCTTATCTCAATATATAGGAATATATACATTTTGACTCAAAAGTTCAAAAATCTCATGAGGATATTCAAAATTAAATATATCAAACTCTAACTGATATGTAAGCGGCACTTTTCCACCTTCACAAGATTCTGGTTTTCTTTTTGAAAAAAACAAAAACTCATTTATAAAAGTAACTCTTTGACATTCTGGAACTTTATTTTTAAAACATAATATTACATATTTATATCCCAATCTAACTTCTTTGTGCCCGTGTCCGTGAGGGTGTCTTCTAAAAAAGTTACGAAAATGTCTGTAGTGACTTTCTACTTTATCATATTTTTCAAAAAGAATATCTTCAACATCATCTATGGAAAATGATATAGCCCTTTTACCATTAGAATAAGTTACATCATTGCCATTAAACTTAATATAAGTTCTAGGAAAAAGAAAAAGAGCTTTTCTAACATAATTCAACAAAGATATAATTATAAATATAGATACCAGAAGATCTGTCACTGGACTTTTAATTCCAAGAATTAAAACACCAAAACCTTCAGACATAAAAGATAATCCTAGAATCATAAATAAAGTAATTATTGAAATACAACATTTAAAATATGTCAAGCCAGATATTTTATATTTATATTCTCTAATTCCTGAAATATCTACACGACTGGCCTGCTCCACAAATCTAGTTTTCGATAGGTTTGGAGATACAAACAAACTAGCAACTCCAATTAAAAACACTGCACCTAAAATAAGTAAATAAATTTCCAAATAGAACCCCATATTTTAACCACCTCTTTTTGAAACAAGTGAGACAAGAGAACCGTCCCCTTGTCTTTTTTTATATAACAAAGACCCTAAAGCCTTTTGACTCTAGGGTTTTTGTTGGCCTGCCCGAAGCGATTCGAACGCCCGACCTACGGATTAGAAGTCCGTTGCTCTATCCAGCTGAGCTACGGGCAGATAAATGGAGCGGGTGAAGGGAATCGAACCCTCGCAATCAGCTTGGAAGGCTGATGTTCTACCATTGAACTACACCCGCAATTTATTAAATTTTGTCCAACTCAAGCTGACTTTTTTTGTCCAACTCAAGCTGACTTTTTATATTATACAAACATAAAACCAATTTGTCAACTGTATTTCATAGAATTTTTTAATGTTTTTTTTTTGCCACTGATATTTGAGCCTAAACTTTATAGGCTCAAACCCTCTTTTCAAGCTCTTGAGCCATCAACCTCAAAGCCTTTCCCCTATGGCTTATTTTGTGCTTTTCTTCTGGTTTCATTTGAGCTGTAGTCATATTAAATTCTGGCATAAAAAATAGTGGATCATATCCAAAACCATTGTTTCCCTCTGGCTTAAATCCTATATATCCTTCACAAATTCCCTTTACAGTAAATTCATCTCCACTAGATAATACCACTGCAATAGCACATACAAATCTAGCTTTTCTATTTTCATACGACACATCTTTTAAAAGCTCCAACAATTTATTGTTTCTGTCCTCATCACTGGCTTCCTCACCTGCAAATCTAGCTGAATAAACGCCTGGAGCTCCATCTAAAAAATCCACTTCAAGACCGGAATCGTCTGACATTACCATCTCACCTGTCATCTTATGTACTTCCCTAGCCTTTATTAAAGCATTCTCCTCAAATGTAGTGCCATACTCTTCAATATCTTTTGTTATACCTTCATCTTTCATAGATACAACGTCAAATGGAAACTTCGCCATTATCTCTTGTATTTCTTTAAGCTTCCCCTTGTTTTTCGACGCCACTATAAATTTTTTCATCTTTACTAACTCCCCCAACTTCATTTGATATGCTACCCAATACATCTTTTTGCATAGTTATCAGCTCACTTATTCCTTTTTGTGCTATAGCCAAAAGTTTATCAAATTGTTCTCTCTTAAAAGGATTTTCTTCAGCTGTTGCTTGAACTTCTATAAATTCATCTTTTTCAGTCATTACAACATTCATATCTGTTTGAGCACTTGAATCTTCTTCATAGCACAAATCAAGCATTTCCTTATCTTCAACAATACCCACACTTATAGCTGCCAAAAAATCTGTTATAGGTATTTTGTCTATCAACCCTTCATCTTTAATCTTTTTGCATGCATCAACTAAAGCTATAAAACCACCTGTTATAGATGCTGTCCTTGTTCCTCCATCAGCCTGTATTACATCACAGTCTACGATTACAGATCTTTCTCCAAGAAGATTTAAGTTTACAACAGATCTCAATGACCTTCCTATCAATCGCTGTATTTCATGACTTCTGCCTGAAAGTCTCAATTTATTAATATCTCTTTGATTTCTGTTAGATGTTGCCCTAGGGAGCATTGAATACTCTGCTGTGACCCATCCCTCTTCAGTGTTTTTCTTAAATGGAGGTACCCTTTCTTCAACTGTCGCAGTACAAATAACTTTTGTATCCCCCATTTCAATTAAAACTGATCCTTCTGCATGTTTAGTATAACCTCTTGTAATTTTAACAGGTCTTAAATCCTGCTGACCTCTACTATTAATCCTCAATATTTTCCCAACCTTTCTATAACATTATACTGTGTTTATTTTATCAGGAATAGGGATATCCCTTGAAATATCTGTTCCTTCAGGAAGTTCCCCTTCTTTTCCTTCTATCATTATTCTTATGTTTTTAATATCTTCAATTTGTTTCATACTGTATAAAATCTGTTTTAATATACCTTTTTCTCTAGAAGTTCCCCCATAATTTCTAATCTCACCATTAAAATTCAATATAAGTGTATCTTCTTCTAATTTGCTGTCTATCAGACTAACGCCTGAAGGCAATTGAGAAAATACTTTTTTGTCAGCATAATCTTTTCCGAGTAATCTTACAATTTCACCACATATTTCTTCCTCCTCTATTCCTATATACTCAAAAGACATTGGAAGTAAGCATTCAATTTCTTCACCTAAACTTTTATAAAAATAAACATCAACCTTATTTACCTTATCTTCTATATTAACTTTTTTGGAATTAATCAAAACATTTTCTCTGTTTAGATAACCCGATATGTCAGTTCCATATTCAAGCTTATCCTTTTCTCTTCCCCCAACAAGTATTTTTACATCATCAATTGTATCAAATTCAGTTAATGAATAGACAACAGAAGAAATAATGTTTATCTCCTGAGTTTTATCCTCATAGCTTAAGAATCTCTCATTAAAATCTACAATCATAGCATCTTCTTTTATATTCATACCTAAAACAACTGTGCCTTCTGGCAACAAGGCAAATAAATTGTAAGACTTTAAATGCTTTTTATTCTCCTCATTTTTAATCATACTTTCTATAACAGCCCTCGCTATACCTTCCTGTCTTTCAATATTTCTTGTAACAGGCACTATCATATCGTCACTATCCCTGTAATAGACTGTTATCGCTACTTCTCCATTTGCTTCTAGTTCTTCATCCTCTTCATCTTCTTCATCCTCATCATCTTCACTTTCATCATCTATTTCCTCCATTTCAGAGTATAGAGAATCATATGTATCAACAATTTCATCTTCTGTTCTTACGTAGTCATTTTTCTCCTCTTCATCTGAAACATTATCTACTGGTATCTGACATCCATTCAAAAATAATATTATTACAAAAACAACAATCCATGTAAATCTTCTCATTATTATCTACTCCTTACAGATTAAAATATGTTCCACTGTAAGTATAGACATGTAAGAAGAATAATATAATTTATTATACAATTATTTTTAAAAAATATAGATATTTAGATTTAAAAAATACATTCACATCAAACTATTTATCGTTATATCCATTAGGATGATTTTTATGCCAATTCCATGCAGTTTCTACTATTGACTCTAAATCATTCATTTTAGGCTTCCATCCCAATTCTTTTTTTATTCTTTCTGAAGATGCTACTAAAACTGCAGGGTCTCCCGGCCTCCTTGGAGCATCAACAGCATCTATAGGGTGTCCTGTAACTTTTCTAACAACATCTATAACCTCTTTTACTGAAAAACCTTTCCCATTTCCTAGATTATAAATGTCACTATCACCATTTTTTCTAAGCTTACCAAGAGCCAAAACATGAGCCTGTGCAAGGTCAGAGACATGAATATAATCTCTTACACATGTTCCATCAGGCGTATTATAGTCATTTCCAAATATTTTAATTAAATCTCTCTTTCCTAAAGCCACTTGAAGTACTAATGGAATTAAATGAGTTTCTGGATTGTGATCCTCACCTATTTTACCAGTTTCATGTGCCCCGCTGGCATTAAAATATCTTAGCACAATATGCTTTATTCCATATGCTCTATCTGACCACTTTAATGCTTTTTCAACAGTTAGTTTTGTCTCTCCATAAGGATTTGTCGGAAATGTTTTATCTGTTTCTAATATTGGTATGTTTTCTGGCTCACCATATGTTGCAGCAGTTGATGAAAACACAATTTTATCTACTCCCGCTTCCTTCATTGCAGTTAAAAGATTTAGCGTAACAATAACATTATTGTTGTAATACTTCAATGGGTCAGAAACACTTTCACCTACTTCAATATATGCTGCAAAATGTATAACTGACTCTATATCATTATTTTTAAATACACTTCTTATAAACTCAATATCCCTTAAGTCACCAACTATTAATTTTCCTCCTAATACAGCTGGCTTATGACCTTTTTCTAAGTTATCAACCACTATAACTTCTTCATTTCTTTCAACAAGTTCTGCAACAGTATGACTACCAATATATCCAGCTCCACCTGTAACTAATACGGCCACTACAACACAACCTTCCTTATCAATATTTTCTTACATTGACTTATATAAGATATATAATAACACAATTATAACATTTTTAAAAACTCAACTTTTTATTTCGGTATGATAAGTATAAAAAAGTCGGCTTCGCCAATTTAAGGCTAAGATAATCCTTTAAAGCACAGCCTTTCGGTAGACTTTTTTGCTACCATAAAGCAATGCACTTTCTTAGACATTAAAAAAATTTCTAGTTAGCACTATAAATCATTTCAAATTCATGCTTAATCTATGTTTTCTTTACCATTTGAATACTTATGAATAATGTTGATTACTTCATTAATATTGATCGGCTTACTGAGATATTCATCCATTCCTGCTCTATAGCATTTTTCAGCATCGCCTTTCATTGCATAAGCTGTCATTGCAATTATTGGAGTGTGTTTTTTATCTTTTTCTGCTATTCTTATTTGTCTTGTTGCATCATACCCATCTAAAACAGGCATTTGGCAATCCATAAAAACGATATCATAGTCTTTTTTTGTACATGCCTTAACTGCTTCCTCTCCATCCACAGCTACATCGCAAGTTAATCCTTTAGTTTTAAGTATTTCAGAAAAAAACTTTCGATTTACTTCATTATCTTCAACAAGAAGAATTTTTAACCTTTTTTCAAACTCTACCTCTTTTAAAGTGTGTCTTGTTACAAAAGTTTCTTCATTATTTTTACTTTTATATTTTTCATCTAACACAATTGAAATACAATCTATCAACTCTCTTTTTGTAAAAGGCTTAGAAAGATATCCAGAAAATCCTACATTTTTTGCTTTTTCAGCATCTCCTTTTATAGCTAATGAAGTCATCAGTATTAAAGGAATGTCTTTAGTTGCAGGAATAGCTTTTATAGCATTTGCTAAGTCATGACCATTCATATTTGGCATATTAAAATCTAACAAAACAAAGTCATATTTAATATCTGCACTTGAAATAATAAGCTTTAAAGCATCTACTGGATCTTCTGCTTCTTGCACCATACAACCTGCTTCCTCAAGGTATATTCTTACAATTTCTCTGTTAATTGCATGATCATCTATAACTAATATGTTTTTTCCTTTTAACAATGAATAATCAAAAACTATACTCTCTACTTTATCATTACTCTTTTTTGCTCTTATAGTAAAAGTAAAAGTAGAGCCTTTTCCCTCTTCACTTACCACATTAATTTCTCCACCCATCATTTCAACAATAGACTTACATATTGAAAGTCCAAGACCAGTTCCTCCATATCTTCTCGTAGAAGAGGTATCTGCTTGAGTAAATGGCGTAAAGAGTTTATCAGCAACATCTTTTTTCATGCCAATTCCTGTATCTTTTATTATAAATTCAATAGTATAAATACTTTCACTTTCCTTTTTTAATCCTGTTTCTACCAGTATATATCCTTTCTCTGTAAACTTAATTGCATTACTTATAAGGTTTCCTATAATCTGTTTTAACCTTGTAGGGTCACCTATAATAAAATTTGGAGTGTCCGATTTTGTTAAAATATTAATTTCCAGTCCTTTTTCTTTTGCTTTTTCAACATATTGTACTACAGAGGCCTCTATTGTTGTAATAAGATTATATGAAATGTTTTCAATTTCTAATTTACCAGCTTCAATTTTGGAAATATCTAAAATGTCATTAATTACATTTAGCAGGGTATCAGTTGAATATTTCATCTTTTCTATATAAGATAGTTGTTGCTTATGGAGACCTGAATTCTCTAAAAGCTGCATGAATCCCGTAATACCATTCATTGGAGTTCTAATCTCATGGCTCATGTTGGCTAAGAACTGGCTTTTGGCAATATTGGCAACTTCAGCTTTTTCTTTTGCTTTAATCAACTCTTTTTCTGCTAAGACTTTTTTTCTTGCGTCTGTTAAAATATTTGCCAAAAGTTTAAGATACTCGACTTGACAATCACTCCAGTGTTTTTCTTCTTTTACAGAATCAAAACCAAAAAAACCAACAACAGAATCGTTATCAATTATTGGAACTGAAAACAAAGATTTTATACCCTGTCTTTCAAATTCTTCTTTCTCTTTAACAGCCTCTACTGGAAGATTTTTGACTTTATCTATCATTACAAATTCTTTATCCATTATTTTTTCTTTCCACCATGGTATACTATCTACTTTGTAATCTTGAATTGATTCTCTTTCAGAGAGTATTCCATCTTCGCACCATTCATGGGTATTTGACATTAACTCTTTATTCTCTGAAAATAAAAACATATAAGATCTGTCTACTTTAAAAAACTTTCCTACAATTTTTAGCATTTCATTTATTTTATTATCAATGTTTTTGCTGTTTGCTCTTACAAAACTAGAAGATATTTTAGCTACAATTTTTTGAAACTCATTTTGATATGCCAATAATTCCTCATTATTCTTTCTATCTGTTATATCCCACCATGTGCCAATTATTTCAACTACATTTTCATTTGCATTTACTACTTTTTGCCTGTCATAAAGCCAATGGTATTCGCCTTTTATATCTTTAAATCTATATTCATCGGAAGAATTATTTCCAGCTAATTTATTTTTAAGATTAGGATAATCTTCAGGATGAACACAACTTAACCAAAATTCTATATTGTCAATAAATTTAGATGGTTCAAATCCTATGACATTCTTAACATTTTCATTGATATAAGTAAGTTTAGGAGTTCCATCTATCACTTCAAAAGAATAAATGACAGCAGGAGTATTGGATATAATTGTATCTAATCTATTTTTACTTTTTTTAAGTTCAATTTCAATATTCTTCATTTCTGTTATGTCTTGAACTATGCCAACAGAATTGACAGGAAGACCTTCTTTATTAAATACAGTCTCACATTTTTCTTTTAGCCATTTAATCCTGCCATCCTTCATAAGTAAACGGTGCTCTGTTTTGTATGGCTTTTTATTCTTAATGGAATTAGAAAAATCCCTAGCTACCTTTTCTCTGTCATCTGGATGAATTGTATTTAAAAAAGCTTCATACGATGCACCAAACTCACTTTTATTAATTTCAAAAATATCATAAATTGTATCCGACCAGATGAGCTCGTTTTTCTTATGTAAATACTCCCATCTGCCAAGCTTTGCAATTTTTTGTGCTTCTTTTAAAGAGGATTCACTTTTTAAAAGCTTTTCTTCTGCCCTTTTCCGCTCTGTTATATCTGTTTGTACTCCAAAATGTCCAGTTATTCTTCCTTCCTCGTCATAAAGGCAAATATAATCTCCCTCAATAAACATTTGAGAACCATCTATACGTCTTTCATTTGTTTCTACATGCCATCTGCCTTTATTAAATAGCCCTTTCCAGATATATCGTCCATGTTCTAAATCATGTTTAAACAATTCACAAGGTGTTTTCCCTATAAAATCCTTTTCTGTTGATCCATATTGTTCTGCCATTGCCTTGTTGACTTTCTTCATTTTTTGGTTATGAAATACATAATCTAATACCTTTTCTTTATCAATGGAGTCATTCCATATAATAGGTTCATCTAACATCATAAAAAAGAATCCGTTTAATGATTGGGAAAAAAAGCTTTCTTGCAATTTTTCCATAGATTTACGCTCTGTAATATCGCGACCAACACCTTGAATTTCAACAACGTTTCCCTTTGAATCTAAAATGCTACTATCTTCCCATGAAATCCATCGCCATCCATTAACCGTCATAGCTCTTTGCTCAATATAAGCTCTATAAGGCGGCAAATAGAGTTTTTCCATCTCTTTTAAAGTAGCTTCTAAATCATCTTCATGAACTAAAGGAGCAAAAGATTTTCCTATTAATTGTTCTCTAGTCTTTCCAAATGTTTTGGAATACATTTCATTAACATATGTAAAACAGTTTTTTTGATCTACTCGAACAATCATGTCTTTTTGAGATTCTAAAATTCCTTTTAGGTACTCTTCATTTTTTCTAAGCTCATCTTCTATTTTTTTTAGCTCAGTTATATCACGAGCCACTACTAAAATTTTTGGCATCTCATTAGATCTATTTGAGATTAATGTAATCTGAGCATCGTACCATTTTCTTTTTTTGTCCTCTTCTAAAAAATATTCCACTCTTTTTGATTCTTTTTTTCTAATACTTTCTTTAATAGCATTTATAATAACCGAAATCGCAGGTTCTGGAAAACCGATTTCATTAATTTTTTTTCCTACAAAATTTTCAGGTTGAATAAAGAGATTATCAGAAAAAGGTTGAAAGAATTCCTCGAATACTAGGTTGTTATCTAATACAAATATTAAGTCAGACATACTGTTTAATAGTATTTCAAGTTTATTATTTAGTCTTTTTGATTCAAACATTTGTTTTTTTGAATCTGAGATATCTGTAAACAAGGTAACAAAGTAATATTTTTTGGGAGAGTAGACATTTACATTATACCATCTTTTTAAGCTTTGTGAATATTGACTAAAATTACTCTTATTTGCATTTAATGCTATGTTCCCGTAATAATTAATCCAATCAAAGTCACTATCTTTAAAATCAGGAAGTATTTCTGTTATTTTTCTTCCTATAACTTCAGATTTATTAAGACCTGTAAAATATTCAAAAGATTTATTTACATCAATAAATTCATAATCTATAGGGTTATCATTACTATCGCATACTAGCTTATGATATGCATATCCTACAGGCAACTCTTTTAATAGCTGCTTATAAGAATTAATGTCCATTATTAATACTCTCCTCTTTTAAACTTTTTTCACCTCTTATTATTTTCTACCATATCAATATATTTAATTATCTCTTTAACTTTAAATGGCTTAGATATGTAATAATCCATTCCAGCTGATATGCACCTATCTTTATCTTCTTTCATTGCATAGGCAGTAACTGCTACAATAAGTATTTTCTCGTTATCTCTTTTAATTTGTCTTGTAGCTTCAAAGCCGTCCATAACAGGCATCTGACAGTCCATAAACACTATGTCGTATTGTTTTATTTTACATGCTTTTATAGCCTCTTCTCCATTTGTAGCAACATCACAATGCAAGCCTTTTGTTTTTAAAAGCTTAATAAAATAAATTCTGTTACATTCATTGTCTTCAACTAATAAAATTTTAATTTTCCTGTTAAAATATGACTCCCTTAGTGAGTGCCTTGTTATAAACAAATTATTTTGTTTAATATTCTCCTTAGTTATTTCTAGTACTGTTGCAATAGAGTCTAAAAGTTCATATTTTATAAAAGGTTTTGAAATATACGCTAAAAAGCCTGATTTTTTCGCCTTGTTAGCTTCCCCCTTTACTGGGCAGGAATCTAAAAGAATCAAAGGTGTTTTTTTTGTAAGAGGAATAGCCTTTAATGCAGCAGCTAAATCAAATCCTGTTACTTCACCAAGATCTTTTTCTATCAATATTACATCATACTTAGTGTCTCCAATTGATTGAATTATAACTCCAAAAGCTTCTAGAGAATCATCTATTTCATCGCAAGTACAACCTGTATCTTTAAGATAAGTTTTTATTATATTCTTATCCTCATCATTATTATCAACAATCAATATTTTCGTGTTTTTTAAATCTGAATAATCCGATGATTTTATTGAATATTCATCCTGTGTTTTTTTAAATACTAGTGAAAAAGAAAAAGTTGAACCCTCTCCTTTTTTACTTTGTACTTCAATTTTCCCTCCCATCATTTCAACAATATTTTTACATATAGGAAGACCAAGTCCTGTACCACCATATTTTCTTGTAGTTGATGCATCCTCTTGCCTAAATGGCATAAATATTTGATTAATGTAACTTTCACTAATTCCTATTCCTGTGTCTTTTATTTCAAAGAGTATTTTACATATTTTTTCTCTTTCATTAATCAATCCCACACTTAAACAAACGCTGCCTTTATCAGTAAACTTAACGCCATTGTGTACTATGTTTGATATAACCTGTCTTAATCTGGCTGGATCTCCAATTAGCATTTTAGGTACATCAAAATTAAAAACAACACTTAATTCTATATCTTTTTCTAATGCTTTGGCACTAAACTGTGCAACAGCTTCTTCAACACTTGACCTTAAATTAAAAGCTATATTTTCTATTTCAAGCTTCCCAGCTTCAATTTTTGAAATATCGAGAATATCATTTATGACTGCCAAAAGAGCATCTGAGGATCTCTTGATATTTTTTAAATAAGACTTTTGTTCCTCATCAACCTCTGTCATATCTAATAATTGCAAAAACCCAATTACACCATTCATAGGTGTTCTTATTTCATGACTCATATTTGCAATAAATTGACTTTTAGCAACATTTGCAGCTTCTGCTTTTTCTTTTTGTCTTATAATCTCTTTTTCTTTTTCTTTAACTTCCGTAATATCTGTATGAGATCCTGCCATTCTATAAGGCTTTCCATCTTCATCCCTTAAAGCTTCTCCTCTAGCTAGCATCCATAAATAATGTCCTTCTTTGTGCCTGAATCTAAACTCCATATTATAAAAAGGTATTTTACCCTCCAGATAATTATTTACATATTTCAAAACATTCTCTTTGTCATCAGGATGAATTCTGCTTTCAAATGTAGAAAAAACATTTTCAAGTTCTTCGTCTTTGTATCCAATCATATCTTTCCATCGGGGAGAAAGAAAAAGTTTATTTGTTTTAACATCCCAATCCCATATACCATCTTTAGATCCATTGATGGCTAACTCAAATTGTTCTTGACTTCTTTTTAAGTTTTCTTCCATTTCTTTTCTTTTAGTTATATCGTATGCAACCTGTAAGTGTACATCTCTTCCATCTAACCATTTTATAATACTTTCTTTACATTCATACCACTTCTTTGTAACAATACTTTTGTATTCCCATATATGTGTTTTGTTTTTGTTTTTTAAAGCCTGGTTAATATGGCAAAAGTCACAAACTCCTTCTTTTTCTCCATGAAAGACCTGCCAACACTTTTTCCCCTTAACATTTCCATATTCTCTTTCTACATTTTCATTGATAAATAGAATCTCATAGGTTTTTAAGTCAGCAACATATATGAGAGCATCTACTCTATTTAAAACAGTATTTATAACATAATATGATTCCTTTAAATTCTCTTCTTTAATTTTTAATGTATTTTTATTCATTTAATTCAGCTCCAAACCAGTTAAATACATTCTGTAATATATTTCGCTAATAAAATAAAAACTCTTTAGTTATTTCTCTTATCATAAAAACTCCTTTAGCTAAACGAGTTCACTTTCTTAAATTTAGCACTCATAAATTATTTGTACTGTTTAGTATTTTTATACTACAATATCTCTACTATCTTAAAATGCTAATATCTCCATAAGTGTAGTCTATATTAACTCTCGAGTAAGACTTATCATCATTAATAATTTGAATTTCTAAAGGCATAGAAGATTTATTATATATTGATAGATTAATGCCTGAAGTATCGTTTTCAAAAACTCTTTTAGATGAGTCTATTAAAATTAAAATAACATCCTCTAAAGGCTGAAATTCTAATTGATTATGGCTATTTGAACCTTCTTTTTTATTTTTATACTCAAATAAAAATATATCATTATTTTCAGTTATAGATATTTCAATTTCTTCTATTTCCCTCTTAGTTGTTTGATATAAATTCATCAAAGTATCATTTAAAGAACTTCTTGAAGATAGGCTAAATGTATAATTTCTCATTTGTTTTGCAAAAGGTAGTAGTCTAATTAGAAAATCATATTCCTTTGCATCTGTATAATAGTATTCTTCTTTAGAAAAGTCATTTAAATTGTTACCTGTTCTAAATATATTTTCTTTTTTTATAGTTTCAGATGATGATAAAAACTCTTTTATAGATAAATCTGAAAAATTTGCATATCTATCTGCAATACCAAAAAAAACTATATCTAAATTGGCTTTAATTAAATTATTTCTATCAATTTCAGCACTATATTTTTCTAACATAAACTTATTACTAATACTTCCAATATAAGAAAGAAATTTTATATGCGAACTTTCAGGACCAATCATCTCAATATTTGCAGAAATTCTATAAACTGATCCATTTTGAATATCTCTAAATTCTTCAGGAACGCTTTCTTTATTTCCTTTAATAAAACCTAAATTTTTAGCAAATTCTAATGAGTTTGAATTGTAAAAGTTATCCACACTTATTTTTGAGAGATTATTAATTTCTGTTTCTGGCTTAGAAATATCTATACTCAAAAGCTCTATACCTGAAAAATCAGAAAATACACTTAATAATATAAACAAATCATTCTGTTTAATATAAGGTGGTAATGAGTTTCTTATATTGTTAATTTCTTCAATAAAAAATTCCTTTTCTGATTCAATGTTAGCATACTTTTTTTCGTTATTTATTATATTTTTTTCTGTTATTTTAAGCTCCTCAATATCAATACTTAATTTTTTTATTGTATTCATTTGAGGAATCAGCACTAAAATAATGTAAACTGTTAAAATAATTAGTGCAGGTATTAATATATATACTCTTCTTTTTTTAGTCATAAAGCTCACCTCCTAGTATTAATTTTTATTTCTAATCTAAATGAATAATTATCAACTCCTGAATCCGTATTATAGTTAGCTAAAGTTTGAGATAGTCTAACAGATGAAAAATAATTATCATTTTTTAAAGACTCAATATATTGTGCTATATCATCCTTAGATATGGCAGATCCTATAATATAAAAATCATTACTGTCTGAGAAATTAATATTTACTATAGAAACACCCTTAGGTAAACTTTTACCTAAATGATTAAAGATTTTTAATATATCAATTCCTTGAAGATTTACTTTTTCAGAGTTTTTTCTTCTTTCACTTATTTCAGAAAGTATATAATCATACTCCGAAAAAAGTGATATTTTATCTTCTACCTTCAATAATTCGTATTCCAATAATTTTTTCTGAGATGACAAATTTTCAATTAAAATAAAAGGATAATATAATAATAATATAATAATTGTCATTAATGTTATAAGTGTAATTATTTTTATTTTTTTCGTCCTAGCTTCTTTTTTTATTATAAAATATTTGTCCGGTATTAAAATCATTTGACGCATTACTAACCCTCCTATAATAAAAACTATCTTATAAATGCTCCAAAAGAATTAATTAGTTTGTAAAAATCCTCATCAAATAATTGTCTTTTATTCTTTTTTTTGTATTTTACGAAATCTCCTTTATCTATTAAAAAAGCTGGAATATCAAAATATCTACTTATAAAATCTTTCAATCCCTTTATTTTTGCATTATCGCCAAAATAATAGATTTTTGTTATAGTATTGCTATTATTAAGTGAATAATAAAAGTCAATAAATCTATTTATATTTTCAAAAGTTTCATCTAAAATTGATTGTATTTCTTTTAGATTTATTAAAGGGTCTTCTGAGTTAAGATTAAGTATTTCAATCATAAAGTCTTCTGCTTCAGTTTTTGACATGTTTTTATTTGACGTTAAAAATGAATTAATACTATTGAAACCACTTTGAATTAAC
>NZ_JAVDDS010000003.1 GCF_030848475.1 Herbivorax alkaliphila
ATATTTATAGTTTAGAGTAGTATTTTTACAAAGTCAAATTTGTAAAACTTTTTATGAATTTTATAAAAAATAAAATCAACTCTTTACTATTTGCGTAAAAGAAAATATAATTAAGTATATAGTATTTTTAACTTATATTTGGGGAATCAGTAATGGCTAAGAAATAATATCTAATTTTCATCGTCTAAAATCCTCTAAATCATCGGGATTTTGTCCTTGAGAATAGGTCGTTATTTCTAAGGCACTCATTAGCTTTTTAATAAATTACGACTGGAGATGTTTTTGTGAGAATTTCTGGCATAACTTATACACAAAGAAAACGTAGAATGCCAAAAAAATTTATTATCTCAGTAATATTAATATTATTGTTAGCCGCTTTGGTTATATCAGCTATTTCCGTATATACTGCATGGGATTTAACAAGACCTGAAAAGTTGGACTTACCTGTTTTTTCAGCAAACATTGTTCCTGAATACGACAGTGTATCCTTTAAAGATATAAACGATGAGCTTACTTTAAGGGGCTGGTTTTTTGATGCACCTGAAAGTAACAGCACAGTCATTCTAGCTCATGGCTACGGTCAAAACAGACTACCTTTTGGGGAAAATACCATTGAATTAATTAAAAGCTTTTTAAATGAAGGATATAACCTTTTGACTTTTGATTTTAGAAACTCTGGAGAGTCTGAAGGTAAAATAACATCTGTAGGCTACCTTGAAAAATATGATTTACTTGGTGCAATTGAATATGCTAAAAGAAGGGGTTCTGATGAAATAATACTTTTTGGGGTTTCTATGGGAGCCTCAACAAGTATTCTGGCCGCTGCTGAAAGCCAAGATGTAGATGCAGTGATAGCAGACAGTCCTTTTTCTGACCTTACCATGTACTTAAATGAAAACCTCAGCGTATGGAGCAACTTACCTTCTATACCCTTTGATAAAACCACTTTACTTGCTGTAAAACTTGTATCAGGTGTAGATACTAATGACGTAAGTCCAGTAGATGATATAGATAAAATTTCACCAAGACCTGTATTGCTGATTCACAGCACAGATGACGAAACAATACCTGCCAAACACAGTCGCCTGCTCAAAGATGCTTCAGATAGCACTGTAGAACTCTGGGAAACATCCGGTGCAAGTCATATTAAAACTTATGAAGAATATCCTTATGAATATATAAAAAGAATATTTGACTTTCTAAAAATTAATGAAGAAGAATCAGAAGAAGAATCAGAGGAAGCCTCAACTACTTCTTCTGATCAATAAAATATGACGATGCTCTCTTGTCTGAACCTTGGCTGTAAACATTATTGGCTTTTCTGCCTTGATTTATTTTTTTTATCTTTCCTCCCAAGCCACCAAGTATATCTTTTATTTTTTCGCTATTTTGTTTCTCAACTTCACCAATCTCTTGAAGTATTCCTTTTATTTCACCTGTCAACTTTTGAAGTTCTTCAGCCTCTTTTACATTTGAAGTCTCCAGATTATCCAAGCTTTCAATTTTAAACTCCTGCTTAATTTTTTTATAACAGGCTCTAAAATCTTCATCGTTTTTATTTATTTCTTCAATTTTCTTTTGCTTGTCATCTAGTAGCTTCTCAAGACCTTCCACACCTTCTTTTTCTATTAACTCAGCTTGAGCCTTAGTCAGATAAAGTATGTCTTTTACTTTCCTTTGCTTTTCCTTTGAAATCTCTGTAAGTCTTCTAAGGTACTTCTTAAGTTGATTATCCATTGTATAATTCTCTCCCATTAGCCGCTCTGGGCTTTTTTATTTTTGTTTTTAGCAATTTTTATAGCCTGAGACCAAGTATCTCTCAATTCTTTTACCATATTTAATACTTCTTCAACAATTGAAGCTTCCTTTTTCACATTGGCTTCTAAAAGCTGCCTGTGCATATAATCATATAAAAGCTCCAACTGCTGCGAAACCTCATAATTCATATCTAAAGTATTTTGAAACTCTGCAATTATTGCTTGAGCTTTTATTATTGCTGTATTAGCTTTCTCGATTTTTTTGTCGTTTAAAGCCATCTGTGCCTGCATTAAAAATTTAACAAGACCATTATATAACATAAGAGTTAATTCTTCACTGCTTGCTGTATAAACTGTGTTTTCCTTATATTGCCCATATGGGTTACTGTTCATCATTAAAGACCCCTCCAAATTCTCTTTGTAAAGATTTTATATTCCTAGTTGCTGCATAAGCCATTCAGATTGGCTCTGCATTTGGTTTAACATTTTTTCCATAGTAGCAAATCTTTGATAGTATGATTCCTCTCTTTGATGCATTCTATCAATCATTCTTTCAATTGTAGAGTCTTTTCGGTTTATTTCATTTTCTATTGTATTGTTAAACTCAGTTGTGTCTCCTACTATACCTGCTCTTTCAAGCAATTCCCCTTTTCTTCCATCCGACCCTCTGGTAATTCTTATATTTTGATCTAGTATGTTATGTATTCTTTGAGTTATTCCACTTTCATTATACCTTTCAATCATTTTTTCACCATCACCAGCAACATCATTTTCAGAATGTTGTGAGGTATTTGTAAATAAATTAACCACTTCATTGAAATTATTATTAAGAGCTTCTCTTAATTTTTCTTCATCAATGTTAAGTTTACCCCTTTCAAAATATGCACCAGTTGTTATTCCTACATCAAAAATACTTATAGAAGAACCTTCCACATTGTCAAATAACGCTCTTCTCATATCATTAACCATTCCAGACAATAACCTGTCATTATTCAACAATCCTGATTTGGCCTTTTCTTCCCATTTTTCAATCTCATCATCACTCATAGCTTCTCTTTGTTCTCTTGTAAGAGGTCTATAGTCCCTATCTCTTTTTTCATTTATTAAACCATTTGTTTCATCTAAAATGTCATTGTAGCTTTCAACAAAACCTTTAATATTATCAACTACAGCATCTACGTCATTGTTAATATCAATTGTTACCGGCTCTGTTGAAATTCCATTTAATGAAAATTGCACTCCATCAATTGTAAACTCATTACTGCTTCTTTTCATGTTTTCCACGCCATTTAATGTAAACTCCGCATCTGTTCCCTCACTATATGTCCCATCAACAATCCCCAATGATTTTAACAGTCCATTTTCATCACTTGTGTCTTCAAAGGTAATTGAAGATGCTGCACCTTCAACTGTAGATGTCAAATTAAATTTGTCATTTAAAGAATCATACTGCATCCTTACACCAGCATCACTATAATTTATCGCATTCATAACATCTCTTATATTTGCATCTTCATAACTCTTGCCCACATCTATAACTGTGTCATTTATTGTGAAAACAACATTTTCTTCTGGATTATCTATATCTAGGCTATTAATAAAATTATTTTTAATGCTGTCAAGTCCTGATATTAAGGATATTCTATTGCTGGTATTGTCTTCTGGTGCAAACCCCAATTTTTCAAGACCACCTGACGCATTGCCACCATCAGCCAACATTAAAGTACTTCCATTTAAAAGCACATCAAACTCTATTCTTCCTTCTTCGCTGGAAACTTCTATTTTCCCTGCCCCAAATGCATCTGCTAATGAAGCATTAATACCATCAACCATATCATTAATATCACTGTAATTTTCTAAATCAATAGTTTTTGTAACTCCATCTAAAGTGACATTAATAGATCTTTCACTTAATTCAAAATCATCTACAGCTTCACTTCCAATTATATTTCTGGTAATGTTTGAAGCACCCTCAATTTTAGCACCTGACGCCAATGCTTCAACCTCTATACTGTGTGTTCCGCTTTCTGCTGATGAATCTGCAACTGCTGTGGCTACTGCTTCATTACTTGAATTTATATCAAATGAACTAAAAGCAGATGGAGATCTGAAATTTGTTTCAGGTTTTAAAAGGTTAAAATATTCATCAGAAAACCCTCTAAGCTTATTTGTAATATCCCTATATGCATCTCTTTCCCACTCTAATAATTGTTTATCTTGCTCAACTCTGCCTACTTTCATTTTTTCAGCTCGCATCATTTGACTTATCATATGATCTGTATCAATTCCTGATGCAAGACCTGAAAATCTTAATTGATTGTTATCCATTCCTGTCATTCCATGTACTGGCATGATTTACCTCCTCTCATCTACTATTATGCCGGCTAATTCAAACATTTTTGCCACCATATCTAAAATTTTTTCAGATGGAATTTCTCTCACAACTTCATCTGTCTCTTGGTTAATAACTTTAACCATTATTTCTTTTGTTCCCTCATGTATGGAAAATTCCAATTGAGTTTTAGTTCCTACTATTGATTTGTTTGCTTTTTCAATGGCATCAATAAGTACATTCTCCGAAATATCTACATTCTTTTGATTAGGATTGCTTTTCTTTGTATCCGTGTTATTATTCTCTAGGTTGCTTTTTTTGGCACCAGTAACATCTCGTGTTGTATCCTGGCTGTTTTTTGATTGCATTGCAGTAGCATCCATGCTATCAATTTTCATAAATATCCCTCCGTGATTTTCTTCTCACTATTATTATCGGATTTTTATCTCACCTAGTTTACAATTAATTTCAGAACAGGGGAAGGATTTTCTTATATTTCATCATAGAAAAAAGGGGTAACCCCCTTACCTTAAGGCAAGAAAATCACCCTTTCTGATTTTTAAATGTTCACATCAATATTTTTACCTAAGCTTGGATTTACAGCCTGCTCCATCTGTTTTGTGTTTTGATTCAGCATCTGGGTCATATCCTGCATCTGCCTTTTTCCTGTGTCCATTGCCATTTTTAATACTGAAATTGAAGCCTGCTGCTTAATTTGTGATTGACTCAGCATAGTTGACATTGCTGCAACATCCATTTTATCAACTCCTTTACCCTATCCATTGTCCATAGCACTACCTAATCAGACAAAGATTTTTCAATTTCAGATTTCCAGTCTGAAAATGTTGGAAGCATTTCATTTGTAATACTCTCTTTTAAATTAGATTCAGTTTTATTTTCATAATTCTCCACAACTTTATTCATAGAGTCTTTAACTTTAGATGTAAGAGCGTCTATTTGACTTTCTGGAAGTTCTTCCTGCATTTTTTGCATTACCTTTTCAATACATGCAACCCCCTGCATGGTATCTTCTAAAACTAACAATGCTTCTTCATATCGCAGTTCTGAAAGTTGCTTTTGTACATGAGTGATTCCTTTCTCCATTGTTTCAAGTAGCGGAAATATCTGCTTTACAACCTCGGTATTCTTGTTCATCGACATTCAACCCCCTTTGTCTTTCCTGTATTATAGAAAGACCTGAACGGAAAATTTTAAATTTCTTTGTTTTTTTATTATATCGTCAAATTTCCTTAAATTCCTTATCACTTTTTCAAAAAGACAGAAAGACAGGGGGACAGACAGGGGGACGGTTCTCTTGTCTCATCCATATTCCTAATTAATTACAACATTTCTCGTGTCTGACTTCCAATCTACATGGACTCCTAATGCTTTTGCCATATATCTAGGTTATCTCTCATTATTTCCATAGATTGTTCTGAAAATCATTTACAAAAACATACGCTTATATTCTTATCAAAACGCCTTCCTATAAGGTTTTTAGACATCCTTTGTAATGGCAAATAAACTTTAACAGTTTTTGTTCAATAAGATTTTACGATATTTACCATTAATTGTCAATCAGGTGTATAAATAACGACATTTGCACAAGCCCAAAAAAATAAAAATGAGACAAGAGAATCACCTCCATGTCTCACATGTTTTATAATCTATTTTTAAAAAATTTGCTGTCACTAATCACCTTTGCAAAAAATAAATTTCCTGTTAAATCCTACGCTCTAAAAAATTAGCTTTGTAGTTCTTCTTTTATTTTTATTACTGTCTCTTTATCTAACTCTGTTATTTTTGCAATAAAGTCTACATCTGCACCCTCTTTTATTGCTTCCCTCGCTACCTTAAGTGCTTTTTTCCTTTCGCTTTCTTTTGCAATAGCTGGATTGTATAATGATGTTAACATAGTTTCAACCTCCTTCTCCACTTGTTTATATTCTCCATATTTATTATATATATAATCTGATATACTTTTTAGCACCAATAATATTCTCTCAAAATCACTTGATTTTATTTCTTCCTCCTCATATAACTCTGCTGACCTTTTTCCTACACTTTCAATTACTTTTATCAGTTTATTAAATTCAATTTTTATAAGCTGAGCTTTCTCTTCATGTGCTTTACTGCTGTTTGAAATATTCTCTATTGCCTTTCGTGTATTAAATACCTGAAATGGCAACAATGCATACATTTTCTTATTTATTAACTCCTCTTGAGTGTATTCCCAATACTTCATTGTTGGAAATTCATATTGTTCTATGCTTCCATCTGGCTTTCTTATTTTTAGCACTATCATGTCTTTTATGTTTTGATTTTCTTCTAAATATATCACTGACTGCTTTGGAAAATCCAGTACTATTTCTTCTCCTTCTTGGTTACATGTCAATTCCAATGCTTTTTCAAAACCATATCTAAACATCCTTATTGCCATCATTTTATCATTTTGTGTCTGAAATTCTATGTGGTAATTTACCGAGCGTTTTTCACTCTGAACTGTTATGAACATGTCTCCTTGAATCTTCTTTAAGTTATCTTGAAAAAACTCTCCATTACCATATTCTATTTTCACTTTTTTATAGTCATAATTTTCATCAAATAACCCATTTAATAAATTCACTGTGACCTTTTTTGATAACTTAAACATTACCTTCATCATCTGATCAAGTTTTATCTTTTCTTTCTTTTTGTTATTCATTTCAAACTCCCCCACTTGCTTATATTATACCATATTCAATTTATTCACTGCAAATTTTAAGTTTTACAGTGTTTTACGAGCCAACCTTTAGAATAGTTTTAAGCTTCTTGTTAAGCAAAAACTAAAACAAGGGAACTTGCCATTCCCTTCTCCGTCCTTCGAGTGATTTTTCTGTTTATTCAAGTACAAAAAGTGAGACAGGAGAACCGTCCCCCTGTCTCACTGTCTCACTTTTGAAATGGAATTTATCCTAGTAATTGAAGCACTCCTTGTGGTGCTTGGTTTGCCTGAGCAAGCATTGCTTGAGCAGCTTGTTGAAGTATGTTTTGTTTTGTAAATTCCATCATTTCTTGAGCCATGTCTACGTCTCTGATTCTGCTTTCAGCAGCTTGTAAGTTTTCTGCTGAATTATCAAGGTTAGAGATTGTATGCTCAAGTCTATTTTGGTATGCTCCTAAATCAGATCTTTGAGCTGATACTGTTTCTATTGCATCGTTTATTACACTTACAGCTGCAGTCGCTTTTTCATGATCTGATACGTCCAATGCATATTCTGTTCCTGTATTTGTTGTTCCGTCTGTTACTTCTTTTATATCTACATAGTTGGCTTCTGCTCCATTGTTAGCTGTAACAGTTCCACCAGTTTCAGTTCCAGTTATTCCTAGAGCATTTGATCTCATGTCATCTAACTCTATAGACATACTTTGAGCAGTATTAGCACCAATTTGAAGGTTAGCTGTGAAAGAACTGCTTCTTCCGCCATCTTCAACGGATACAGAACAGTTTCCATCTTCACCATTTTCAGCTGCTACAATATTAACCTGTGTTGCAGTGTCTTCATCAACTTCAACAGTGTAATTATCAGTGCTGTGTGAGTTTAGCTGACTAGCTACTGTTGTAGCCAATGCTTCCTCTACTGTTCCTCCACTTTCTGCTACTCCATATGCTTCACCAAGACTGATTCCTATAGCCGAACCTGTGTATGGACCATCAACTGGATTATAAAACTCAAACTGCTGACCGTCAACAGTGAATCCTGTACCTACCAGCTCATCAAGAGAATCTGCATCTGTATAACTAGCTAAATCAATATTGATTTCTGCTGCTGTATATTCTGTACTACCTACCTGTGCATCAACAGCACCGGCTAAAACATCTTGATCAGCTGTCTCTGCTATGTAACCTTGGTCACCGTAATATTCGCCGCCATCATCCTCACCTAATGCATATACTGCAAATTCATTATCAGCAACACCATTTATAACAGTGGTAAAACCAGTACCACCGCCAACAACATTAGTATGAGTAGCTGCATAATTGCCAGAAAGCACATCATTTTCTGCAATTATTTCATTTAATGCATTTGCAATTGCTTCTGTTGCATCTGCATCTTCTACTTCACCATTAAAATTTAAAGTTGCAGAATTTCCTGTTACACTGTCAGTGTCTAAAGCCATAGTATCATCATCTAGACTATCATCTTGAGAAAATGTAACGGTTATTTGTTCTCCCTGAATGGTCATTTGAAGTGTATCTCCATCACCTACATTAATGCAATCAGTACCACTAACATCAACAGTATCAATTTCAACCAATTGAGCTGCCTGAGTGTGGTCAGTCTCGCCACCTTCAGGACTGCTTTGTGTTATAAGTCCTGATGCCTCAAGTCTTGATACTCCTCCACCGTCTAACAATTTCTGTGTGTTAAACTCAGTGGTATTACCTATTCTGTTAATCTCAGAAGATAACTGATTTATTTCCTTCTGAATTTCCTCACGGTCTACACCAACATTGGTATCATTGGCTGATTGAACTGTCAACTCTCTCATTCTTTGAAGAATAGAATGAGTTTCATTTAAAGCACCTTCTGCAGTTTGAATCATGGAAATACCGTCTTGAGCATTTCTTGACGCTTGACTCAATCCTCTTATCTGACCTCTCATTTTCTCAGATATTGCAAGACCTGCTGCGTCATCCCCTGCTCTGTTGATTCTAAATCCTGAGGATAACTTTTCCATTGATTTTGAGCCTGCATTGTTTGTGATTCCCAATTGTCTGTGAGTGTTCATTGCCATTAGATTATTGTTGATACGCATATAAAATACCTCCTTGTTTTTTTAAGAATCAATCATCCTTGATTGATTCAGTTTTGGTTTATATATAACAAGTCTTCGGCCGCAAGGCTTATTACCAATAAAAGATTTTCTTATTTTATATATCGTTATAAAATGAATTTAACTTAATACTTTTATAGGAAAAAATGAATTGTATAAAAAAATCTAAGACCTGCTACTTTGGCAAGTTCTTTAAGTTTACCTTCTTTACATCTGCTGCCTTTTTATTTTCATCTTGAATTTCAAGATGAATTTCTTTTCTGTGAATAGAGACATTTTTTGGTGCATTGACGCCTATTCGCACCTAATCTCCCTGTACATCAACTATTGTGATTTCTATATCATCGCCTACCACTATAGACTGATTTTTCTTCCGTGTCGACACCAGCACCTGTTTTTACCTCCTGTCTTCCCAGTTCCCCTACAATATAGTGTCTCACGCAATATCTATCTGTGTCAAAAACAACCTGCATACCTTTATTGTTTTTTGTGTTGATAATTATAGGTGCTTTAGTGTTCATACTGATTTTTTCAACATCTTCTGTTACAATCACTATGGACATACCATTATTTCTTCCAGCTTTTCTATTTCAAGCTTTTCCACCGCTTCTAGGGGTATTTCTCCATCATAGTCAGCTACAATGGTCATTAGCTCCACCACTGCAAATGCCAAATTGGTATCGTCAATGCTCTGCATCCACCTAAAAGGAAAACATTCTTGCATAATACCCTTCTATATACATTTCTTCTCTCAATTCTACTGAAATATCATCCTTTTTAGATATTGCGTTCATCATTTTATTTACACTTTCCTCACTGAACTTACTGCTTAACATATCCTTAACCATCTTTACATTTTAACTTTCTCCAACGACATTTACATTCAAATACATATCAGTTTCAGCATCATCTAGACTGCTCTTAAATACATACCTAGCATATAAATACCTAGTGCAAAATTTCGTAAATTCATAAGCATACTTAATCCAACTTTTATGATTGTTTTGAGCATTAAAATATGCTCACATAATTACTGTGTCTTGCACTAGGCACTTCATACCCATTAACATGCACTGGTTGGTGTAATTCATATAACTTTTCAGCTTCTTGTCTTTCATGTGCTTTAACCCTCATAAACCATCTTGGGTCTTTTATATAGTTTTTTAATCTTAAAGCCATAGTAGCCACCTGTGCTCTCGTAGCTGTTTCTCCAAACCCAAATACTCTTAATCCATCTTCTGCCCAGCCAGAACCTTCTGTTAAGTAATTATCAAATGTAGCGTTTATATAATATCTTTAAATATTACTTCTATACTGTTATAAGGCTCTACATCTAATGCTTTACATGTATATTTAATCATTTTCTCACGTGTAATTGGTTGATTTGGATCTATCACCTCATCATCTTCTAATACTCCCTTTTCCCTACATGAATCAATGAATTTTTCATACCACTCCCCATAATCTTCCTTCGATTCTACTTCATCATCAATTAGTCTACTTATTGTGGTTAGGTATTCTGCGTAAGTAATTTGAGTATTTGGCGAGTATTTACTATCACTAACACCCACTACTAATCCGTAAACTCCAGCCTCCATTACATCATTATAAAACCACCACCTTCTTTAACATCATCAAAACTTGTATTTTTTGTCTCTACTTGACCCTTAATATTATCACCGTATAAGCTAACTGCGTCACTTTCTTCATCTAACCTTACCTCTTTTCTTTCTTTAGCAGCTTTTTTATTAGCTTCGTCAATCTCTCCGCACCATATACCTCAATTTTTATCTCCCCCACATCCTGTATAAATACCTCTACATCCTCCGTTGTAGCTTTTAATGATACTAGCTGCTCTAATATTATAATTCCAGTAAGGTCTGGAATTACCAATCTTTTAACTCTCATAAACTTTCTATCCATTTTTTTAGTTTTCCTTTATATTCTTTTTTTCATAAAAGAGTATATAATCCTTCGCCACCTCTATATTTAAAAAAGTCTCTTTAAAAAATTTATCATGTGGATTCTGCATCTTCATCTCATCACCTGCCTACTTCTATTATATCATGTAATCATTTATTGTAAGATAATATTTTTATTTCTATAAGGTTTTCAGACATCCTTTGTAAATGGCAAATAAATTTTAACAATTTTTATTCAATAATATTTTACGGCATTTACCATCAATTGTTAATAAAGTGGATAAAGCACTAAAAGAATCCGTATACACCCTAAAAACACAAAAATGAGACAAGAAAACTACCTCTATGTCTCACATGTTTTATAATCTGTTTTTCAAAAAATTTTCTGTCACTCATGACCTTTGCAAAAACTAAAATTCATGTTGAATTTTGCTCTCTAAAAAATTAGCTTTATAGTTCTTCTTTTAGCTTTATTACTGTCTCTTTATCCAACTCTGTTATTTTTGCAATAAAGTCTATATCTGCCCCCTCTTTTATCGCTTCCCTCGCTACCTTAAGTGCTTTTTTTCTTCTCCTCTTTCTTCTCCTATCTTTCTGTTTTCTTCTGTTTATTCAAGTGGAGAACCGTCCCCTGCTTGAATGGAAAAAGTGAGACAGGAGAACCGTCCCCCTGTCTCACTTTGGAATGGAATTTATCCTAGTAATTGAAGCACTCCTTGTGGTGCTTGGTTTGCCTGAGCAAGCATTGCTTGAGCAGCTTGTTGAAGTATGTTTTGTTTTGTAAATTCCATCATTTCATCAGCCATGTCTACGTCTCTAATTCTGCTTTCAGCAGCTTGTAAGTTTTCTGCTGAATTATCAAGGTTAGAGATTGTATGCTCAAGTCTATTTTGGTATGCTCCTAAATCAGATCTTTGAGCTGATACTGTTTCTATTGCATCGTTTATTACACTTACAGCTGCAGTCGCTTTTTCATGATCTGATACGTCTAATGCATATTCTGTTCCTGTATTTGTTGTTCCGTCTGTTACTTCTTTTATATCTACATAGTTGGCTTCTGCTCCATTGTTAGCTGTAACAGTTCCACCAGTTTCAGTTCCAGTTATTCCTAGAGCATTTGATCTCATGTCATCTAACTCTATAGACATACTTTGAGCAGTATTAGCACCAATTTGAAGGTTAGCTGTGAAAGAACTGCTTCTTCCGCCATCTTCAACGGATACAGAACAGTTTCCATCTTCACCATTTTCAGCTGCTAAAATATTAACCTGATGAGCATCAGTTTCATCAACTTCAACAGTGTAATTATCAGTGCTGTGTGAGTTTAACTGACTTGCTACTGTTGTAGCCAATGCGTCCTCTACTGTTCCCTCAGCTTCTGCTACTCCATATGCTTCACCAAGACTGATTCCTATAGCCGAACCTGTGTACGGACCATCAACTGGGTTATAAAACTCAAACTGCTGACCGTCAACAGTGAATCCTGTGCCTACCAGCTCATCAAGAGAATCTGCATCATCATAACTACTTAAATCAATATTGATTTCTGCTGCTGTATATTCTGTAGTACCTACCTGTGAATCAACAGCAGCATCTAAAACAGCTTGATCAGCTGTATCTGCTATGTAACCCTGGTCGCCATAGTATTCGCCACCATCATCCTCACCTAATGCATATACTGCAAATGCATCAGCACCAACAGTACTTATATCAGTGGTAAAACCAGTATCACCGCCAGTAACATCAGTATGAGTAGCTGCATAATTGCCAGAAAGCACATCATTTTCTTCAATTATTTCATTTAATGCATTTGCAATTGCCTCTGTTGCATCTCCTTCTCCTACATCACCATTAAAATTTAAAGTTGCAGAGTTTCCTGTTACACTGTCAGTGTCTAAAACCATTTCAGTATCAGTTACACTATCATCTTCAGAAAATGTAACGGTTATTTGTTCTCCCTGAATGGTCATTTCAAGTGTATCTCCATCACTTACCACAATATTATTACTATCAGTTTCAATATCAACCAATTGAGCTGCCTGTTCATGTGTGGTAATACCACCTTCAGGACTGCTTTGATCTATAAGTCCTGATGCCTCAAGTCTTGATACTCCTCCACCGTCTAACAATTTCTGTGTGTTAAACTCAGTGGTATTACCTATTCTGTTAATCTCAGAAGATAACTGATTTATTTCCTTCTGGATTTCCTCACGGTCTACACCAACATTGGTATCGTTGGCTGATTGAACTGTCAACTCTCTCATTCTTTGAAGAATAGAATGAGTTTCATTTAAAGCACCTTCTGCAGTTTGAATCATGGAAATACCGTCTTGAGCATTTCTTGACGCTTGACTCAATCCTCTTATCTGACCTCTCATTTTCTCAGATATTGCAAGACCTGCTGCGTCATCCCCTGCTCTGTTGATTCTAAATCCTGAGGATAACTTTTCCATTGATTTTGAGCCTGCATTGTTTGTAATTCCCAATTGTCTGTGAGTGTTCATTGCCATTAGATTATTGTTGATACGCATATAAAATACCTCCTTGTTTTTTAAGAATCAACCATCCTTGATTGATTCAGTTTTGGTTTATATATAACAAGCCTTCGGCCGCAAGGCTTATTACCAACAAAAGATTTTCTTATTTTATATATCGTTATAAAATGAATTTAACTTAATACTTTTATAGAAAAAAAATGAATTGTATAAAAAATCTAAGACCTGCTACTTTAGCAAGTCCTTTAAGTTTACCTTTTTTACATCTGCTGCCTTTTTATTTTCATCTTGAATTTCAAGATAAATTTCTTTTCTGTGAATAGAGACATTTTTTGGTGCATTGACGCCTATTCGCACCTGATCTCCCTGTACATCAACTATTGTAATTTCTATATCATCGCCTACCACTATAGACTGATTTTTCTTCCGTGTCAACACCAGCACCTGTTTTTACCTCCTGTCTTCCCAGTTCCTCTACAATATAGTGTCTCACACAATATCTATCTGTGTCAAGAACAACCTGCATACCTTTATTGTTTTTTGTATTGATAATTATAGGTGCTTTAAGGTTCATACTGATTTTTTCAACATCTTCTGTTACAACCACTATGGACAATACCATTATTTCTTCCGGCTTTTCTATTTCAAGCTTTTCCACCGCTTCTAGGGGTATTTCTCCATCATAATCAGCTACAATGGTCATTGGCTCCACCACTGCAAATGCCAAATTGGTATCGTCAATGCTCTGCATCCACCTAAAAGGAGAACCTTCCTCTCCATCATACAGCACAATAAAGCGCCTCTGATTTTCAAAGCCAGGTATTCCATCCTCAAAGCTTATTATTTTTTCTTCATCAACATCAATTTTTCCAAAATGTTTTGTGTTTAAAATCATTTTCCCCTCCAGCTTACACATATTGGCTTACATTGTTCCCGATATACTCTATATCCACCGAATAACTTTGCTGCATATAAATATTAACATTTCCTGATACATAGTTTGAATTAAGACTCTGAGGTACAAAATTTTTCTGTACACTGTTAAGAACAACATTTGAACCTCCCTCAAGTTCTCTTTTTAGTTTTCCTTCCTCAAGTGTTATCTCAGGCCCTGTCTTTGGAATGAAATCTATATTAAAATCTTTTTTGGTATAGGAAGCTCTTTTGGCAAATTCTACAATAGGATCACCACCTTTATGTATTGCAGCCAAACGATCTCCATCTGATGCTTTCCTTGCAATATATTCCATGACCTTTTGATAACTTATTTGTGCATTTTCTTTTGTAAGGTCTAGAGGCTTTTTCAACCCAGCACTTGCAAATGCCTCATACTGGTCTATCTTTACCTTTGGAGGCTCTGTTTTTATTTTCATTTTAGCATGGTTTTGCTTAAGCTCCAACCTTGCCATGTCGGTTTTAGTTTCAAGTCGTGCAGGTGTGGTTTCAATACCAAGTCTAGCATGTGTAGTATTAATGCTAATATCCATATATACCACCTCTAAAATTTACTAAAGCCTCAATGTTTAGCTTTAGCTAAACGGGTTCACTGCTCATTGTCCTACCTTAAAAAATCCATCAAAGACGGTTGTATTACTCTAGCACCACCTGCTAGAGAAGCATTATACACATTTTCTTCACTTTTCAGAAGCATAATATTTTCTGCCTGATCTATATCTTCATTTTCGCTCATAAGTTTTGTGAAGTTAAAAATATTTCCACTTAGTCTATTCTCAGTAAGCTCAAGTCTATTATACCTTGCACCCACATCAGCACGTACTCTTGAAAGATTGTCCATGTGATTGTCTATATCTCCAAGAAGTCCACTTATTGTCTCATGGTCACCTTCATTTAATGCAGTAATGAGTCTATCAAAATCCTCCATCACAACACTGGTATCTCCTTCTACTGCTTCTTCACCATGGTTAAAAACATCTCCACCTGTTAAATTGATATGTATGTCATCTCCTATACCCACTTCATATGTTATTTCCTGTGTATTGCTTACATCAATTGCAAAGCTGCCGTCTTCATCTAATAGATTCTGGTCAGTCTTGAATCCAGAAAAAACATACCTTCCTGAATATGTTGAATTTCCAAGCTTAATTAGCTGAGTCTTTAACTGCTTAACCTCTTCTTCTATTTTTTGAGTATCCTCTGGAGTTGTTGAACCATTTGCTGCCTGTACCGACAATTCCCTTGTCCTATGAAATATATCTGACATATCTCCTAATGCAGACTCTGTTATTTCCATCCAGGACATTGCATCCTTTACATTTCTGTCGTATTGCTCTAAGCGCGATACATCTGTTCGCAATTTTAAAGCTCTTGATGCAACAACAGGGTCATCTGAAGGAACGTTTATCTTTTTTCCAGTGGCAAGACGATCCTGTATTTTTTCCATTCTTCTAAGGTTTGTGCCTATATTGTTTACCATATTGTTTATAAGCATTTTGTTTGTTACTCTCATATTAACCCCTCCACCACTTTTGTCATATTCCAACTCTATTTACAAGCAAATCATATATTTCATTCATTGTATTTATCATTCGAGCCGCTGCTGTATATGCATGTTGATGTCTTACCATATCTGCCATCTCTTCATCTAAAGACACTCCCGAATCTGAAAGTCTTCTGTTTTCAATCTGTTTGGTTAAAATCTTTTGGTTGTCTGCAAGCCTTACTGCCTGCTGGGAGTCGACCCCCATAGTGGATACTATTGATACCATAAAGTCCTCTGGTGCCCCTTCTGAAAACATATGAGGGTTGTGTCGCATTTTTATCAATTCATTTAAATTAACTATATTACCTATTTCCTCAGGTGCATCTGCTGCTGCTATTGTGCTTAAATCTTCCATTATGTCAGCTGACACTGAGAAGTTTTTGGCAGTTAAATTCTCATACCTAGCCTCTATATCATTCATACCTGAAGCTCCATCTATAAAGTCTTCACTGTTTACAGGCTCTCTATCTTCTCCTGTCATTGTAAAAAACCTTGTACCTGTAACTGGGTCATTTCCATCATAAGAAATACCATATCCATCTGCATGTCCCATTCCATCATTGCCATCAATATATCCTTCATTAAATGACATGGCGAAAGTTCTTACAAACTCATCTAGTTTTTTTATATAAAAAGGTATCCCTTTATATACAGGACTTCCATTTTCACCTTCATTTCCATCTCTAACATCAAGCAAACCCTTTAATTCTCCGCCTTTTATATCAAGGCTATTTCCATCTTCCCATTCTACCCTAAAGAGGTTTTCAATATCCTCATCATTTATCTTTTCATCCCTCTGTTTAACTGAAAGAGAACTAAAATGAAAATGATTTACAAATGCCTTTCCACTTATGGTTATAATCATTTTTTTGTCTTCTTCCCCATTTGGAAGCTTCCCTGTCACCACTTCATTTGCGTCTATATTTACAATTCCCGAAAGCTGATCTATTAAAACAGTTCTCTGATCTCTAAGGTCGTTTGCACTGTTCCCATCCAACTCTGAATTGTATATTTGTTTGTTTAGCTGTTGAATTTGCATTCCTAAAGAATTTGCCTCTGCAACCTTTGTATCTACCTGATAATTCAAATCATTTTGAAGTTCTTCAAAGTGGTTGGCTAAACTGTTAAAATAATTTGTAACAGTCTCTCCTGTCTGTCGTACCAAAGACCTTACTGCAAGGTTTCCAGGATCTTTTGAAAGCTCTTGAAGGGAATCGAAAAATTCATCTAGTATGGCATTAAAACCACTTTCGGAAGGTTCACCCAACATAGCTTCCATATCACCTAGTACTGTTTTTTTTGCTTCCCACTCATTAAAAGCCGTATTTTCACTCCAGTATTTAAAATCCAAATACTCATCTCTGACTCTATCAATCCCAATAACTTCAGATCCTGTACCCAGCATACCTGTACCGTCAAGTAATGCCATCGGCCTTGAGACGACCTGATCGGTTTTTTGCCTAGAAAAACCAGGCGTGTTTACATTGTTAATATTGTGATTTATAACATCTAAATTTTTCTGGGATGTATAAAGCCCTCTTTGTGCGACGTTAAGTCCATAAAAAGATCCTCTCACAGATCATCACCTCCCTACGATTCCCATTCTGCTAACTACCGTCTCTATCATTTCATCTAAAACATTCATTGTTCTTGCCGAAGCAGTATACCCAAATTGATACTTCATCATTCTTGTCATTTCTTCATCCATGGATACACCCATTATTGACTGTCTCTGTGCATCTACTGAACCCACTAGCTTCATCTGGTTTTCACTTATTCTTTCAGCCTCTGATCCTCCATTTCCTACACCAAGTACTATTGATTGATAATAGTCATCTGTAGTAAGTATTCCTTTATAATCCTGAATAAATGCCCTCTGTCTCAAACTAGAAATCTCTATACAAATGCTATTGTCTCCACTGTCTCCTTCGGTAGAGGCAACTATATTATTTAAATCTGAAAGATTTTCATTTAATTTTATATTTTCCATCTCTAAAGGATACTCTGAATTTATAGTTGTAAAAAAGTCATCTCCATCTTCTGGTGGATTACTTAAAGTTTTTCCACTCTTGTGTATGTAATTTATTTCCCTTACAAGTATATTTATCAGGGCATTTAATTTTTTATTCAAGTCAGACACTATGTCCAAAGAATCAGGTACAACACTTATTTTATCATTTATATCTTTGTTCATGCTTCTATAAACTTTTGTCATGGCATCTAAAAAGTCTTCAACCTCAATATTATGAAATTCTCCATTTGTTTCACCAGAAACAGTCTCCCAAGCATCTACAACATCGGCTCCAAAACTTGTTTCATCCTTTACTACGGAAGTATTTAAACCTATTGAATTTAATCTGTCTGCATAATCTTGAGCCTGAGCATCTGTAATATTTGAACCTGTTCCGCCTTCACCTGTAAAGACAAGTGCATATTTATTTGAGTTTTCCCTGAAATCATCTGCATTTTCTAAAATATTTACAACACCTTCAAACTCTGTTCCGCCACCGGCATCTTCTTCAATATTGTCAACTTCATCCAGTAATCCTTCAATATCATTTCCAAAATTAATTTCTTCCTCAGTTGCTCCTCCATATAAAACCAACCTGTAGTTGGCATCAAGCCCTATTTTTTCTGTTCCCTCAACATATTCCTTTATTGATTCTTTTACACTGTCTAAATAATCATCACCTGCATTTGAAACATCAACTGCAAACGTTATATCAGACATTGTATTTGGGGTTCCATTCTCTATGCTTCCCTTTTCTCCAATAACTTCCCCTCTAGACTCCATAAGCCCTTTTATTATGCCGCTTCCAGCTGGCAATTCCACACCTGAATCTTCTAGCACAGGAACATAAAATTGTCCACCTTCTGGATTCTCCACTGCTTTAATATTTGTGTTTTTATCTCTATGTACCAGAAAAAAACCTCCACAGGTTATGTCAAGCTGACCATCCTGCATTTCTCTAACCTCTACATTAAGAAGCTCTGACAGCCTGTCCATCAATAAGTTTCTCTTATCCCTATAGTCATTTGCATTATCCTCAGTTGCCTCTACCTTTAATATCTCTACATTTAAATCTGCAATTTGACGTGTAATGTCATTTACTTCATCTATTCTAACCCTTAATTCAGAGTTTAAGTCTTCTTGCAACTTGCCAAGCTGACTTCCCATATGGTTTATGTGATAGACAAGAGATTCTCCTCTCTGTCTTACCATTGCTCTGGCTGTAAGGCTGTCTGGTTCTTTTGAAAGTTCCTGCCAGGAATCCCAGAATTGATTCATCACATCCTGCAAACCACTTCCCATAGGTTCTGCCAAAATAGCCTCAACATCACTATAAGTTTTTGACCTTGTTTCCCAGTATCCCAAGCTTGTACTTTCCTGTCTATATATATTGTCCAAAAATGAATGCCTTATCTGTCTTGTCTCCTGTATATCTGCACCAAGCCCAATTTGTTTTTGACAATCCAGATTAACGTTAGGACCTGTAGCAATCATAGACTGTTGCCTAGAAAATCCCGGTGTATTTACATTTGATATATTATGCCCTGTTACAAAAAGGCCTCTTTCATTTACATACATTCCAGAACGAGCTGTTTGAAAAGCACCAAATCCGACTGACATAGTATTACCTCCATGTATTGTTGCTATTTTAAAGTTTTAAATCCATATATGTTTTTTTCTTTTCTTCATTTACTTCTCCATTATCACCATAGTTATTATTACTTTCGGTTGCAGAAGATAAAATGTTTAGTGAAAAATCAATATAATCTATGGAATTTTTTATAAGCCTTGAATTTAAATCATTAATATCCTTAAGCTCTGTTAAGATATTTCCTATCTTTTCTTTATAGTCAATAAGTTTTTTTGAGTTCTCTTCATTTAAATGCTCTGAAAGTTCAGAAACTGTTAGTTCAGAAGATTTTATATTTAATTGATTGGATATTTCCTCAATACAATTTTCCCTTAGAATTTCTAGTTTTCCTATTTTGATTACAAATGACTGTTCAAGTTTAGTCATCTCATCAAGCTCTGACACCTTCCCACCAATAATTACATCTGTTTTGTCTTTAGATATTTGTAAGATGTTTTCATAGATACGTGATTCCTCATTTAATACATCAATTAGCGAATTTAACTTTTCGTATTCCATCCTATACACCACCTGAAATTTATTTTGTAATATGTTATTTCTTGGCCATTGCTAAATAAACTTTTTGCGGGAAAATCACGAACTTAATTCGCTGTTAACCCGCAAATTTGAAATGAAACTATAATTTTTTTTCAGTAAGCCCTTTTAGTACACTATTCGCAATATCTTTTCCACTTACCTGATAATTTCCAGACTCCATTTGATTTTGAAGCCTTTCTACTTTGTCCTTTCTAATATCAGGAACATCTTTTAAAGCTTTCATAGCAGTCTGAAAGTCCTTTGCCTGACCTGAAATAGATACCACGTCTTTTTTGGATGTTGCCTTGCTAGCTTTGTCTGCCTTATTAATGTTTTTTTGACTGTCATACACTCCGTTTACCTTTGGGATCTCTCCCCGGATTTTCATAAGTACCACCTACCTCCTCCTGGAAAAATTTTATATATTTAACACCTCAGTGCTACCTAAATATTATTTACCTTACTTATATATTAAACTGTATTTTTTACTGTGTAGTAAGAGAATATATAATATTTAATTAGCACTGTATAGTATTAATATCATCATTAGTTCATCAATTCTTTCCCCCTATATAAATATTATCGTCCAATATAAAAAATAATTTAATACATTTTTTGTTTTTTATCAATACTTATACTTTAATCTTAAAAAATGTAAATCTATCTATCTTTTCTATTTAAATATCTCATTCCTGAGCCTTTCTTTTTTCCTTCCCTTTCATTTTCTCTATCTTTCATCATCGACTTGCTCATCTGACTGGTTGTTGCCCTGATACTATCAACAACACTGCTAGAACACTCCTTACAAAATCTCCCGCTGCTAATTGCTTTTCCACATTTTTCGCACTCTAATAGCATATTCCCTTCACTTCCAATTATCTCTAAGCGTTCATCTCGCAAATATGACTTTATTCTTCGCACACTTATTTCTAATTCGTTTGATACCTGAATAATAGATGCTTTAGGATTGTCATATAGATAATCCTTCACCCTTTGAAAATCCTCCTCATCCTTTTTTTTACAAGTTGGACAAATAGGATAGCCTCCTAAATGATTGAAAATTTTACCACAGCTTTTACAATTCCTAACATCCATAACCTTCATTACCTCCTATATTTATTATTGATTGTTTTTTTTGCCTAACTTTGTCTGTTTAAAATTAAGTAAACTGAAAGTAATGAAAACAAACCCTGTAATTGCTAAATATTTTTTCTATATAATATATTTCGTCAAATAAAGTGAGAAACTTTATCATAATAACATAAATATCTTGCAATAATTTATTAAATATGAAATTCTCGTATTCCTAAAATTTTCTGCCTGATGCTAAAACAGCAACAAACACCTTTTTAGCACCAGCTTCTTTTAATGTACGACTGCACTCATCTAGAGTGCTCCCTGTGGTCATTATATCATCAAATAGAAGTATGTGTTTATCTTTTATTTGAGAAGGATCTACCACCAAAAAAGCCTTTTTCACATTAAAAGGCCTTTTATATTTAGGCAAAAGACTTTGACTCTCGGTATTTTTCACCCTTTTTAATAAATCGGATTTTTCTTTTATTTGGATTAATTTGCTCAGTTGATTTGAGATAAGATATGCCTGATTGTATCCTCTAAATTGTTCTTTCTTTTTATGAAGAGGTACACTGATTATTAAATCTATATTGGGAAGATTCTCTGTTTTGTTTATTTTATCCGCCAAAAGTCTAGCAAAAACCTTATAATAAGATGTTTTGTTGTAGAATTTATATCTTATAATCGCATCTTTTAAAATCCCGGTGTATTTACACATGCATATTATCCCATCGTAAAAATCTCCCGTCTTAATTATTCTGTTGCCTTTAAGGAAGGGGATTTTAGATGGACAGTTGTTGCAAATACATTCTTCGCTTTTAACATCCAAAATTTCATTGCAAAATATACACTTTGGCGGAAACAATAAATTTCTAAGCCATTTTATCATTTTATCACCAGCTAGTATGCTATTTTTATCTCTTAATACAATTTAATAATTTCCCTGCCAAATCTGAATTTCTACTGGTTTCCCTGTCATTTTGAATCATCTGTTGGAGAATTTTTTTACAGCCAACAAGAATAACCAGATTTCTTGCCCTGGTCACAGCTGTATACAGTAAATTTCTTGTCATCAACACCTGAGGTCCTGAAAACACAGGCATTATTACTACTGGAAACTCACTTCCCTGACTTTTATGAACTGTAACTGCAAATGCCGGCTCTAATTCATCTAAAACTGTAAAGTCATAGTGAACTATTCTTTCATCTTCAAAACAAACAACCACCTTTTGCTCTTCACTGTCTATTTTGAGAATAATACCAGTGTCTCCGTTAAAAACACCTGTACCTTCTTGAAGGGGGTCATCTTTTTTTTCCCACTTTAAGTTATAGTTGTTTTTTATCTGCATCACCCTATCCCCTTCACGAAATAAATACTCTCTAAAAAGCTTTTCTCTTTTATGTTTTCCCGGGGAATTTAATATTTTTTGCAATTCTTTATTTAAATTTGAAACTCCAGCCATACCCTTTCTCATAGGTGTCAACACCTGTATATCTCTCATAGGTTCAAAGCCATAACATTTAGGTATTCTTGTGCTGCTAAGTTCTATTACAGCTTTAACAATTTCCATAGGGCTGTTTCTAGATACCAAAAAAAAGTCCTTGTCCTTATTATTTAAAATAGCTTCTTCTCCTCTATTAATCCTGTGGGCATTGACTACAATCATGCTCTCCTGTGCCTGCCTAAACACTTCTGTAAGTTTTACAGTTTTGATAACCTCACTTTTTATGATGTCGCATAAAACATTTCCCGGTCCTACTGAAGGAAGTTGATCCACATCTCCAACAAGTATCAACCTTGTCCCACATGCCACAGCTTTAAGAAGGTTATTCATAAGAAGTATATCCACCATTGACATCTCATCTATTATAACCACATCTGCTTCAATTGGATTTGCTTCTGTCTTCATAAATACAAGCTCGTCCTCATCTCCTGCATACCCTATTTCTAAGAGCCTGTGGATGGTTTTTGCCTCATAGCCTGTAGCTTCTGTCATTCTCTTTGCTGCACGACCAGTGGGAGCTGCCAATGCAAATTCATATCCTTCGCTATCTAAAAGGTTAATGATTGTTTTTATAATGGTGGTCTTACCTGTACCAGGCCCCCCGGTAATTACAAGCACCCCATTTATTAATGCTTCTCTTACAGCCTCCTTTTGTTTGTCGGCAAGTTCAATCCCCTCTTTTAACTGGACAGATTCTATTTTTTCGTCAAAATCACTTAAATCACCTTTAAACTCAACCATGGACAGGTCAAAAAGTTTCCCACATGTACTGAGTTCTGCATTGTAAAAGGAATTTAAATATACCCTGTTACAGTCTTCACATTTTTCAACATAAACTGATTTGTCCATAGCAAGAGATATAAGCATATCATCAATATTTGAAATATCAACATCTAAAAGGTGGGAAGTGTACTCAGTCAATTTATCACTTTGGACAAAAGTATGTCCACCAATTGCAGCCTGTGACAATACATATTTTATACCACTTACAATTCTATGCTCCGAACATGGATCAATTCCAATGCTTTTTGCAATTCTATCTGAAGTCTTAAAAGTTATCCCATATATCTCTTCTGCAAGTACATAAGGATTTGATCTGATTTTTTCAATAGTTTCACTTCCAAAGAGCTTGTATATTTTAGCAGAAAAAGTTGGACTTATTCCATATTCCTGCAAAAATATAACAACATCTTTAAGGTCTTTTTGCTCTTCAAAAGTCTCTCCAATTCTCAAAGCCTTTTGAAGGTTTATACCTTTTACATGGGACAGTCTTTCTGGATTAAACTGAATAACGTTTAAAGTGTCCTCACCAAACTTGTTTACAATTTTTTTAGCAGTTGCAGGTCCAACACCTTTTATAAGGCCTGAACCTAAATATCTTTCAATGGCTTCAATTGTTTCAGGGAGCATTTTTTCATACATCTCAACCTTCAGCTGCTCTCCATAATCCGGGTGGTTCACCATTTTGCCGGTAACCTTTAGTATTTCCCCAACATTTATAAATGGCATAAAGCCTACAGCAACTATGTCATCTTCATCACATTTTATTTCACATACAGTAAATCCATTTATTTCATTAGTAAATATTATCTCCTCAATTGTACCTTTATAAGTAATCAACACATACACCCTTACTCTAAATTTAAATTATCAAATTAATTATAACATACCCTTAAGGCAGCTACAATCAGGTTAGTTTGTTCTACTCTCTCCCTCTTCTTCAAATGTGTTGAAGATAGTGTCTTTTTCACTTTTCTTTAATACTTCCAAGCATTCATAATCTTTTTCTAGTTTTTCTAATATCTCCAATGTATCATCTTTAGAGCCCATATCCAGTACAATAAGTCTTCCCTCTGGCATAAGCTTTCTTATAAAATTTCTCGGCAAGACATTTCTAAGTACTCCTTCAATTGCATCTCCCTGATTTTTTACTATTAATACAAGTTTAATCATTGAATTTTTGTATTTTGATTTGTTTTTAATTGTCACTGCTAAATCGTGTATAAGTGTGACGAATCCATATGTAGCAAGAATAAACATTACAATTTCAAAAACCTTTTCAGCCACCTTTTCTCCCCCTAAAGTACAGTTTTAGTCTTATATAGCATATGAATTATAAGGCATAACTGTTACAAAAGACAAAAAGACAAGGGGACGGTTCTCCTGTCTCACTTTTTAAAAGTGAGACAGGAGAACCGTCCCCTTGTCTTTTTTTTATATTCTTAAATCATCTGCTTTGTCTGTTTTTTCCCAGGGAAGATCTATGTCTGTTCTGCCAAAATGTCCGTATGCTGCTGTCTGCTTATATATAGGTCTTCTCAAATCCAAGCTCTTTATTATACCTGCGGGCCTTAAATCAAAGTGCTTTTCAACTAGCTGTTCAATTTTTTCTTCATCAACTTCACCTGTACCAAAAGTATCAACTCTCACCGAAACAGGTCTTGCAACACCTATTGCATAAGCCAACTGCACTTCACATCTTTTGGCAAGTCCTGCTGCAACTATATTTTTTGCAACATAACGTGCTGCATACGTTGCTGAGCGATCAACCTTTGTAGGATCTTTTCCGGAAAAAGCTCCTCCCCCGTGTCTTGCATATCCTCCATAAGTGTCAACAATTATTTTTCTCCCAGTAAGCCCTGCATCTCCCTGTGGCCCTCCTACAACAAACCTTCCTGTTGGATTGATGTAAAACCTAGTTTCATCATCAATAAGGTTAGAAGGAATTACAGGGGTTATAACATGCTCAACTATATCTTTTTTTATTGTTTCTAAATTAACATCATCACTGTGTTGAGTGGAAATTACTACAGCATCCACCCTTACAGGCCTGTCCCCTTCATATTCAACTGTAACCTGGGACTTTCCATCAGGTCTTAAATACTTAAGTACATTTTCTTTTCTCACATCGGTAAGCTTTTTGGTAAGCTTGTGAGCAAGTGAAATTGGCATAGGCATCAATTCTGGCGTCTCATCACAGGCATATCCAAACATCATTCCCTGATCACCTGCACCAGTTGCTTCAATTTCTTCATCTGTCATTTCGCCTGTTTTAGCCTCTAATGCTTTATCAACGCCCATGGCAATATCTGGTGACTGCTCATCTATAGCAGTCAAAACAGCACAGGTATGCCCATCAAATCCAAACTTTGCTCTATCGTACCCTATTTCTTTTATTGCATTCCTTACAATCTTAGGTATATCAACATAACACCTGGTTGTAATTTCACCGGAAACAAGAACCAGACCTGTGGTAACCGATGTCTCACAGGCTACTCTTGCCATAGGATCTTCAGAGTAAATTGCATCTAACACTGCATCAGATATCTGGTCACATACCTTGTCTGGATGACCCTCTGTAACAGATTCTGATGTAAATAATTTTCTTGCCATCCCCAAAACCTCCTTATTTTAACAAGAAGACAAGGGGACGGTTCTTCTGTCTCACTTTAAGTGAGACAGAAGAACCGTCCCCTTGTCTCTTTTATGCACCGCTAAGTAATTCTTCAAATTCATTACCATCAATCTTTTCTTTTTCTATCAATGTATTTGCCACTGAATGCAATTTATTAATGTTTTCGTTTAATATATTTGTTATTTTATCATAGCAGGAATCAATTATATGCTTAACTTCTCTGTCAATCTGAGCTGCAACTTCTTCACTGTAATTTTTTGACTGAGCCATATCCCTTCCTATAAACACTTCATCGTTTTCATTACCAAAAATTAAATTCCCCAGTTTCTCACTCATTCCATACTTAGTTATCATACTTCTTGCAACTCCATTTGCTCTCTTTAAGTCTGAATAAGCCCCTGTACTTACTTCACCAAGTATAAGATGTTCAGCAGCTCTCCCGCCTAGTGCAACAACAATGCTCTCTAGCAAATGGGACTTTGTATTATAACTTTTATCTTCGTCAGGCTTAGGGGCTGTAAAACCCCCTGCCATACCTGATGGTATTATTGATATTCTGTCCACCGTATCTGTTGTAGATACGTATTTTATTGCCATAGCATGACCTGCTTCATGGTAAGCTGTAAGTTTCTTTTCCTTTTCGCTCATAACCCTGCTCTTCTTTTCCGGCCCAACAATAACCTTAAATACCGCTTCTTTTATTTCTGACATAGTTACTTTTGTCTTATCAGCCCTTGCAGCTAGTAATGCTGCTTCGTTAAGAAGATTCTCAAGGTCTGCACCAGTAAAACCCGGTGTACTCTTTGCCAAGTCATCTAACTCTACATCTTCTGATAAAGGCTTTCCTCTTGAATGAACCTTTAATATTTGCTCTCTACCCTTGATATCCGGCAATCCTACCACAACTCGCCTGTCAAATCTTCCAGGCCTTAAAAGTGCCGGGTCTAAAATATCAGGTCTGTTTGTTGCTGCTAGAATAATTACACCTTCATTAATGCCAAAGCCGTCCATTTCAACAAGCAACTGGTTTAACGTCTGCTCACGCTCATCATGTCCGCCTCCTAGGCCTGCTCCACGATGTCTTCCAACAGCATCAATCTCATCTATAAATATGATACAGGGTGCATTCTTTTTTGCCTGTTCAAATAAATCTCTTACTCTTGATGCACCAACACCTACAAACATTTCTACAAAGTCTGAACCACTTATACTAAAGAAAGGAACTCCTGCCTCACCGGATACCGCCTTTGCCAAAAGAGTTTTACCTGTTCCAGGAGGTCCTACCAAAAGAACTCCCTTAGGAATTCTAGCCCCTAATTCAACAAACTTTTTCGGCTGCTTTAGAAAATCTACAATTTCTTCAAGTTCTTCTTTTTCTTCGTTTGCACCTGCAACATCATTAAAATTAACTTTCTTTTTATCATCAACAGACATCTTTGCTCTGCTTTTGCCAAAAGACATAACTCTGTTTCCGCCTCCGCCTTGAGATTGCTGGAGAAAGAAAACCCAAAACAAAACAAATATGACTATCAAACCTAATGTAGGTATCATAGCTACCCACCATGGAGGTGTTGGAGGTTCTTCAAAGATGTAATTAAATCCTCCTTCTCCTTTATAATACTCTTCTGTCTGTAAAGAAAAGAGATGTACATCAGGTATATATGATGTTTCAACTTTATCTTCTTCACCTACCATTGTTATCGTAGCTTCATTTCCTTCAAGTATAATTTCTTCTACATTTCCATTTTCAATTTGCGTCATAAGTTCAGTATATGACATATCATCAGGCTTTCCACCGTCTTGGAAAAGCATAATAACCAATAATAATATTATAAATAATACAATATAAAAGCTCATGTTTTTAAAATGTTTCAAATAGCTCCCTCCTCAACTTTTTAACTTTATAAATACTAGTACTCTTAAAACCTTTTAGCAATTTAAGTAGTAATCTTTAACTAATCATGCATACAACAATTATTCTACAAATACAATAAAAAATCAATATAAAAAACATTAAAAATATTTTTTTTATGATTATTCGTAATAAACATGTGGTTTTAGTATACAAACGTCTGGTAAGTTTCTATATTTTCCCGCAAAATCCAGCCCGTATCCAACAACAAATTCATCAGGTATTATTGTTCCCTTATATTCAATTTCAATTTCCACTTCTCTAGTGGAAGGCTTATCCAATGCGGTGCAACACTTTACACTTTTAGGGTCTCTTGCCACAAAAAGGTCTTTGATGTATCTTAAGGTAAGTCCTGAGTCAACTAAATCTTCAACAATTAAAACATGCTTACCCATTATATCAATATCAATATCCTTTATTATACGGACTATACCAGATGAGCGAGTAGAATCTCCATAGCTTGAAACTGAAATAAAATCTATATCTAAAGGCAGGTCTATTTCTCTTATAAGGTCAGCTAAAAAAACCACACCTCCCTTTAATACTCCTATCAAGACAAGTTTTTTCCCCTGATAGTCCTGTGTAATTGTTTTTCCCAGTTCCTTTACTCTCTTTTTCAACTCCTCTTCGGTAATCAATACCTTTTTAATATCCTCAATCATATTTACCTCCCTGTTTCCTTCAACTCTTTTTTTTTATAAATTCAAGTTTTAATACTTTTTTAGTACTTTCAGTAACTTTATATTTATCATTTATAGTATATCCTATTATCCACACTATTTCTTTGTCTTTTGCAACAAGAGGAATTTCATTCCTTATATCTATCGGAATTTTTTTATCAATAAAATACTTTTTTATTTTTTTTGTACCATTTGAATTAAAGGGTTTAATTCTATCTCCATCTTCTCGCTTTCTTATATTTATTCCCTCTTCTATCCTGTCATAATCAAAATACTGAATTGCTGCATTCATTTTATTTTTTTTATACTCATCTAAATTTACAGCATCAATCACACTAGCTCTCACAATAGATTTTTCTTCCTTAATAAAAGTATCACCAGGTATATTTAGCTTTATGTTGTAAAAATTAATCTGTTGAAAACCTTTAAATTGATACACCCTTAGAGTTTCGTATGATTTTTTCACTCTTATTTCACGAGGAAGATGTATCTGTGCTCCTACTCTGCCATCTAAAGCCAGTTTTATTATATCCTCAATATGTATACTTTCTATTGCTTTTATACAACCTGTCGCTTCTATTATTGCCTTTCTTAATATCCTTCCCTTTGCTCCTTTATGATAAGTATTAAATACTTTTGTATTTAATACTGTCTCTCCATCTTTTCTTTCAACTAAAGACTTATTATACAATTTCTCAGTAGAATATTCAATAAAATTATCCTCAAATTTTATTATTTCAGACATTTTTACAAGTTTAGATGTAACATCTATATCAAAGAGACTGTTTATATATGGTATCAAATCAAGTCTTACCTTGTTTCTGGTGTAAACTGTCTCTAAATTTGTCCTGTCAATTCTCGGATCTAAACTATGTACATTACAATATTCTTCAATTTCAAACCTTTCAATATCAAGAAGAGGTCTTATAATCTTACCTCTTTTAAACTCCATACCCTTTAAACCTGAAAGCCCTGTACCCCTTATGATATTCATTAAGACTGTTTCAGCTTGATCATTTTTATTATGTGCCACAGCTATTTTTTCTGCATTAAACTCTTTTGCTACTTTTTCAAAAATTCTATATCTTTCTTTTCTACCTGCCTCTTCTATAGAAAGCTTTTTCTTTTTTGCAGTATCTTTTAGGTCTATACGCTCTGTTTTTAAATTAATATTTAGCTTTTCACAAAGTCTTTTGGCATATTTTTCATCTTCGAAGGAATCCTTTCCTCGAAGCATATGATTTACATGGACTGCTAAAATTTTTATATTCATACTCTCTTCCATGCCTTTAAGAACATGAAGAAGACATACTGAGTCCGGTCCTCCGGACAAACCAACTATTACAGTATCACCTTTTTTAATAAGGCATTTGTCTTTTATGTCTTTTAAAACTTTTCCAATCATACGAATATGATAGCTCCCCTAATTTATATTTTTGTAATGTGCAAATATTTTTTACAAATTACTCTCTAAATTTTTCCAAGTTGGCAAATTTAGTGTATTGCCCTAGCCAAGCTAAATCAACAGCTCCTGTGCCCCCGTTTCTGTGCTTTGCAATCATTACCTCTGCCACATTCTTTTTTTCTGTTTCAGGATTATAGTAGTCGTCTCTATAAAGAAACATTACAATATCTGCATCCTGCTCAATTGCCCCTGATTCTCTCAAATCACTCAAAATAGGTCTGTGATCTGCTCTAAGCTCTGGAGCACGACTAAGCTGAGACAGTGTTAAAACAGGTACATTTATCTCTTTTGCAAGGATTTTCAAAGACCTTGATATTTCTGATATTTCCTGCTGTCTGCTGTCATTTCTTCCTCTACCCTGCATAAGTTGTAGATAGTCAATAATAACAAGCCCCAGATTCTTCTCCATTTTTAGCCTTCTGCACTTTGCCCTTATTTCCATAGCTGTCATTCCGGGAGTGTCATCTATATAGATTGGAGCATCAGAAATAGGCCCTAAAGCCTTGGCCACCTTTTCCCAGTCACTGTCTTCTAATTGACCAGTTCTCATTCTTTGGGCATCTACCATGGCCTCACAACACAGCATCCTGTTAACAAGCTGTTCTTTTGACATCTCAAGACTAAATACAGCAACTGGAACCTGAGAGTGAATCGCTGCATGCTGTGCAATGTTTAAAACAAACGAAGTTTTACCCATGGCCGGTCTGGCTGCAATTAAAACCAGGTCAGAATTATGAAGTCCCGACGTCTTTTGATCAAGATCTGCAAATCCTGTAGGAATACCGGTAACATTTCCTTTGTTGTTGTAAAGTTCTTCTAGCCTATCAAAGGTTTCTAAAAGCACATCCTTTATTTGAACAAATCCTTGATTATTCCTCTTTTGGGAAATATCAAAAATGCCTTTTTCCGCCCTGTCCAAAATATATGCAACCTCTTCTGATGCATCATATCCCATGTTAATTACTTCAGAGGAAGATTTAATAAGCTTTCTTAATATGGATTTTTCCTCAACAATTTTAGCATAGTGTCTGGCACTGGCAGTAGTTGGAACTGCGTTCACCAAATTAGTAAGATATTCTAATCCTCCTACACCATCTAAAGAACCTCTCATTTTAAGCTGTTCAGATACTGTAATTAAGTCAATAGGCTCTCCTTTTTCGTATAAATCCATAATTGCCTCAAAAATTTCCTTATGGTCTTCCCTGTAAAAATCAGAGCCATCAATTGCCTCAGTTATGCTTGATAAAACCTCTTTGTCTAAAAGAGCAGCACCTAAGACTGACTGTTCAGCTTCTATATTTTGAGGAGGTATCCTCCCCAATGAACCTAAGTCCATATCCTTACCCCTTAAATTTTATTTCTTTCTTTACCAATCCACTTAAAGCTCACATGTTTAGCTTTAGCTAAACGAGTTCACTATTTCTCTGGTTCAACCTTTACAGAAATCTTTCCTGATACACCAGGATACACTTTTACCTCTCCTTGGTATGTTCCTACAGCCTTTATAACCTCAGAAAAATTAATTTTCTTTTTGTCTATTTTTATTTTATGCTTCTTTTTTAATTGTTCAGAAACATCCTTGCTTGTAATAGAACCAAATAGTTTACCATTATCACCTGCTTTTACTTTAAAGTTCACAGTAATACTTTCAAGTTTTTTGCAAAGTTCTTTTGCATCGGCAAAATCCCTATTTTTTTTGTTTTTTTCCGCCTGTTTTTTAATTTTCATATCGTTCATGTTTTTAGAAGTTGCCTCTACTGCAAGTCCTCTTGGAATTAAAAAATTTCTGGCATATCCATCATTGGGATTTACCATATCTTCTTTTTTACCTAATCCTTTTACATCTTCTTTTAAAATTACCTTCATATTATCTCTCTCCTTCAAATTGTATACTTACAGAAATAACTTTTTATTTATTTCTGATTTATAACATCTGTTAATTAGAGTCGGGTATCTCTTCCTTATATTCTTCTATAGACTCTTTAAGTTTTTCAATTGCTTCTTCAACTAAAACATCTTTAAGTTGTGCTCCTGCAAAGGTCAAATGACCTCCTCCTCCAAGCTTTTCTAATATTATCTGGACATTTATATCTCCTAGTGACCTCCCACTTATGGATATCCCATTTTTTGTGTCACACAGTACAAAAGCTGCCTGAAGTCCTTTAAGACTTACAAGTTGATCTGCTGCCTGTGCCGCTATTACAGTTGCATTTTTTATATCAGATGGACATATTGAAATAGCTATACTATCATTATATAATTTCGCAGCCCTAACAACATTTGAAATATGAATATATGTATCAAGGTCATTTTGAAACATTTGTTTTACGGAAACGGTATCCACTCCCTGCCTTCTTAAAAATGCTGCTGCTTCAAAAGTCCTGACCCCCGTCTTGAATGTGAAATTTTTTGTATCCACCATTATCCCTGCATATAGTGCTTCAGCTTCAATAGAATTAAGTTTTACATTTTCATCAACATATTGCAAAATCTCTGTGAGCAACTCACAGGTTGATGATGCATATGTTTCTTGGTATGTAAGAACTGCATCCTTTAAATAATCGGCTCCCCTTCTATGATGATCAATAACAACTATCTGCTCTGTATATTTTATCAAATCTGGTGTTTCTGTAAAGCTGGGTTTATGTGTATCTACAATAACCAGCAAGGTCTTTTTGCCTGTTTTCTCAAGGGCATCCCCACTAGATATAAAAAGATTTTCATATTTTTTGTCTGCCTCAATTTTAGAAATCATACTGTCAATATTTGAATTTGACTTGTTTAAAACTATATTAGCCTGCTTTTCTCTTTTTTTTGCTATGCTGTAAATCCCTAAAGCAGCTCCAAGACAATCAATATCACAATTTTTATGTCCCATAATTATTACATCTGATGACTGATCAATAAGCTCTCTAAGTGCAAAAGCAATCACCCTTGCCTTTACTCGCGTTCTCTTTTCAATCTCTCTTGTCTTTCCCCCATAAAAGGATATCTCTTCACCATCTTTTATAACAACTTGATCCCCTCCTCTACCTAACGCAATATCCAAAGCAGCATTTGCATAACGAAATTTATCTAAAAGGGAATCTCCACCTTTTCCAATACCTATACTAAGGGTAACAGGTATTTTATTTCCAATATTTATCTCTTTAATGCTGTCTAAAATATCAAACTTTTTCTCCTGAAAGCTTTTTAAATATTTATTTTCAAAAATAAATAAATATTTATCTCTTTCATATTTTTTAACAATCCCACCTGTGTACCCTGTCCAGCTGTTTAACTTAGTCTCTATTTCTACAAACATCTGAGGCACCTGCGTATCTTCAATGCTCTGCATCAAATCATCATAATTATCTATGATAAAAATACCAACTACCACTTTCTCATCATTATATATCTTTTTCATATTCACCAGCTCTGTATTGTCAATAAAATACAAGAGCAATATAATACCATCGTCATTAATCTTGCTGTCAGCTTCTATAAAATTGCCTAAAACACAATAGTTTCTGCCATGAATTTTAGTTTCGTCTGAAAAATTCATAGTTTCATTTGAAAAACTTTCAGGATTTAATTCCTCTGCAAATGTCTGTATTGTCTTTTCTAACAGTTCTTCCCCCTCAAACACCTTTTTAAAAGACGAATTATACCAGATTATAGTTCCATCCAATTCAATTAATACTAAAGGCATAGGAAAATTTAGTAAGGTATCTTTTGTTGCCATATCAATATTAAATGTAAGGTTTTCAATATATTGAGTTATTTCCTTTTTTCTTTTATAATTTGATTTAAAATTATAGTACAAAAGAAACATAAAAAATATAAACCCTGGCACAGCCACCATTATTTCTAAAAATGCAGTTATTATTAATAATATAAATATTATTAATAGATAAAAACTGGCTTTTTGTATAAAAATCCCTGCAAACTTTTTACCTTTCATTATTTATTCTCCTGTATTTCAAGTTGTTTGACTTTTTTAACATTTATATGTAAAATATCTATTTATTATTTATCCTTGAGCAGTTAAGGTGTTTTGAAAGTTCTGACAAATCGCCATAATGCTTCTCCACATCATGATTTTCTAAAAGCCCAAGCTTCACTTTATTTTCTATCTTAATTTCAATTGCATTATAGTTTATTCCTAATCGCCTTCCTAGCAAATAACAAATCAAAATAATATTAGACAAAGTTTCTGCAATTGATTCGTGAACTTCTTCTCTAACTCCATTTACCAACACTTTGAAAAGTGTTGCAATATCGGTAAGAAGTTCACTTTTAAGCCACTCAATAATTTTTATATTTCTTGTAATGTCAATTTCTCTATCAAAAAAAGCCATGTCATCACTCCAACAAGTTGTATTTATACAAAGTATAGTTGTTAAATGTTACTGAATTTTATGCTGCCATATATTATAACATTAATTATTTAATACGTGTGAAATTTCCCAAAAACAACCTCATTATTTAATACTGTATTCAGGATATGAGCCTAAAAACTTGTAAAAGGATGTTTTTCTTTTCACCATTGTCAGAGAATCTTTCAAATCTTCTTCCTCTACATGACCATTTAAGTCTACAAAAAATATGTACTTTCCCAATTTGTTTTTTGCAGGTCTTGATTCAATTCTAGTCATATTAATATCCCAAAGACTAAATATGTCAAGTATTTTATATAGACTTCCAGGCCTGTTGTCAGTTGAAAAAACTATAGATGTTTTATTTTTCGACTTTTTCTCAGCATCCTCTTTAGATACAATTACAAACCGAGTTAAATTGTTAAAATTGTCCTGTATGGATCTATCTACAATTTCCATATCATAAGCATGGGCTGCTGTTACCGATCCCACAGCCCCCATGTCTTTATTCCCTTCTGCAACTTCCCTAGCAGCTTCAGCAGTGCTGTACACATATTTTATTAACGCATCTGGAAACTTTGAGTTTAAATACTTCCTGCACTGCCCTATTGGCTGGGGATGGGACAAAATATACTTTATGTCTTCAATTTTTGTCCCCTTTCTCACCATGAAATTTTGATTAACTGCGATAACTATTTCTGCCTTAATCTTAAGATCTACATCTGTTGCAAGCATATCTAAAGTAACACTTACAGCACCTTCTAGAGAATTTTCAATAGGTACTATCGCCTCATCTATTTCATCATTATTCACTGCATAAATCAAATCAGGCATGGTGTTATAAGAGCACTCCAAAAAGCCTTCCCTGCCTTTAACATATTCAATCATAGCCTCTTGGGAAAATGTCCCCTTAGGACCTAAATAACCTATCTTTTTCATAACATCTCCTTATGTTTACGGTAAATTCACTACATTTCATAATAACACTTTTTTTTCTTTTTTCCAAGGTGAGGCAGGGGGACGGTTCTCTCGTCTCATTTAAATGAGACGAGAGAACCGTCCCCCTGCCTCACCTTCTCACCTAAGCTCAATAGTCTGCATCATTTCATCTAATTCTTCCTCTTGCTCTTTAGTTGAATAGGATGTTATAAATGTTATTGCATTATTTTTTATTATTTTTACATAAAACTTTTGAGTAACATCAAAATCCTCACGCTCAATAGTACTTTCCAAAACGTAAAACTCTGTATTTCCAGCTTTTTCCATATATATTTCTTCTGAAAAATTGTATCCAATATCTATACTCTCAAAACCATCTTTCATAATTTTAAGATATTCCCTTTCTCCATCAATATCATAATAACCTGAAAGATCCTCTGCTAAGCATGTTATTTTAGGTTCAAATGAATCTTCAACATCTTTATATGCCGCTAAAAGATATACCTGCTCAAATTCTCCAGCTTCAAGCTTTTCTTTAAACTTCTCATCATCCCCACCTGCGAATTTCGTTCCTCTAATTGTAATCGCAATTTTTTCCTCCTCACTCATCAATTCCCAATCTTCATTGATTTCTATCTCAAGTCCAAAGTATTCATTTATATATCTTGTCCCGTCCATAGTGCCTAAATTCATTTTTTGGGTCTCACTAGAGCCACAACTGCCTAAAAGCACTAAAGCTATAACAGCTACCAATACAGTACTAATTTTTTTCATCTCTATTCTTCCTTTCTATTCTTAACCTATATAAGCATAGTTTTAATTAAGATTATCATATCAAAATAAGCAGGTATTGTGCAAGTAACTCTATTTTTTAAACTAAAGTTTAGCAGTTTAGAAGCTGTAAAAGCAGGATATATATTTAAATACAAGTGTTTTAAAAGCCTATGAAAAAGCAAAAAAAATTCTATAATATTCTACACGAAGCCTTGATATAAATTTATTATAGTGGTATATTATAAAATATGTATTTTAGGTTCAATAAGCCTCTTGTCTTCTTAACATCTATCAAAGGCAGGAATTATAAAATCATCCCTTAGAGGATATGTGTTGATTTTAAACTTATTGCAAAAGCGTTAAGTAAAATTTAGCTGTAGTAAATACATAAAAAAATTTTGTTTAAAAACATAAAAAATACCGACATTATATAAAGGTATTAATATGTCTTTCATACAATAACAAATACAAGGTGGTGATTTAGTGTCAATTGATTTAATTAAATCGATAACGGAAGTGGAAGAACAGGCAGAGCAAATTAAGAAGAAATCTTTAGAAGATTCCAGACAGATTATTTCCGACGCAAATAACCAGGCAAAAAAAATTGTTGAAGAAGCAGAAGAAAATGCCGATAAAGAGGCTAAAGAAATTATTAACAAATCCGAAGCTTCTGCAAATAAAGAAATTGATAGTTTTAAAGAAGAAGTTTTAAAGGAATGCGAAACAATCAAAAGTCATTCAAGGAAGAATCTTGATAAAGCAATTGATATAATAATAGGAAGGATTGTGAAACCTGATGGCAATAGTTAATATGAATAAACTGTCACTAATAGGCCTTAAATCAGACAAGGAACAAATACTTGAAAACCTTATGAAGATGGGCGTAGTGGAAATTACAGATTTAAGTGAAAAAATGTCGTCAGATGACTGGGATCAGTTAGTTTCAAATGAAGAAAACACCGAAGAGATATCCAAACTTAATGGTAATCTTGACAAAATATCATCGGCACTTGAATATTTGTCAAAAGTCGACACAAGAAAAAAGGGACTCTTTGCAGCAAAAAGAACAGTGAGTATTAACGACTATAAAGATGTTATTAAAGATCAAGATAATCTCTGGGAAGTTGTTGATGAAATTATAGGTTATGACAAAAAGCTTTCGAAATTAAAATCTGAGATAAACAAAAATTCAAATCTCATTTTAAATCTTAAGCCTTGGAAAAAATTAGACGTCCCACTTAATATGCATGGCACTAAAAATACTGCTGTGTTAACAGGCATAGTTCCTGAAATTGCCGACACAAATAGCTTAAGTGAAGAACTGGCTGATGAAGTTCCTGAAAGTCACTTTGAGGTTATTGGAGAGGACAGGGAACAAAGTTATCTTCTTGTTATTTATTTAAATTCAAAAGAAGACGATGTTATGAAAATACTTAAACAATATGGTTTTTCTAAATCAGCTTTTAAAGAGTTTTCCGGTACTGTAGAAGAAAACATTATAAATATGTCAAAAAACATTAAAGATCTTGAAAGTGAAATTTCATCTATAGAGGAAAAAATAGCTTCTTTTACAGATTATCAAAACAACCTTGAAATTTTGCACGATCACATACTTGTTGAAAGAAACAGAAAAAAAGTATCCAGTAATATATTTATAACTAACAAGTCTTTTTTGCTTGAAGGATGGATTCCAGAGACTTCATCAAAGCAAATTAAGCACTATCTTGAAAACACCTATGATTGTTCACTAGAAATTATTGAACCTTCTGAAGATGAGGAGTTTCCTATTTTACTTGCAAACAGAGACTTTTCTCGTTCTGTAGAGCCAATAACAGAAATGTACAGTCTTCCAAACAAAAAGGAAATTGATCCTAACGTGGTAACCGCTCCATTTTTTATACTATTTTTTGGACTTATGCTAAGCGATGGCGGCTACGGTATTATAATGGCAGCCCTTTCAGGCTTTATACTTTTGAAATTTCAACTTGAAGAAGGTATAAAGAAATTTATGAAACTTGTAATGTATTGTGGCTTTTCTACAATGATTTGGGGATTCCTTTTGGGTGGATGGTTTGGCATTTCTGCATTATCTGAAACTGCATTTTGGTTTAGCCTTACTGATGAAACTGAGAAAATGCTAAGTTTCTCACTGCTTTTTGGCATTATCCACATGTTTGTAGGACTTGGCGTAAAAGGCATTAATTTGTATAGGCAAAAAAAGTATTCGGCTATTATATTTGACGTATTCTTTTGGTATGTGCTTTTTACAGGTTTTTCTCTTTTCCTTCTTCCCTATGTTCCTATAATAGATGAAGGATCTGTGTCTGGGCTGGTTGAGATTGGGCAGTATCTTCTTTTAGCAGGTGCTATACTAATTGTACTTAGTCAGGGACGTAACAAAAAAAACATTATACTTAGAATTTTTAGTGGTGCTACAAGTCTTTATGATTTAATAAGTTTTATGAGTGATGTTTTATCTTACTCAAGACTTTTAGCCTTAGGACTTGCTACTTCAGTTATTTCATCAATTGTAAATGAAATGGCACTAATGCTTGGAGTGGATAATATTTTAAAAATAGTATTTGTTGTTGTGATTTTGATTTTTGGTCACCTGTTTAATTTTGCAATAAACGCTCTTGGGGCATATGTGCACTCAAGTAGACTTCAGTATATTGAGTTTTTTGGAAAGTTTTACGAGGGTGGGGGTACAGCCTTCGAACCCTTTAAAGTAGATACAAAATATATTAATCTAAAATACTAGGAGGTAAAATTTATGGAGTTTTTGTTTGAAAATTTGGGCGGTAACATTTGGGCAATGTTTGGGGCAGCAATAGCCTTTTTTGTTGCTGGTATGGGCTCAGCAAAAGGTGTAGGAATAGCAGGTCAGGCAGGTACAGGTGTATTAACTGAAGATCCTGGTAAGTTTGTTCCTGTTATGATTTTAGAAGCACTTGCAAGTACTCAGGCAATTTACGGCTTTGTTATTTCATTTTTAATTCTTGGTAATATTGATGCTAGTGCTACTTTGCCTTTACAAAGTGGTCTTTTCCTTTTTGCCGCTGGTATTCCTGTCGGTTTAACAGGTTTGATGTCAGGTATTTATCAGGGAAAAGTTGCTGCTTCAGGTATAAACTTAATAGCTAAAAGACCTGAAAGCATGGGTAAGGCTATTACACTTGCACTTATGGTTGAAATGTTTGCTATTCTAGCTTTTATAATTTCATTTTTAATGCTAGGTGCAATTAATTAATCTACTAAAAAGGAGTGTCCTATATGTCAGGAGTAAATAAAATCAAAGAGAGGATACTTGATGAAGCTCGCTTACAAGCAGAAGAAACTACTAAACGAGCTAAAAAGGAAGCATCTGAAATAATAACTGATGCCAAAAAAGAGGCAGAAGATAAAAAAAATAAAATAATAGAAAATGCAAAAGCAGAAGCTGTGGAAGTCAAAAAAAGACTTAAAGCAGTGGCTGAACTTGAAGCTAGAAAGCAAAAACTTCAAGCTAAACAGGAAGTTGTTGAAGAAGCTTTTGAAAATACAATTAAAAAGCTAACCCAAATGCCTGATGAAGAATATATTTCTATTATTACTGATTTGATTGTTGGCTCAGTGAGAAATGGTACTGAGGAAGTTGTACTATCTGAAAAAGATAAAAAAAGGTTGCCCTCTGATTTTACAGAAAAAATTAATAAGAAACTATCTTCAAGAAACACCAGTGGAAAGGTCACTGTTTCAAGTGAAACAAGAAATATCAATGGAGGATTCATTTTAAAGCTAGGTGATATAGAAGTTAATAACTCCTTTGATTCAATAATAAGGATGAAACGTGATGAAATTGAAACAGATGTAATTAAATCACTGTTTTAATTTATAACGTTTTCACAGTGTTAAAACTTATTATTTGTGAAAGGAGGATTTCATTTGCCAACTACTAAAAAAATAGATGAATTAAATTATATATATGTTGTTTCAAGAATTCGAGCTATAGAAAAAAAACTATTAAGCAATTTAAAATTTGACAGAATGGTTGATTCAAAAACACCTGATGAAGCACTTAAAACACTTTTAGAAGCAGATTATGGCCTTAAGACAGACGTAAAAAGTGCTCTTCAATATGAAGAACTTTTAAAAGAGGAATATAATAAGGTTTATCAACTTTTAAGCGAACTAGCTCCAGAACCTGACATAATAAATATGTTTCTTATGTCAAATGACTACCACAATATTAAAGTGTTTTTAAAGTCTGAATTTTCTGGTCAGGAATCTACAGACATTATAGTAGAGCCAGGTTCTATACCTGTAAAAACTCTTGAAATAATGATTCAAGACAGAAACTTAAGTGATATGTCATCTGTTATGAGAAATGCAGTTGAAGATTGTATAGAAACTTTTGGAAAGACAAAAAATCCACAAATTATTGACTTAATAATGGACAAAGCACAATATACTCATATGAAGGAACTGGCAGAAGCATCTGGAAGTGAATTTATAAATGATTTAATTGTAATAATGATTGATATTTGTAACTTAAGAATTTTTTTAAGGATAAAAAATCTCAAAAAGACATGGGATTTTCTCCAAAAGATTTTGATTCCCGGGGGGGAAATTGATACTAAAGTATTTGTGGAAAACCTAGATGGCACATTAGAAAATTTTTTGGAAGCTTTAAGATATACTAGATATGGTGATTTTTTAGAAGAAAGCATTGACGGTGGTGATTTTTCCAAAAACCTTACGAAATTTGAAAAGTTATGTGATAATTTTATAATTTCCTTTGTGAAAAAAGCTAAGTTTTTGTCTTTTGGCATAGAGCCACTTATAGGTTATTTAATTGCAAAGGAAACAGAAATTAAAAATGCAAGAATTATTATGGTAGGTAAAATTAATGATATTCCAAACGAAAAAATAAGAGAAAGGCTGAGAGAGGCTTATGTATAAAATAGGAGTTATAGGTGATAAAGATAGTATTATGGGCTTTAAGGCTGTGGGAATCTCTACCTTCCCTGTATCAACACCTCTCGAAGCCCAGGAGACTTTGGAAAAAATAGCTGATGACGAATATGCCGTTGTTTACATTACCGAACAAATGGCCAAGGATATTGTCTCTACAATTGAACAATACAGTGAGAGAAGATTTCCTGCAATAATACCTATACCAGGAAACGCCGGCTCATTGGGAATAGGTGTTCAGGGTGTTAAAAAGAGTGTTGAACGTGCAGTAGGTGCTGATATACTATTTAAAGATGAGTAAAATGATATAGATTAAAGTGCCTGCATTGATTGGTAAAATATTGATGAAAGAAGGGATGAGCATTGAGCAAAGGAACAATAGTTAAAGTCTCGGGCCCTTTGGTAATTGCTGAAGGTATGCGTGATGCAAATATGTTTGACGTTGTACGCGTAAGTGAACACAAGTTAATAGGTGAAATAATAGAAATGCATGGAGATAAAGCTTCCATTCAGGTTTATGAAGAAACAACAGGATTAGGTCCTGGAGAACCTGTTGTTTCAACAGGGGTTCCCCTCAGCGTTGAATTGGGACCTGGACTTATTGAAAATATGTTTGACGGTATACAAAGACCTCTTGAAAAAATGAGAGAACTGGTTGGAAGTAATATAACAAGAGGTATTGAAGTTACTTCTTTAGACAGGGAAAAAAAGTGGAAATTCGTACCCACTGTGGAAAAAGGAATTAAGGTACGTGCAGGCGACATTATAGGCACGGTGCAGGAAACAGTTGTTATAGAACATAAAATAATGATACCCTACGGTGTCAGTGGAACAATCCAAAAAATCAAAGAAGGCAGTTACACTGTTGACGACACTGTTGCTGTAATTAAAAAAGATAATGGCGAAAAAGTCAATGTTCAGATGATGCAAAGGTGGCCTGTTCGTAACGGAAGGCCATATAAAGAAAAGTTACCACCTGACACACCACTTATAACAGGTCAAAGGGTAATAGATACCTTCTTTCCCATTGCTAAAGGTGGAGTTGCAGCAGTTCCAGGTCCTTTTGGGAGCGGTAAAACTGTTGTTCAGCACCAGCTTGCCAAGTGGGCTGACGCTGAAATAGTTGTATATATAGGTTGTGGTGAACGTGGTAACGAGATGACAGATGTTTTGATGGAATTTCCCGAGCTAAAAGACCCAAAAACCGGGGAATCTTTGATGAAGAGAACTGTACTTATTGCAAACACATCAGATATGCCTGTTGCTGCAAGAGAAGCATCTATATACACTGGAATCACCATTGCGGAATACTTTAGGGATATGGGCTACAGTGTAGCCTTAATGGCAGACTCCACTTCTCGCTGGGCAGAAGCCTTAAGAGAAATGTCTGGAAGACTTGAAGAAATGCCTGGTGAAGAGGGATATCCTGCATATCTAGGATCAAGACTTGCACAGTTTTATGAAAGGGCTGGAAGAGTTAACAGCCTTGGAACAAATGGAAGAGAAGGTGCCCTTACTGCTATAGGTGCAGTATCCCCTCCAGGAGGAGATATTTCCGAGCCTGTTACCCAGGCAACTTTAAGAATAGTAAAGGTGTTTTGGGGACTTGATTCATCTTTAGCATATAGACGTCACTTTCCTGCTGTAAACTGGCTTTTAAGTTATTCACTTTATCTTGACAGATTGGATAAGTGGATTATTGAAAATGTTTCGAAAAACTGGGAGACTCTCAGATCAGATGCAATGAAGATATTGCAGGAAGAAGCAGAGCTAGAGGAGATTGTAAGGCTTGTTGGTGTTGATGCCCTTTCTCCAGTTGACCGATTGACTTTAGAGGCTGCCAAATCCATACGTGAAGACTATCTTCACCAAAATGCATTTCACGATGTGGATACTTATACCTCACTTAACAAACAGTTTAGAATGTTACAACTTATAATGGACTTTTATTACCAAGGTAAAAAAGCTATTGAAGCAGGTGTAGGCATAAAAGAATTATTTGACCTACCTGTAAGAGAGAGAATTGGAAGATCTAAATATACAATTGAAGATCAGGTAAATACTAATTTATATAAGATTGAAACTGAACTTAAAGAACAAATAGACTCCCTTATATCAAAGGAGGTGGGCAAGAATGCTTAAAGAATACAAAACCATATCAGAAGTTGCAGGTCCATTAATGCTTGTTAAAAAAGTTGAAGGAGTAAAATATGGTGAACTAGGAGAAATAGAACTGGAAAATGGTGAAATCAGAGGATGCAGAGTTCTTGAAATAAATGAAGACGACGCATTGGTTCAGCTTTTTGAAAGTGCTGCTGGTATAAATGTTGCAGAAAGTAAAGTAAGGTTTTTAGGAAGAGGAATAGAATTTCCTGTTTCATTAGATATGCTTGGAAGAGTATTTAGCGGACTTGGCAAACCAATAGACGGAGGTCCAAAGATTATTCCTGATACAAGACTTGATATAAATGGTATTCCAATGAATCCAGCGGCAAGAAATTACCCTTCAGAATTTATACAAACAGGTGTTTCTGCTATAGATGGTCTAAACACACTTGTAAGGGGACAAAAGCTTCCTATATTTTCAGGTTCCGGTCTACCTCACGCTCAGCTTGCAGCTCAGATTGCAAGACAGGCAAAGGTTTTGGGAACTGACAGTAAATTTGCTGTTGTATTTGCAGCAATTGGTATAACTTTTGAAGAATCTGAATATTTTATATCTGACTTTAAACGAACAGGTGCTATAGATCGTACGGTACTTTTTATTAATCTGGCAGACGACCCGGCAATCGAGCGTATATCTACGCCTAGATCAGCACTTACTGCTGCTGAGTACCTTGCATTTGAAAAAGACATGCATGTACTTGTAATTTTAACCGATATAACAAACTATGCCGAAGCTCTAAGAGAGGTTTCTGCTGCTAGAAAGGAAGTGCCTGGTAGAAGAGGATATCCAGGTTATTTATATACCGATCTTGCCACTTTATATGAAAGAGCCGGAAGGAAAAGAGATTCAGAAGGAAGTATTACTTTAATACCAATACTAACTATGCCTGAGGACGATAAAACTCACCCTATCCCTGACCTTACAGGCTATATAACAGAGGGTCAGATAATACTAAACAGGGAGCTTTATAGACGTGGTATAATGCCTCCTATTGATGTTTTGCCTTCTCTATCCCGCCTAAAGGATAAAGGTATAGGAAAGAATAAAACCAGAGAAGATCATGCAGATACAATGAATCAACTGTTTTCTGCATATGCAAGAGGTAAAGAGGCAAAAGAGCTGGCTGTAATATTAGGTGATGCTGCTTTATCTGACATAGATAAGCTGTATTCTAAATTTGCAGATGCTTTTGAAAAAGATTATGTATCTCAAGGTTTTGAAGAAGACAGAACCATTGAAAAAACATTACAAACAGGTTGGGATCTTCTTTCAATACTTCCTCGCTCTGAGCTTAAACGTATCAAAGACGAGTTTCTTGATAAGTATTTGTCTGAGAAATGACTTTAAATTATTATTTGGTCATTTTTTAAACATCGCAAAAAGGAGTTAATCATTATGGCTGTAATGCGAGTAAATCCAACTAGAATGGAACTTACACGACTTAAAAAAAGGCTTAAAGTTGCAAGAAGAGGACACAAGCTTTTAAAAGATAAAAGAGACGAATTGATGAAAAAGTTCCTTGATCTAGTTCGAAAAAATAAAGAATTACGTGAAAAAGTAGAAGACATGCTAATGAAAGTTCATGAAAATTTTCTTATTGCTAGAGCTGTTATGTCTTCTGAATCACTTGAAGGAGCTTTGATGTTTCCAAAACAGGGAATATCACTGGATGTATCCACACAAAACATAATGAGCGTGGACGTGCCTGTTTTGGATTATAAGATGTCAAGTTCTGAAGAGAGTGATATATATCCTTATGGCTTTGCAACCACTTCTGGAGAACTTGACAGTGCTATAGGGACATTGGCAGAAGTGCTTCCTGCTATATTAGAACTTGCACAAATGGAAAAATCCTCACAGCTTCTTGCACAGGAAATTGAAAAGACAAGAAGAAGGGTTAATGCTTTAGAGTATGTCTTAATACCTCAACTTACTGACACAATCAAGTATATAACTATGAAACTTGAAGAAAATGAAAGAGGTAATTTGACAAGACTTATGAAAGTTAAAGATATGATGTTAGAAGAGGCAAGAAAGGCAGCACATTAGTTGGAAGTTAGAAGTTAGAAGTTACATAAAAGAGAGAGGGGTCAGCCCTCTCTCTTTTATTTTATAGTTTGAAGCTAAGTTGACAGTAAACTTCTGGATTAAAATTGAATTTTAAAATACAATGAGATATTTCATTTGGTTTGTCCTAAAAAAGGTTGTTATTGTCTTATTTTGGAATAACGAGGGTAAAAAAATGAGAGCTCCGGTAAAAAGCTCTCGAACAAGGGGAGTAACTTTGAGAAAAAGAAGTTACTCTATGTTATAATACCACATACACCATGAAATAATCAAGAATATTTAAAAATTTTTTTAATTTTTTTTAAAAAAACTCTTTATATATCTTAAAAAAACCAAATGCATACAAAACAAGTTATATTCAGGAAATATATTGGAAATATTTTATCTTATTCTAGTGTTCTTTCCTCTATACCCAAAAACAGAATTTCACTTGGTCTTTTGATAAAGAGTATTGTCTCTTGCCAACGATATAAATACACCTGCAATACATAATATGCTAAAAATTAAAAATGTGACCCTTTCACTTTTTAATAATAAAAAATAATTCTGTGGATTTATTTCTGATCTTCCTACATATATTCCAATTATCAAGGATGCTACCGCCATACTAAACATCTGACCTGTAACTTTGGTTGTTCCTATAATTGCTGAAGTCAGTCCATAAAACTTTTCTTCAACTGAACTCATTATTGCATGGATATTTGGAGCAGCAAAAAAAGCAAGTCCAACTCCCAACACCATTAAACTTATAACTATAAAAACAATACTGGTTTCTACATTTATAAATGAAAGGGTGAACAGCGAAAGTGAAGTAATAAAAAGTCCAAATGAAGAAATTTTTCTTGATTCTATTTTGTCCGAAAGCCTTCCTGCCAGTATTGAAAACAAAATCATTACCACAGGTTGTGACAGCAATATAAGACCTGTCTGCCCCGGATTAAACCCTTTTATATACTGTAGATATAAACTCAACAAAAAACTCACTGCAAAGGTTGTTCCATAGTTTATAAAAGCTGCAACATTTGAAAAGGTAAATTTTCTATTTTCTTTGAATAGATTCATATTTAAAACAGGCTCTTTTACTTTCAATTCCCACTTTATAAAAAAAACCGACAACAATAATCCAAAAAACAAAAAAAGTATTCCAGTATATTGAGGAAGAATTGATAACCCATATGTAAACATTAAAAGCATTAACCCATAAAGCAGCGATCCAAAATAATCAAATCCTGATGTCTTCTCACCGTACCATTCATTTTTCAACTTAAATAAAATTAGTAAAAAAACAATGCTACCTAATGGAAGATTTGCTGCAAAAATACTTCTCCAACCAAATAAATTGGTTAAAACGCCTCCTATTGAAGGCCCTGCTGTTAAACCAGCATATATTGAAGCTGTATTAATTCCAATAGCTTTTCCCCGTTCTTTTTCTGGATACGCCGATGTTAAAATTGCAGTTCCTGTACTAAACAGCATGGCACTACCTAGCCCCTGTATTACTCTAAAAAAAATAAGCATTCCAGCTGAAAATGAAACAGAACATCCAAAAGATGCAAGTACAAATGTAATTATTCCATAAGTATATATTTTTTTTCTGCCAAATTTATCTCCTATTTTCCCAAAAGGAACAAGAAAAACAGCAGAGGATAAAAGATATGATGTAGCTACCCAACTAAGTAAAATTGCTCCCATAGAAAACTCTTCACCTATATCAGGCAGTGCTATGTTAATTGATGATGCCATAAAAGGCGTTAAAAATGACCCTAAAGATGCAATTATTAAAACAATTCTTTTTGAAGCTAATGCCATGTTAAATAAATTACCTCTAATTTTTCAAATTATTTTTAAGTAATTAAAATATTTTATTATTATTTCCAAAAAGAAAAAAATAATGCAGAAATTTATTTTTCAAAAAATTAAGACAAGAGAACCGTCCCCTTGTCTTTAAGATATTTAGTCTTTATTTTTAATGCCAAATCTTTTATTAAACTTATCAACACGGCCACCTGTATCTACCAGCTTTTGCTTGCCAGTATAGAAAGGATGACAATTAGAACATATCTCAACATGTACATCTTTTCTAGTAGATCCAGTTTCATAAGTGGCACCGCATGCACATTTAATAGTAGTTTCTGAATACTTTGGGTGTATAGCCTCTTTCATATTTTTCACCTACTTTCAAACTTTATACAATTAACTTCACATACTAAATATTTATACATTAATCTTAAAATGCAAAAAATATTGTATCATAAAACAGGGATATGTGCAAGAATTATTTGTCGACAAAAGCCAAATTAATACTATTGACAAAATCAACATTATTCTTTGTTTGCACTAATCGATTTACAAGCATCTCTGTTACTTCACCTGTTCCCATATTACTCATGGCTTTCCTTATAGCCCATATTCCCTCAAGTTCTTTTTGACCAAGCAACAAGTCTTCTCTTCTTGTACCTGATTTGTTTATGTCTATTGCAGGGAATATTCTTTTTTCTGATAGTTTTCTGTCTAAGTGAAGTTCCATATTACCTGTTCCCTTAAACTCCTCAAATATAACATCATCCATCCTGCTTCCTGTTTCAATAAGAGCAGTAGCCATTATTGTAAGACTTCCACCAAACTCTATATTTCTTGCAGCTCCAAAAAATCTTTTTGGTTTATGAAGTGCACCTGGGTCAAGACCTCCTGATAATGTCCTTCCTGTTGGCGGTATTGTAAGGTTATATGCCCTTGCAAGCCTTGTAATACTATCTAATAGTATTACAACATCCTTCTTTTGTTCAACAAGCCTCTGTGCTCTTTCTAAAACCATTTCTGCAACTTTTATATGATGTTCTGGGACTTCATCAAATGTAGAGTATATAACTTCACCATTTATAGAACGTTGCATATCTGTTACTTCCTCAGGTCTTTCATCAATAAGTAATACAATAAGTTCAAACTCTGAATAATTTCTTGTAATAGCATTTGCAACCTTCTTTAATAAAATTGTCTTACCTGCTTTAGGAGGCGAAACAATCATACCACGCTGTCCCTTACCTATTGGTGCTATTAAATCAATTAATCTAGTTGACAATTCTCTTGGAGCTGTTTCAAGAGTAATCCTGTCCTCTGGATATATAGGTGTTAAATACTCAAAAGACGTTCTTTTAGTCGCTGCCTCAGGGGGATCCCCATTAACTGTTTGAACATATAATAAAGCCTGAAATTTCTCCCCTTCTTTTGGGATCCTTCCTTTACCTCTGATTTTATCACCTGTTCTTAAGTTAAAACGTCTGATTTGTGATGGCGAAACATATACATCTCTAGGACCAGATAAATAGTTATCACTTCTTAAAAATCCATAACCATCAGGTAAAACTTCTAGCACTCCCTCAACTGGATCATCACTTTCAATCTTCTCAAATCCATTAGAATGGCTAAAATTTTCTCCGTTTCTTTTGTGAGTTACATTTCTCTTTTCATGCTTAGAACCATTTCCATTCCCTGAATCTTTCCTTGCCTCCGCCTTTTTATCATCACGGTCGGAATGAAAATTCTGTACTGGTCTTTCATCTCTTTTAACAACTTCATTATTTTGTTTCTTATTTTGAAGCTTTTCGTTGGCGGATTCTTTAATATTATTTTGATGATTTTGTGTAGTCTCTTTAACTGTCTGACTTTTGACATCTGTGCTTTCAGTCTTTCTTCTTCCTGTGTCCTTTTCATTATTGTCTTGTTTTTTATTATCTTCTTTGACTTCCCTCTTATCCTCTTTAACTTCTTCTCTGTCTTTTTTTTCAGTATCATCTGAAACTTTAACTGTCTTTGGTCTTCCCCTCTTAGACTTTCTTAACACAGGAGTTTCTTCTTGTTTTTTAGCTTCTTCAGTCTTCTTGGACTTTTTTTCAACATCGATATCTAATTTTTTCGTTTTAGTTTCTACTTTACTTGATTTTTTATCTTGTTCAGCATTTTCAATCTTTTGAGATTGATAAATTTTTTCAATAAGTTCACTCTTTCGCAACCTGGTAATGCTTTTTAATCCCATCATTTTTGCAATATACCTCAGGTCCTCAAGTGTCTTATCTTTAAGATTAATACCCTCCATATCACACCACCTTACTTAAACATAGTTATATATAAATTTACAGGGAGTTCATTAATTAGATAAAGTAAGTAAAACCCTTGCACGGAAGAAAGGTTAGTACTTTGAGGAGAATGTTAGAGTATCTCTACAAACAATAACTATTATATCAACACACATAAAATTTGTCAATTATAAAATTTCACAGTTTTTGAAAAAATCAAGCTGATATAATTATAGAAATCTCCCATCTCTTTTAATTATAAATGGTTCCATTGGCTTTAAATCCACTGGTTGTTCTTCATCTAAAAGCATAATTTTCTTTATCAATAAATTAACTTTCAAGTGTTCATTAGATGAAGCATATATAATTTTATTACCCGGACATAGATTACACCTCAAATAAATTTTATCAGAAAGCAGTAACAATTCAATATCATCATTACCACATTCACAAAATAAATTACCCCTTTCAGCTATATCATGAATGATATTCAATGAATCAAACATAACCTGAGTATTATTAAAATAATTATCATACCCAAACATGTTTATTAACTCATCATACTCTCTTTCTAAATTATCTATCTTTTCTCTTACTATCTGGTCACTCCCCATAAAACATTGCTTCATACCAGTATTTGGACAATTAAAAATATAGATTTCCTGAGCAATAAATTCTTTTACACTCATTAAATAAGTGTGATTAGTTCCACATCCCATACATGGTATAACAGTCCTAAAAGTTGAAGGACTCTCTTTTTTTATTACCAGTGACGATCCTTTGCAGCGACAAGTAAAAACAATCTCTTCTTTTTGTGGTATTTCAAATAGAGATATGTTGTTAAACTGGAATGTTCCACATGAAGAACACTTGTAAGCAAAGGTTGTACCAGTATTAATTATCATTTTACCCACCTCTATATAATTAATTCGTTAAATACACGAAAAATCCTCTTTTTATTTTTCTATTCTTAAACAAATACTTTCAGAATAGATACTTTATTAAATGTACATGTCACTTGCTTTCTAGTATGAGACTCATGCACAAAGACATTCATTTGCGTTCAGTATTTTCATCATATAATTTGTAAACTTTTCATGAATGTCTATTAAAGAGAATATATAAAATTCTATAGAAATGGTTTCCATGAATCATATATATTAAACCCACATTATAAAAATTATCTAATTTTCAACTTGTATGTGCGGCCTAATAAAAAATCCTGCATATGCAAGATTGGAGCTGGTGGACGGACTCGAACCCCCGACCTGCTGATTACAAGTCAGCTGCTCTACCAACTGAGCTACACCAGCTTAAATTATAATATCTTTTCAAAAAAATAATTTGCCTGCCCTAAAACTCTAATCCTAGACAACGACAAATCACTTTGCTAACTTTAAACCCTTGTTACAAACAATCTTTTAGCTGTAATTCATTGGTCGGGGTGAGAGGACTTGAACCCCCGGCCCCATGGTCCCAAACCACGTGCGCTACCAGCTGCGCTACACCCCGATTTTTTTTAGCAACAAAAAGTATTTTACTACATAGTATATTATTATTCAAACTGATATTTCTTCAATTTTTCGATATTAGGTCTGTAAATCTCTATATTTCTTGCTTTTTCGCTCATATTCTTATACATTTAAAGATATAAAATATTTTTTTTAAGTTTTAAAACTCAAGAACATGGACAATACTTTGTAACACAATGTTAACTTGCTACTTAGATGTATATATTTTATAATTGTTTTTAAAAGAATCGCTTTGGTTTTTTAAAGTAAAATGAAATACTAAATTAAGAGGTGGAATTTATGAATTACATAAGAAAAAAAGTTGCAATGATTTTAATGCTGGCAATTGTATTTGTGTCCTTTTATTCTAATACAAATGTTAATGCAAATATCATTTATGAAGAAACTACATTGGAAACTATCACTTCAGGAGTTACTTTAGAGAATATAACCCGTTTTTCCGATGAAGGGTGGCAGAACATTAATGTATTAAGAGTAAATCTTACTAACCCTAATGTACAAATTGATACTCTCTCAAATAAAGACTCACTAAAAAACCTTACAAATACAAAAGAACTTGTCGAATCTCACGAAGCGATAGCTGCAGTAAATGCAGGTTTTTTCAGCTGGATGCAGGAAAGTGGAAAAGCATCCCCTAACGGTCCTTTTGTAAAATCTGGCGAACTTATGTCAGTCAATCACGAACATAATAGATATAGCGACTCAATGGCCACTATTTCACTAGACAAAAAAAACAATGTGCTTTATGATTTTTGGAAAATAGACATGGAAATGATAGCTTATAATGGAAAGTCCATGGTTGTGTCCCGATATAACAAGTCCAGCTTTAACGACTACGAAGATGTAACAATGTGGTGTAGAAATTGGGATGAATATTCTCATGGTGCCACTGAAGAATACCCTGATATGGTTGAAATGGTTATTGAAAATACACTTGTTACAGATATACGTGAAGGCAAACCTCCTGTGGAAATCCCAGAGAACGGTTATGTAGTAATGGCAAGGGGTGAAAGAGCAGATTTTATCAAAAACAATTTTATTGAAGGAAGTCCTATTTTCCTTTCTATTTCAACAAATCCAGATTGGGAAAATATGAAAATGTCTGTTGGAGGTAGTGCCATTCTCGTGAAAAACGGCAAAATACCTTCAACTTTTTCTTATAAGATTGGAGGCAGGCACCCACGTACAATGGCCGGCAGCTCAAGCAATGGAAGGGAATTACTTCTTGTTACAGTTGATGGACGTCAGCAGGGAAGTTTGGGAATGACCCAGACTGAATCTGCATCTCTTATGCTAGAACTTGGTGCATATAATGCACTAAATCTAGACGGCGGCGGCTCCACTACAATGGCAGCAAGAAAACCTGGGACACAAAATATCGAAATTGTAAACACCCCTTCTGACGGCTCTGCTAGAAGAGTTTCCAATGCAATAGGTGTCTTTTCAGTTTTTCCACCTTATCCATTGGAACATCTTATGATTGATACTATAGAACCAAATGTTTTTGTAAATACCTCAAGAGAATTTAAAGCTATTGGCATTGACTCATATATGAATCCTCACAGCATAAGTCAGAGCGACGTAGATTGGAGTGTCTCAGGTGTAGAAGGAAGCTTTGAAAACAATGTGTTTTATCCTGAATCATCAGGCACAGCAACTATTACTGCCTCTTTGGGAAGGGTAGAAACTTCTATGGAAGTTAATGTGCTGCCTTCTCCTAGCGAACTTATACTTAGTTCAAATTCTCTCAAAATGAATGTTGAGCAAATTAGAAGTATTTCTGTTATAGGAAAGGATAATCAAGGATACTCTGCACGCATAAGCTCTAAAGATGTAGACTGGTCCCTTACAGGAGATATTGGAGAGCTTGAGTCAAATACATTTACTGCAAAAGAAACTGGAACAGGTTATATTACAGCTTCCGTTGGTGATGCCAAAGCACACTGCACAATTTCAGTAGCTCTTGAAACTGATTACGTAATAGATTCTTTTGACAAACTAAACGGTTCCTTTGAATCTGTGCCTGAAACTATTTCTGGCAGCTATGAAATCACCAAGGAAATAGATAATGAGAGCAGCGGCAAATTAACATATGACTTTGATACGCCTGATGGAACAAGAGCTGCTTATCTGATATTTGAAGATGAAGGCATAGAGTTAAAGGAGAACACCACTAAAATAGGTTTTTGGGCATATAACCCTCATGAAAATTCCAACTGGTTAAGAGGAGAAGTGATTGACTCTAGAGGTAATAAACATTTTATTGATTTTGCCGAAACTTTAGAGTGGTCAGGATGGGAATATGTTGAGGCCTCTGTTTCAGGCATAAACTCACCTGAAAAACTTACAAAAATATATGTGGTTCAGGTTAATCCTGTAACAAGCACCGGAAGTCTTTATTTAGATGATCTAACTTTGACTACTGCAACATATCCAGTTATTGATGAAGATGAAATACCTAAAGATACTACTCCTGTACATGAAGCAGACAGATCTGTCAAACTTTCTGAAGAAGATGATTTTAAAAAATTCATTGTGTTTGGAGAAAAAAATAAAGCAGACAATCTTTTAGAAAACCTTTTGCTTATGAACTTGCAAGAAAAAACTGAAATTGAAAATAATTTAGAAAATAATTCAATTGAAACCAAATTTTTAACCGACTACAGCACTTATAGATCTTATGATTCTAACGGTTGTCGTTTTATTGAGCTAAATACGTCTAATAACAGTATTAGAACAAGTGCATCAGGTCAATGGCAGTGGTTATTAAGGCAACTTGATTCATTTACAGGTGAAAACTTATTTATTTTCATGGAAAACTCTCTAGATAATTTTAATGATCATTTAGAGGCAGAACTTCTAAAAGATATACTTGCTGAGCACAAAAATAATGGCAAAAATATCTGGGTGTTTTTTAATGACAGCAAAGATAGTGTCAATATGGAAAACGGTATAAAATATATTGGTTCAGCAGGGCTTAATGCAGATAACCTAACTCCGGATAATGCACATACAGTCAAGTACGTTGAAGTTACTATAAAGGGAAATGAAGTAACATATCAAGTTAGAAGTTTGATTTGAGATGTTAGAGGTTAGATGTTAGAGGTGAGAGGTGAGCTCGTTTAGCTAAAGCTAAACATCGAGGCTTCAGCTGGAGACTCAACTCCACCTGAAGATTTATAAGAGCAACTCCACCTTATAGGTGGAGTCTTAGAATAAGTTAGAATTATAAAATGGGAGCGATAAAATTTTTCGACGCTCCCATCTTCTATTTTATAATTGTTCTGATATTGTTTTTAAATATTCAGAAAAGTCATTTTTCAAATCTTCTCTTTTTAGTGCAAACTCCACAGTTGCCTGTAAAAATCCAATCTTGTTTCCAACATCATAACGTTTTCCAATAAAATCATAGGCATACATTGCCTCTTCTCCTATAAGGCTCTTTAATGCATCAGTTAATTGGATTTCTCCTCCCTTTCCAGGTTTTGCAGTCTCAAGGTATTTGAATATTTGAGATGTAATTATATATCTTCCTAGTATGGCCACATTAGATGGTGCCTCTGACTTGTTTGGCTTTTCTACTAAATCCTTCACCTTATACACTCTGTCATCTACCTGTCTGCAAGCTACTATCCCATATTTTGAAACATCTTCCTCTGGAACAGTTTGAACACCTAAAACAGTTGTCTTATACTCATTATATATGTCTATCATTTGTTTTAGACAGGGAACCTCTGAATCTACAATATCATCTCCTAATAATACAGCAAAAGGTTCATCTCCTATAAATGACTTGGCACAGTATATAGCATGTCCCAGTCCCCTAGCTTCCTTTTGTCTGATATAATGTATATCTACCATATTTGAAATGTCTTTGACTATATTAAGAAGTTGCTCTTTTCCTTTGTTCTCAAGCTCCTGTTCTAGCTCGTATGATTTATCAAAATGGTCTTCTATAGCTCTCTTACTTCTACCAGATATGATTATTATGTCTTCAATTCCAGATTTAACTGCTTCCTCAACAATGTATTGAATTGTTGGCTTGTCCACTATAGGTAACATCTCTTTCGGTTGTGCCTTTGTAGCTGGTAAAAATCTTGTACCTAGACCTGCTGCAGGTATTATCGCTTTTCTAACTTTCAAGTTTTAAACACCTCTTTTCATGTTTTGTTGTAAAGATTTTTTTAATTATATAAAAATATATCTTACCATCTATTCTAGCAAATAAACAACTATATTCCAACAATATTTAGAAATCTTCACATTTTATCATATATAGCTGCATGTATTTATGCGAAATATTTACAAGCTCTGAGCTATTCTCCTATGCAACCTAGAATGTAGAGCATTGTCCCAAGGAAACCATAAGGTTACATTAGGAACAAGAAAATTTTCTTGATTCAATACTAAATTTAGAGGTATAATAAATACATGTACAATTTCTGTATTTCTCACTTTTCCAAAGGAGATGCTTTATAAATGTTCCCTAAAAGAAATAGTAATCTGTTTAAAATTCCAAAAAGAATATACTTTCGCTTTAAAGATGATAATATTACTGCTTTTGCATCACAACTTACTTATTCATTTATTTTATCCTTTTTCCCTTTTTTAATTTTTCTGCTTACACTACTAAGTTATACTCCGATAAAAAGCAAAAGGGTTTTGGACTTTCTTTCTGCCACCCTTCCAGAAGCGTCATTTGATATTGTTTTAAATACAATTAATCAAATTATTGCATCACGCAGCGGTGCTCTTTTGTCAATCGGAATGATTACAACTATCTGGATGGCTTCAAACGGAATGAATGCTGCTATAAAAGGCTTAAATAAAGCATTCGATCAAAAAGAATCCCGTCCATTTTGGAAGGTTAGAGGAATTTCTATTATTGCCACGCTTATTTTAGCACTTACAGTTCTTTTTTCTTTTGTCCTTTTAGTTTTTGGAGAAATTATAGGGGAAAATTTATTTCAATTTCTTGGTTTCTCCCATCTATTTGTTACTGTTTGGAATTTTGCACGATACATAATTACTTTTTTCTCTATGATTTTTGCGTTTTCTCTTTTATATCGCTTTATTCCAAACAATCCTCCAAATTTTAAAAAAGTCATACCTGGGGCTATTTTCACAACTTTAGGATGGATAATTGTCTCTTTCTTTTTCTCAATATATATTAATAATTTTAATAATTACTCTAACATGTATGGAGGTATAGGAGGCATTATCATTCTGCTTATATGGCTTTACTGGATAAGTGTAATAATACTCCTTGGAGGAGAACTTAATGCATCTTTAATCATACTGAGAAAAAAGTGAACTCGTTTAGCTAAAGCTAAACATCGGGGCTTTAGGTGGAGACTCAACTCCACCTGAAGATTTATAATAGGAACTCCACCTTATAGAAGGTGAAGTCTTAGAATAATATAAAACTTTATACGTAAAAAGCAGCATCTCCATTATAAGTGGTGACACTGCTTTTTACATTTATATATTTAACTTTGCACTCATATAATACCTATTCTGAAGTATATGGTAATAACGCAATATGCCTTGCCCTTTTAATTGCTCTTGTCATTTCCCTCTGATGCTTTGCACAATTTCCTGAAATTCTTCTTGGTAAAATTTTTCCTCTTTCAGAAAGAAATTTTCTCAGTTTTGCAATATCTTTATACTCTATATCTGTTACTTTATCAACACAAAAAGCACAAATTTTTCTCTTTGCTCTTCTTCCTCTCATTGGTCTGTCATTATCTCTTCTTTGTCCTGCCATAACTCAAATTCCTCCTTTCCTTACCTTTTAAAGTAGCAATATTTTACCCCTGTTTTAGCCGTAAAATTGGCACACTACTGTTCTTTCCCTATGCAACCCGTTTTAAGGAAAGGTGTCTTACGTTGAAGACTATTAAAACCTCGCCTTATATCACCCACCTTAAAGAAGGTGTCTTACGGCGAAACCTGATAAAATATTTTTAGTACATTGTCTTTAAACAACTACTTAAAATGGCAACTCATCGTCATCATCCACAGGATTGAATCCCTGTGAAGGCTGTTCATTAGTATCCTTAGAACCATAATCATTATTATAAGAATTTTCTACTTTTTTACTTTCCGCAAAATAAGTTTCTTCTGCAACAACTTCAGTTATATAATTTCTCTTTCCTTCATTGTCATCCCATGTCCTCGTCTGCAACCTACCTACCACTACAACTTTCTTGCCTTTCTGAAAGTAGTTTGAACAAAATTCTGCATTCTTACTCCATGCGACAACAGGGAAAAAATCAGCCTGTTCTTCGTCGTTTTGCTTAGAAAAACGCCTGTCCACAGCTAACCTAAAACTACAAACCGGAACATTGTTTGTATTTGTGTACCTAAGTTCTGGATCCTTTGTAAGTCTTCCCATCAAAATAACCTTATTCATAACATCACCCTAATTATCCTTTTTAATAATAATATCCTTGATAATTCCATCGGTTATCTTATACATCCTCTCAAGCTCCTGAGGAAAATCCGATTTAGCGGTAAAATTAATCAATACATAATATCCTTCATTAAAATCGTCAATTGGATAAGCCAGCTTTCTCTTTCCCCACTCGTCAATATTCTCCAATTCAGCTGAGGACTCTATCAGGTTTTTAAATTTCTCGATAAGAGAATTAGTATTTTCTTCATCTAATTCCGGATTGATAATAAAAATAGTTTCATAATTATTTAACATTCTTCTTCACCTCCTCCCGGACTAACGGCTCTGTTTTATAAAACAGAGCAAGGATTTTACAATCTAAGATTATATCATATAATTACCTCTATTACAACCTATTTTTTCAATTTTGCATAAATATTTTTTTATTCCCTTCAAAACTTATTGAAAAGCTTACCAATTCAACATTTGAAAACTAACTGTTACATAATGGATTCACAAAACTATTCCCAAAACTCAAGTTATATGGTATCATATAATATATAGAAAGAGAAAATTAAAATTATCAAGTATCACACTAGGGGGAGTGAATAATTTACTTGCTTTTATAGAATTAAACATAAAAAAAAGCAATGTTTTTATATGTTTAATTTTCTGGCATTTTTCAATTTCAAAATTTACCATTACAAGTTATCCACCGTTATTGACTAAAAAACCATGAAACTTACTTTTTTTGTAAACATCAAGCTAATTTGTAATGCTAGACATCCTTATGGAAAGGGTGATGATGTGTTAAAAAAATCTCCTTTGAGAAGACGCTTAGGAACCTTTAGCCTAATAATAATAGCAATACTTGCCGGAGCAGGACTTTCTGTACCTACCTTCATTATTTTTGATTGGTACAGTAACAATGTTTCAGAAGATTTAACAAAATTTGCAACTATATATGCTGGAGTATTATATACAGCTATTATTGTGATATCAAGTATTCTGTTGAACATTTTATCAAAACAGCATGCTCACGCTAAAGAATTGAAGAACTTCAAAAATTTCACTGATGTTTTGCATAGATCCACTTCTGAAATTGAGGTATATGAAACACTGTACACTTTTGTGAGAAATATGCATTTAGTGAGTCATGTGACATTATTTTACAGAAACGACAGATCAGCCAATGATATTACATGGCAACGCATAACAAATGAAAGAATGCCCCTTTGTAGGATGGAGCCAAGAAATTGTCCTTTGATAAAGTATGGGCGTGATTGTCGTGTGAAAAATATTGCTACTGATATAACCTGTGCTTATCAGCTCACAGAACATAAAACAGGTAGTTATGTCTGTCTCCCTATAACCAATGGAAATCTTACATTGGGTATACTTCAGCTTTATACAAAATCAAGATACTTTTTTGATGACACAGTAATATCAAAGTTAAAATCATATATTGAAGTTGCCAAACCAATAATAAGCAGTAAAAGAACACTTCATCAACTTAATAAAAAGGCAACTACCGACAAACTTACTAAATTATATAACAGAAGTTTCCTTGAACAGTATTTAGAAAATCAAATTGAAACTTCAAGCAAACTAAGTGTTATCATGCTTGACATTGACCACTTTAAACATGTCAATGATACATTCGGTCACGCGGCTGGGGATTCAGTTCTTGTAGTGTTCTCTCAGGTTATATTAAGATGTCTCAGAAGAACCGACTTGGTTGCAAGATATGGGGGAGAAGAGTTTATAGCTATTTTGCCTTCTACAGATACTGGAACAGCTTTAACAATTGCTGAAAGAATAAGACAATCAGTTGCTACAGAGCCTATGCCTAAAATGAACAACATTCAAATTCCAAATATTACTTGCAGCCTTGGTGTTAGTGCTTTTCCAATGTATGCAACCAACAAAAATACTCTTTTAAAAACTGCCGATGTAGCACTTTACAAGGCAAAACAATCTGGCAGAAACTGTGTTAAAATATACATGAAAGAAATGAGACTATAGTATTCAAGCTTTATATACTATATTTCCCTCAGCCATTGTTAATAATACATTCATATTTTTGTCCACAATTATAATATCAGCATCTTTCCCGTATGATAAACTTCCTTTTTTATTGAAAACTCCTGCTATCTTTGAAGGATTTTCAACAATCATCTTTATACAATCTTTAATGGGGATATCCCACTTTTGCACCATGTTTTTCATTGCATCAATCATTGTAATAGTACCCCCAGCTATTACACCATTTTTATCCTTCGAAACACCATTTTCAACATATATCTCTTTTCCTGCAAAATAATAACTTCCACTTTCAAGACCAGTTGCTATTATTGAATCTGTTATTAAAATAATGTTATCAGAAGATTTGCATTTTAAAGCCATCTTTATAAATGCAGGATTAACATGAATACCATCGCCAATAAGTTCTACAGATATGTTCTCTTTTTCTAAAGCTGCACCTGCAAGTCCAGGGCTTCTATGGTGCATTCTGGCCATGGCATTAAACAGGTGGGTTACATGACTAAATCCTCTCTCAAAAGCATTTGTCGCCATATTATAGTCTGCTGCTGTGTGACCTGCACAAAAAACTATCCCACTTTCTTTAAAATGATTTACAAGTTCAAACACACCTTCAAGTTCTGGTGCCATTGTCATCATGCTGATACTACCACCAGCTTCATCTATAAACCTTTCTAAAAGTTCGATAGATGGAAGGGTTATGTGCTCTATAGGATGAGCCCCTTTATATTCATGGTTTATAAAGGGGCCTTCCATATTAATACCAATTATTTTTGCACCAGAAGTCTTTTTTCTAATTGCCAGCTTAATATTTCTCAATGCACCCAGCATTTCTTCTATAGCTCCTGTCATTACCACAGGTAAAAAGGACGTTACTCCCTTTGACGCAAAAAAATAAGATAATTTATCAAGCTCTTCATATTTTCCAGTCATTACATCACACCCTATGCCACCATGGGTATGTATGTCAATAAATCCCGGCAAAACCCAGCAGTTATAAGCATCTATAATTTTGCACTCATTTTCAGTTATATCTTTTCCAATATTCACAATTTTAGTACCGTCAATTAATATATCTTTTTTTTCAAAACTTTTATTGTGAAATACCAATCCATTTTTTATCAATTTCATATTAAATATCAATTCCTTATATGTTTTTTGGTCTTTCTCTAATTTAAGAAAGATTCATGAAATATATATTATTTTACCATATATTTTTTTTGAATCCTAATTAATATATGGTAGGAGGATGATATATTAAAGGTGAAGAACAATGTATTTTTTAAATTTAATCACTTGTAAATGTGATAGTATAATTATTTATGATACTTATTGTCTGTAGACTTATTGTATTGATTTATTAAACTTTAAAATATAGGAGGAACTATTTAACTTATGGAAGATATAAAAAAATTGTTTAGCTCGAATGTCCGTAAATATCGTAATCAGAAAAATATAAGCCAAGAAAAACTAGCTGAAATATCTGGTTTACATAGAACTTATATTAGTGCTGTGGAAAGAGCTGAAAGAAGTATATCCTTAGACAACATTCAAAAAATTGCAACAGCTTTAGATATAAAAATTTTTAAATTATTTATTGAATAATATAAATGGAGGTGTCTATCTTGGAAAAATGGAGAGCCTTTGAAAATTCTTGTGTTGATTTTTTAAATTGCACATATGGAAGTTCAGACTTAAAATTTATCGGTACAGGACAAAGTGATTCAACAAATTCAGATATCAAAGTTGTAAAAAATGGGAAATCATTATTTAATATAGAGTCTAAAATGCCCAAATCACAAAGTGGACAATTTGTTTTATTAAATAATGATTATAAATTCATATTTAGCACTAAAAATAAATCCAATAAAAATGAGTTCATAGACTTAATTGTTAACTATATAAACTCTAATTATGAAACCTTCAAAAATGTTTCTACTAACTCTATACCCATCAATTTACCTACTTTTATTTTTGAAAACTGGATTAAAGGATATTACAAAAACAAAGATGTGAGATTTTTAATAAGTTCAGGCAGACATAGCGATTTCGTCATTTTCCCAATTAATAAATATGGAGATTATTTTGAGATTACAGGAGATTTTAGAGTTAAAAAAAGCGGTTCCAGAAATTTACCAAAAAAGTATGACGGTGAAATAAAAGAAATTTTCGAAAAAAATTTCTCTCCCTGCACTATTCTAAGAGAAGAAAAAAAGGCATATCTAGTCACAGACTACATATTGCCTGACAAAACAAAAATTCAAGGTAATGACTACAAATTTCAATTTAATGAACATGGTAATAAATACTTAGTAAGAACGCTCTCAAATACAAATAATGCAAATGTTATTTTTTCAATACAACTGAAAAAGGAACAAGATGAAAAAGATTTAAATGAATTCTTAAATGCAATTAAGTAAATATTAACCTACTTTTTTTATTGAATCTCTTTTTAAATTTGTCATCATTTTCATAACACTGGCATTACTTACAACTTGCTCCATTATTTTAATTAAAACAGGTACTGCTACAGAATTGCCACATTGCTTCCATGCTTGCGAATCACTAACTGGTAAAATATACCCCTCTGGAAACCCCAGAGCGGCAAGACACTCTTTAGGAGATAACTTTCGAATAACTCCATCTACTAGATATGCTCCTGTTTTAGCACCAGATCCGCCTCCATAAGCTGATAACGTTATTGCATGACCTTTTGGACTATAAATTCTGTCACCTTGCCCACCTTTGTTTATTATTCCTACTCGAATGGGACGATTAGCCCTTTCTGCTACCTCAATATTCTTAAGCATAATATCTTCTCTATTAATGATATAATTTGACGCTTCATTATTACTTACCAATATATCTTCTAAAGCAACATCTTCATTTGTAGGTAAAGGAAATTCAAAATTTTCAACATGCAAATTTTGCCTAAATGCAATAAAATAGACTCTTTTTCTAGACTGTGGCACTCCATAGTTACTAGCATTCAAAACCTCATAAAAAACTTTATATCCCATATCCTCAAGTATCTCTACCATTCTTAATATACTTTTTCCATCAGAATGATTTTTTAAATTTGCTACATTTTCCAAGAATAATATCTTAGGTTTGTGGCATTTAACAATTCTTGCTATTTCAAAAAAAAGTGTTCCTCTTGAATCCTCAAAACCTTGTTGTTTACCACTAATACTAAAAGCTTGACACGGAAATCCTGCACATAAAATATCATGTGGAGATATATCTTTTTCACTAATCAAAGATATATCTCCCTTCGGAGTTTCTCCAAAATTAGTTTCGTATGTTTTTTGAGCATATTTGTCCCATTCAGATGTGAATACACATTTAGCTCCAAATTTCTCAAGTGCTATTCTGAATCCTCCTATTCCTGCAAATAAATCTACAAATGTCATATTTGCCAATTCTTTCATGTTTGCCATCCTCTCCCTATTGCTAATAATATATATAATACCATACCGAACGTATATTCGCAATCTGTTTTACACCTTAAATTCATATTGAAAAACTGTTTTTTTTTTGAATCAAAATTGATAATTTTTAAGGGTTTACTGCTTAAATAAGTTCCTCTTTTATTTCCTACGTAATTATAGATAAAAGCGTTATAAGAATAGAATATTATTTATTTTTTTGTATATAATATTTATTGTGTCTTTTACAATGGTGTCAGTATGTTAAAGAAATTTTTTATAGTAAAATTTAAAAAAATAATAAAATATATTTGAAATAGTCACTTAAAGTATGGTATTATTATACTTGCCAATAAATAAATTTAAGTGTGTTTCAAAATTATAGCAATCTTGCTAATGTAGAGCCTGTAAATCAGGTGAAAAATCTACTTCATCTGATATTTTAAAAGATTAGATTTTTACGTAGTTTTTAATTTGGAATTTGAGCACTAGTATAATATTAGCAAAGCTGTGTAATCGGTTCCAACTGTTCATAAAAAATCAGTTATATGTTCCTTTATTATCAAGAAAAACGTTATTCTTTATTATTTGGATTGTTTTATATTAATAATAAAAAAATATAATGTTTATACTAAAAAAAATACAAAAAAAAAGAGGTATGAATTATGGTGAAAACAACTGCAAATTATGATGAAATTTCAAGAGTTATTAATGCCGAACATTCAGATCCATTCAGCGTTTTAGGTATGCATTACCTAGAAGAAGAAAAGTCCATGGTAGTAAGAGCTTTTTTCCCAAATGCTGAGGAAATTTATGTGATTGATGTTTCCAGTGATACTAAATATCAAATGACTCTAGTAGACGACAGAGGGTTTTTTGAAGTGTTGTTAAAGGAAAAATCAGGTTTTTTCAAGTATGTTTTGGAAGTAACGGACAGTACAGGAAACACATTTTCCACTTATGACCCATATAGTTTTCTGCCAGTTTTGACTGACCTTGACTTCCACCTTTTTAATGAAGGTAACCATCATAAGATATATGATAAACTTGGTGCTCACATGATGACTATCGATGGTGTTCAAGGTACTCTATTTGCTGTCTGGGCTCCCTGTGCAAAGAGAGTAAGTGTTGTCGGCAGTTTTAATCAATGGGATGGCAGAAGGCACGTTATGAGGTCTAGAGGTCCATCTGGTATTTGGGAGTTGTTTATTCCAGGTCTTAAGCAAGGCGACCTGTATAAATATGAAATTAAAACACCTCATGATGAATTATATGTTAAAACAGATCCATATGCCTTTTATTGTGAATTAAGGCCAAATACCGCTTCAATAGTATACGATATAGATGATTACAAATGGAATGACGATGAATGGATGAAGGAAAGAGATAATAATAGTAATTTTGAAAAACCAATCTCTGTATATGAAGTTCATCTAGGATCATGGAAAAGAGTTTCAAATGATGAAAACGGATTCCATACATACAGGGAACTAGCAGATGATTTGGTTGAGTACGTAAAATACATGGGGTACACACATATCCAACTTCTTCCTGTTTCAGAACACCCCTTTGATGGATCATGGGGATATCAAATAACTGGATACTATGCAGCAACAAGCAGACATGGCGAGCCAAAAGACTTTATGTATTTTGTAGATAAATGTCACCAAAATGGCATAGGGGTGCTAGTTGACTGGGTACCTGCTCACTTTCCAAAAGACGGACATGGCCTAGCAAGGTTTGATGGAACTGCACTTTATGAGCACTATGATGAAAAACAGGGTGAGCATCCTGACTGGGGTACTCATGTATTTAATTATGGAAGACTTGAAGTTAAAAACTTTTTAATATCAAATGCTTTATTCTGGCTTGAAAAATACCATATTGACGGACTTAGAGTTGATGCAGTTGCATCCATGCTTTATTTAGACTATGGTAAAAAAGATGGTCAATGGCTTCCTAATCGCTGGGGTGGAAAAGAAAATGTTGATGCTATAGACTTTATGCGTCAATTGAATTCTACAGTATATGGCTATTACCCTGGTGTTACAATGGTGGCTGAAGAATCTACTTCTTGGGCTCTTGTAACAAAGCCTCCCTATGTTGGTGGATTAGGTTTTTCATATAAATGGAATATGGGTTGGATGAATGATTTCTTAACTTATATGAGTATGGACTCTGTATATCGTAAGCATCATCAAAACCTTGTAACTTTTTCCTTAATGTATGCCTTCTCAGAAAACTTCATATTAGTTCTTTCTCACGATGAAGTAGTACATGGAAAATGTTCAATGATAGAAAAAATGCCTGGGGATTACTGGCAAAAGTTTGCTGGACTCCGTGCTAGCTACGGTTATATGTATGGTCATCCTGGAAAAAAACTTTTATTTATGGGTTGCGAATTTGCTCAGTTTATTGAATGGAACTATAAGCAAAGCTTGGATTGGCACTTATTAGACTATGACATGCACACAAAAATGCAAAATTATGTAAGAGATTTAAATGCCCTTTATAAAAATGAAAAAGCTTTATTTGAAGTTGATTTTCACTATGAAGGTTTTGAGTGGATAGATTGTAATGATAATGAACACAGCATTATATCATTTATACGAAAAGGTAAGGACTGGCGTGATTCTTTAGTATTTTTGTGTAATTTCACACCTACCCCACATGATGATTATCGCATAGGAGTGCCTTTTGACACTGAATATACAGAAGTTTTCAACAGTGACTGGGAAAAATATGGTGGAAGTAACGTTGGGAATTTTGAACCTATTAATGCACAATCTTCCGCTTTCCACGATAAACCATATTCTATAAATGTAAAAGTTCCACCATTGGCAACTATAGTATTAAAACCTAAATTAAAGTGACCTATCTTTAGGTAGATTTAAAACTTAAAATCAATAATCTTAGAAATGTAACATTCTTAAAAAAGCAAAGAAATTTGAAATTTCTTTGCTTTTTATTTATATCCCATTTATATAGTTAACATATTCTTTTATAAACTGATAATCCCCTGTGTATATTAATAAAACTGTTATTATGTATTTTCTAAACCTCTCTATTTTTTTTCTTGGTATTTTCAAATGTTTCTCTATTTCAGCCATTGGTATGGTCTTGCTTTTTTTTATCCCCTCTAACATTTCTCTTCTTGAAAGTATAAATCTGACTATCTGTGACACTACAAGTCGTGTACTTTTATGTTTAGGAGATATTTTTACAAGTTCTAAAAAAGATATATTCCACTCTTCCAATTCCTGACTCAATTGCTGTAGTTCTAACCGTCGATACTCGCTGGCTTCTTCTTTAGAGTAATTTTCCAAAGATTTCATCACCGAAAGATCAATTTCACTTTCCTCATCATTATTGTTGCTTTTTAAAGAAAGTACCTCTGCATGCTTTTTTTCTTTTCTATAGTAATCAATAATTCTTCTTTTAATTACATTTTGAGAAAAAGATAGAAAGTTACCCTTAGAGCTTTTATATGCTTTAATTGCTTCAACAAAAGCAATTAATCCAATACTGAGTTCATCATCACATCCATAGGAAACATACCTGCCTGCAACTTTTTTTGCACACGCAGCAATAAACGGCTTGTATTCTTCTACGAATTTATTTATATCTTCCTCACTATTTTTAATACTTTCAACTCTCTGATTGATAACATTAGGGTGCATAGATGCCTCCTATATTCTAAGAAGAGAAATAGAAAAACGTTAATATTTATTATATCAATAAACCTTAAAAAACACAAATACAAATTGAGACAAGGGAACCGCCCCCCTGTCTCACTGTCTCATATTTCGGCTCTTATTTCGAATCTATCAAATTTGACTTTCTCAACAAATTGATCTTTTGTAAAAAAAGTTTTTCTATATCGAACAAATTCAGACGTATTTTTATCAAGCCACAAAGGCACAGGAATATCCAATTCTCTACAAAGATTAATTAAAGTATCTTCCAGTTCATCTCTAAATGATTTTTCCTGGCCTCTTCTATCTATTTTAGATTCTTTTATTATTTTATTTTCTCTGTATAATTTTCCAGTTAATATCATTTTGCCTTTCCTTTTCTAAGTGAGACAAGAGAACCGTCCCCCTGTCTTATTTTTCTTCAATAAGTTTATACTCTATTGAATCAACAAGAGCTTGCCAGCTTGCCTCAATTATGTCTGTTGATACACCAATTGTTGTCCAGACTTCTTTTCCGTCTGTAGACTCAATTAAAACTCTAACTTTTGCAGCTGTTGCAGAACTTGAGTCAAGAACTCTTACCTTATAATCTGTAAGTTTCATATCTTTTATCTGAGGATAAAATCTCTCTAAAGCTTTTCTCAATGCATTATCCAATGCATTTACAGGTCCATCGCCCTCATCTGCTGTCATTTCTTGCTGACCATCTACATTGATTTTTATTATTGCAGAGGAATTTGCTTTGCTGATTGAAGGCTCATTTACAAGCACTTTAAACTCTCCCAAATCAAAATGAGGCTTGTACTTGCCTAAAATCTTGCGTATTATCAACTCAAGTGAACTCTCTGCTCCTTCATATTGGTAACCTTTAAATTCCATTTCTTTGAGCTTTTCCAAAATCACTTTAGTCTCTGGAGAGTCTCTAGTTATAGATTTATCAAAGCTGTTTACAAAGTTTAGCAGTGCACTTCTTCCTGCAACTTCAGACATAAGAAATACTCTTTCATTCCCCACAGTTTCAGGAGCTATATGCTCATATGCTGTAGGATTTTTATTTACTGCATCAGCATGCATACCCGCCTTATGAGCAAAGGCAAAATTCCCTACATAAGGAGCTCTTTCATCATGAAGAACATTTGCTATTTCACTTATATATTTAGATGTTGTTGTAAACTCAGAAATACTGTCTTCAAGTATACAACTATACTCATCTTTTAGCTGTAAGTTAGGTATTATTGTAGTCAGGTTTGCATTACCTATTCTTTCCCCATAACCATTCATAGTTCCCTGAACCTGAACAGCTCCTGCCTTAACTGCCATAATTGAATTAGCAACTGCCATACCAGTATCATTATGACAGTGAATTCCTATATCTTCTTTAAATTCTTTTACCACCCTTGATGTTATCTCGTATATCTCATCAGGAAATGTCCCTCCATTTGTGTCACAAAGGCACAAGCTGTCGGCACCACCCTCTGATGCTGCTCTAAGTGTTTTAATAGCATATTCTGGATCAGCCTTGTACCCATCAAAAAAATGCTCTGCGTCAAAAACCACTTCTTTATTTTTGTTTTTAAAAAAAGCTATGGTATCACGAATCATGCTTAAGTTTTCATCCAATGTGGTTTTCAAAATTTCAGTAACTTGGAACCCCCAACTCTTTCCAAATATTGCTATAGCAGGTGTATCAGCCTTCAAAAGAGATTTTACGTTGGCATCTTCTTCCACAGGTTTGTTAACCCTTCGTGTGCTTCCAAAGGCAATAACCTTTGAATGTTTTAGATTGATTTTTTTTACCCTCTCAAAAAATTCCAAATCTTTAGGATTAGAACCAGGATTACCTGCTTCAATATATGCTACCCCAATACTGTCCAGCTTCTCAACGATTTTTAGCTTATCCTCAACACTAAAGGAAATTCCTTTAGCCTGAGCACCATCTCGAAGTATAGAGTCATATATTAAAACTTTTTTCATTTCCATTACCTCCTAACTTTCCCCTTCGCTTATTGCTCTGTTAATCGCATTTAAATATGCTTTTACACTGGCCTCTATAACATCAACACTTACACCTCGTCCTATAAATATTTCATCATCTTTAGCAACTCTAACTGTAACTTCGCCTAATGCATCCTTTCCTTCTGTAACTGCTGCTAAAGAGTAATCTTCAAGTGTAAAAATCACACCCACTACTCTCTCCATAGCATTGAAAGCGGCATTTACAGGACCATCACCTGTTGCAGCCTCTGTAAGTATTTCTTCATTCTTTTTAAGAGAAATGGTAGCAGTTGAAACACTCTTGTTACCACTGGTAATCTGAAAACTATCCAGTTCATATATTTCAACAACTTCTGAAACTTTCTCTTCTACAAGTGCCTCAATATCTTTATCAAGTACAACTTTCTTTTTATCTGCCAAATCCTTGAACATTACAAATGCTTTTTGTATTTCCTCAGTTGTCAAAGTAGTATATCCAAGTTCTTTAAGCCTTTCTTCAAAAGCATGTCGCCCTGAAAGTTTTCCCAATACCATTCTATTTTTAGAAAGTCCAATGGATTCAGGTGTCATTATCTCATAAGTGGTTTTTTCAGACAAAACACCATGCTGATGAATTCCCGACTCATGTGCAAATGCATTAGACCCCACTATTGCCTTGTTAGGTTGAACTTTAATGCCTGTAAGGCTTGAAACCAGCTTGCTTGTTCTGTATATCTGTGTTGTATCAAAATTATGACCTATATTATAAAAGTCCTTTCTTGTCTCTAAACCCATTATTATCTCTTCAACTGCTGCATTGCCTGCTCTTTCTCCTAATCCATTTATTGTACATTCTATCTGTGTTGCTCCATTTGCTACAGCTGCAAGGGAATTGGCTACAGCTAACCCTAAGTCATTATGACAATGAACACTTATATCTGCTTTGTCAATATTTGAAACATTCTCTTTAATTGATTTTATCAAAACACCATATTCTGCTGGGGTTGTGTAACCTACAGTATCAGGTATATTAACAACAACAGCACCTGCATCTATTACACTTTCCAAAACTTTAAATAAAAATTCAGGCCTTGTTCTGCTGGCATCCTCTGCTGAAAACTCTATTTCATTACAATATTTCTTTGCATATTTAACCATTTCCACAGCTCTTTCAAGCACTTTTTCTTCTGACATTTTAAGCTTATACTTCATATGAATATCAGAAGTTGCAATAAAGGTATGAATTCTCGGACTCTTTGCACCTTTAACAGCTTCCCAAGCTCTATCAATATCCTTTTCTACCGCTCTGCAAAGGCTTGCAACAGAAACATTTTTTACATTTTCTGAAATTGCTTTAACTGCCTCGAAATCACCAGGAGACGCAATAGCAAATCCCGCTTCAATAACATCTACTCCTAATTTTTCTAACTGCCATGCAATCTCCAATTTTTCATGAATATTCAAATTAACTCCTGGAGTTTGCTCTCCATCTCTTAATGTAGTATCAAATATTTTTATTCTATCTGTCATATTTATACCTCCAATCGTACACAATCAATCCCATATTTATAAATAACTTCATTTTATTTTTCTATTAACCAATGGTTTTTTTATAGTTTGCGAAGAAAATATATTTTCTTCGCAAAACTATAAATATTGTTTACTATTTTAACCAACTCATCATTTTTCTCAATTCAGCTCCAACCTTCTCAACCTGATGTTCTGTTTCCATAGTTCTCATTGATAGGAAGTTTGCTCTTCCTCCTGAATTATTTTCAGAAATCCAGTTTGAAGCAAACGTACCATTTTGTATTTCTGTAAGTACTTTCTTCATTTCTTTTCTTGTCTCATCAGTTATAACTCTTTTTCCTGTTACATAGTCACCATATTCTGCAGTTTCACTTATTGAGTACCTCATGTATGAGAAACCACCTTGGATAACCATATCTACAATAAGCTTCATCTCATGTACACATTCAAAATAAGCTATTTCAGGTTGGTAACCTGCATTTACCAATGTTTCAAAACCTGCCTTCATCAATTCAGTAACTCCACCACAAAGCACTGCCTGTTCACCAAAAAGATCCGTTTCTGTCTCTTCTCTAAATGTTGTTTCGATGATGCCTGCTTTACCAGCTCCTATTCCAGATGCATACGCCAGTGCATAATCTTTCGCTTTTCCTGAAGCATCTTGATGTATAGCTATCAATGAAGGTACTCCCTTACCTTCTACATATTGACTTCTCACAGTGTGTCCTGGTCCTTTAGGTGCAACCATTACAACATCAACGTCTTCCGGCGGATCTATTTGGCAATATTGAATGTTAAATCCATGAGCAAACATCAACACGTTACCAGACTGTAAATTTTCTTTTATGCTTTTTTCATAAATTGTCTTCTGTACCTGATCAGGAACAAGAATCATTATTAAGTCACCAAGTTTTGCTGCTTCAGCAGTATCAACAACCTTAAGTCCATCATCAGCCACCTTTTGTCTGCTTTTAGATGTAGGAGATAATCCAACAACAACATCCACTCCGCTATCTTTCAAGTTTTGTGCATGTGCATGCCCCTGACTACCATATCCTAAAATCGCCACAGTTTTACCTTTTAATAAATCAAGATTACAATCACTTTCATAATACATTTTCGCCATTAAAATCACTCCTCATCATTATTGTTAGCTCTTATATATTTATTGCCTCTTTCGATGGCAATTTTACCTGTTCTTACAATTTCCTTAATGCCAAACTGATTTAACATGTCTTCTAAAGCTGCAACTTTGTTGGTTTGCCCGGATATTTCGATAGTAAGCGTGTCTTTTGATACATCAACTATATTTGCCCTAAATATTTCTACAATCTGAATTATTTCAGATCTTGTTGACGTATTAGCCTCAACCTTTATAAGTGCCAGTTCTCGTCCTACAGATTCATCCTTGTAGAGCTTCTTTATCTTTATTACATCTACAAGTTTATTAAGCTGTTTGCCAACCTGCTCAACAATATAATCGTCTCCGTCAACAACAATGGTAATTCTTGAAATTTCAGGATTCTCTGTCACTCCAACTGCCAAGCTGTCAATATTAAATCCTCTTCTACTAAATAACCCAGCTACTCTTGATAAAACTCCAGCATGGTTTTCAACTAAAACTGATAGAGTGTGTTTTGCCATTAATACAACCTCCTTACTCCAGTAAATTTTCTATTATATAAACTCTTATTACAACTTAAGCTGCAATCAAAGTAAATAAGCTTAAAGCGTTGACTCCTCATAATCAACCATACATTCTAAAAGATACGGTTTATCATCTGAGAGCATTTCTTTTATTGATTGCTCAACCTGAGAATTTTTATCAACTCTTTTTCCCTTAAAACCATATGCTTCAAACAGTTTTATAAAATCAGGATTTTCACCTAAAGATACTCCAGAGTACCTACTGCAAAATTTCACCTTCTGTATTTCGCTTACAAGTCCAAGCCTAGAGTTGTTAAAAAGAATAATCTTAACTCCAATACCATTTTGCTTTATAGTTCCAAGCTCATTCATAGACATTTGAAAACTGCCGTCACCTGCTATACAAATAACTTTTTCTGAAGGCAAACCTATTTTTGCACCTACTGCCGCTGGAATACCATATCCCATTGTCCCCATACCTCCAGATGTTATAAATGTGCCTGGTTTCTTAATTCCCACCCAATTGGCAGCCCAGATCTGATTTTGGCCGACTTCTGTTGTGACAATGGTATTTTCGTCCATGTTTTTTGTCAAAGTAGAGAGAACATGCTTAGGATTAACAAAACCATTCTCACTTTTTAAATCTGCTTTTAACTTATGCTCTTCCTTTATTCCTTTTATTTTAGTTAACCATTCATCTATATTTCCCTTTTCTGCTTTACTAATAAGCTGTTCTAATGCTTTTTTAACATCCCCTGTTACAGGAATTTCCACTTTAATGTTTTTACCAATTTCGGCAGGATCAATATCAATATGAACTATTTTAGCTTTATTTTCTACCTGACTTGGAGAACCTACTGCCCTGTCCCCAACTCTTGCCCCCATAATAATCAAAAGATCTGCATTGTGAACAGCATGGTTTGCAACATGAACACCATGAGAACCCAACATCCCTAAATTCAATGGATTATCATAGGGTATAGAACCTATTCCCATAAGTGTGGTGGTTACAGGTATATTGCACTTTTCTGCAAATTCCACAAGTTCCTTTGATGCACCAGCTCTTATTATACCACCACCGGCACATATTAATGGTTTTTTTGCTTCTGATATGGCTTCAACAACTCTCTTTATTTGAAGAGAATGTCCTTCGTAATTTGGTTTGTATCCTTTAATATCAACACTTTTAGGATATTCAAACTCCAACTCCCTTGTCTGCATATCAACAGGTATATCTATAACTACAGGACCTGGTCTTCCTGTAGATGCTATATAAAAAGCTTCCTTAATAATCCTTGGCAATTCCCTTTGATCTTTTACAAGATAGCTGTGCTTACAAAAAGAAGCTGTTGCCCCTGTTATATCCGCCTCTTGAAAGACATCCCTACCTACCAGTTCTGATGATACCTGCCCTGTAATTGCAACCATCGGTATTGAATCCATATAAGCTGTTGCAATGCCTGTTATAAGGTTCGTAGCTCCAGGACCTGATGTAGCAACGCATACACCTGTTTTACCAGTTACTCTGGCATAAGCGTTAGCTGCATGAGCTGCCCCCTGCTCGATTCTTGTAAGTATATGCTTAATATTAGAATCCACCAATGCATCGTAAAAGGGACATATGGTTGCTCCCGGATACCCAAAAATAATATCCACCTTTTCATTTTCTAACGACTTTATTATTGCTTGTGCTCCTGTAATTTTCATATTTAACACCTTCTTGAAATTTATATTTCCCTTTTAAGTAAAATTAAACCCTTCATCCATGCAAATTGATTTTGCAGGGACGAAGGGATATCCTACGCGGTACCACCCTGATTTGACACACCCTTAAAGCATGCCCTCTGTAGAGCATATAAAATGCTCCCTAACCTTAACGCAGATTAACGTCATTGCCTACTAATATTTCAACAATGAAGCTCCAGAACGAGTTATCCATACACACCATCCACTGATTTTCACCACCCACCAGCTCTCTACTGTAATAATGTGTATCTTTTTTCCTTCACAGCCTTTGCACTTTCCTGTATATAGTTAATAAACATTTTACCAGTGCTTTAGTTTAATGTCAATAATTTTTTAAAGCTTTTTTATGCTAAGCATACCAGCCATCTATAAACCTAACTAGACGTAGTCTGAGTAGCTTTCGACTTTACGTCCTTCATTTTAATATTTAACCTTGTCACTTTTACCTTCCCACAATTTAAAAGCTTTCATACCTAACTCTCTTCCTATTTGCTTAAGGTTTACCTGCTTTTCTTTTGCAACACCTTTTATTACATCATATATGTAATTATCGTCAAAACCAATACTAGCTGCATCTTCTCTGGTACACCCATAATATACTTTTTGTATTTTGGCCCAGTGCATAGCTGCAAAGCACATTGGACAAGGTTCACAGGAAGTATATAGTTCACAATCTGAAAGATCGAATCTCCCTAGCTTCTTTGAAGCTTCCCTTATTGCTATCATCTCCGCATGGTCTGTAGGATCATTATTTTTAATTACTTCATTGTGTGCCCTAGAAATAATTTCCCCATCCTTTACTATAACTGCTCCAAAAGGGCCTCCATGATTTTCATTTACTCCCGCCACGGCTTCATCTACAGCTTCTTTCATAAATTTATCCATTAAGTTTATACCTTTCTAATTAGTAATTCCCAAGAAATTTCATCCCATTCTCATCACTCAAAATCCGTTAAATCATAGGAATTTTGTCATTGAAAATAGGTCATTATTTCTAAAGCATTGCTTAGTAGTCTCTTAATTTGTATTATACCACAATTTATATAAAGTGAACCATAAAAACAATCGAAACCTCACCATATTTACTTAGGATGTACTTCAAAGAGCAACTCTACCCTATAGAGGATGGAGTGTTAGAATAAGATGAAACTATTAAAGAAGCATTGTTGTTTTCTGAATTATTTGATAAAATAATACTATATACAGTTATGTTTTACATGTATTTCAGTTGTGAAAATATATTTGTAGTTTATTTTACAACCTGTTTTCGTTATTGTTATCTATATAGCAATTTATGTTATCCGTATTTTGAAGTTAATATATTTTTTTATTTTAAAGGAGGCGTTTTTATGTTTAAAAAAATGATTGTTTGTGGTCTTGTTTTTGTTATGTTTAACTCAACTTTACTGGCACCATTTGCTTTTGGCACTGAAAGAGATTTAATCATCGAAAGGGATTGGATTACTGAAAGAGATTGGCTTATTGAAAATGATGAAGTTGCTCATATTGTTTATTCCCCTCTCTATGGCGATTTAACTGGAGACGGCATTATAAATTCTACAGACTATGCAATGTTAAAGAGACATATTCTATCTGTACGCCAGCTGTCAGAGGAAGAAAAAGTCTTAGCAGATTTAAATGGAGATGGTGTTATAGACAGTTCCGATTGTGTTCTTTTGCAGCGTTATATTCTTGGTACGATAGATGTATTTCCTGTAGAAGAAAATAACAACGTTATTAATGAAAACATAAGTGATGGCTTTATTGATGGCAACAGTAATTTTGCATTTGATATTTTCAATCAGCTTAACCTAGAAGATGGAGATAAAAATGTATTTATCTCTCCATTTAATATTTCTGTTGCACTATCTATGGTTTACCAAGGAGCAGATTCAGAAACCAAAGATGAGATAGCTGAAGTTTTAGGTTTTGACAACCTTGAAATTGAAGATGTTAATGCCAGCTACAAATATTTATTAGATTATTTTGACCAACTTGATAACAAAATTAAGATTAATAATGCCAATTCAATTTGGCTCAACTCTCTACAAGGCGATGTAATTAAAGATGATTTCCAATCTGTTAATGAGGATGTTTTTGATGCTTTAGTTTCTTCAAGGAATTTTAATGATCAAAGTGTTTTAAATGAACTAAATAACTGGATTTCTAGTGCTACAGAAGGCATGATAGAAAATATGCTTAGTTCCATCAACCCTGAAGTTCTAACCTATATTATATCAGCAATATATTTTAATGGAACTTGGACGGAAGAATTTGATGCTGATAACTCTTATGAGAAAGCATTCTATATGGAAGACGGAAGTAGTAAAGATATTATGATGATGTATAAGAGAAGCGAAATAGAATATGGCGAAGGTGATGAATACAAGGCTGTCAGATTGCCTTATGGAAACGGCGAAGTTTCTATGTATTGTATTCTTCCTGACGAAGGTACATCAATAAATGATTTTATTGAAGATATGGATGTTAATATGTGGAATCAAATCAAAAACAGTATTTCTAAAAGAGAATCTGTAAAACTTCTATTGCCTCGTTTTGAAATTGAATATGGTGCTAAAAGTATTGTAGATAGCTTAACGGCTTTAGGAATGACAAATGCATTTGATGCAGGTTTGGCAGACTTTTCTAATATATTTGAAATTGCTTCATATATAAGCGATATTCAGCACATGGCAGTTATCGAAGTAAATGAAGAGGGAACAGAAGCAGCAGCCGCAACGGTAGTAATAATAACACCTACAGCAGCAGGTCCTACAATTGAAAGACCAGAATTTATTGCAGACAGACCGTTCATGTTTGTAATTGCAGACGATGTAAATGACACCATTCTCTTTATGGGTAAGTTGTGCGATATTGATTAATATATTGCTATAAAAAATAAGGTGGGGCTAAAGCTCCACCTTATTTTTTTAATGGCTAAGAAAGTTCTTTGCTTTCTGGCATCAAAAAAGTCTACCGAAAGGCTGTACTTTAAAAGATTACCCTAGCTTTAAATCGGCGAAGCCGACTTTTTTATGTTTTCTTGTCAGATTTATTAACTTTAGCTAAATGAGTTCACTTAACTTGTGTTATTTCATATATGCCTTCTGCTTCTAATTGTGTAATAATACCTGTATCACCTATCATATGTCCTGCTCCAACTACCACAAAGTATGTGTTTTGTGAATCAACAAGATATTCTTTTATTTTTTCAGTCATATTGTTATCTCTTTCTTCCCACATTTTTTCATTGAATTCCTGTAAATCTTCATCATCTTCATTATCCCTTACTAATTTAGCCAAATCTTCTACATTACCTGATTTCCAATACGCCATTATATCATCTAATAATTTCATTCCTTCTTCCTGCTCTTCTTCAGAGCCTAGTGTTCCTTTAAAAAATTCTAATTGAAGCTCTTCTGAAAACGAATCAAACATATCTACCTGAAATTCCATTCCTTCTATTTCAATAATTTCTTTTGCTTCCATTGCTTTTGATGTGAAAAACAAGTCAATTCCCATATCTGCACTGTAATTATTTTCTTCAATACTCAAGCTTGTAATAAGCAACGCTGCATACCATGGCTTTAATTTATTATAAAATTCTTCCTGCAATCCAAAAGGTTGTATTACTTCTACAAATCTTTCATAAACTTCTTCTGGTACATTTTGATCTAATGTGTTTTCATCTTGGTACATTCCTTTTAGCATCATATATGTTGCTGCTTCTTCCACTTTTCCTAAATCTGCCTCAACAGCCAAAATGTCAGATGCTTCAAATGCATTTAAAATATCTTTAGAAAGTGGGTACATAGAACTATCAGCATAATGCACAGAACCTAAAAGATATACTGTATTATCATTATAACTTACTTCCCAAAATGCTCCTTTAGAATCTAACCCTGCTTCGTATACAACAAACTCATAGGCATTTTTAGCATAAACCATTAATTCTTGCCTTGTACAAACAGTTGCTAAGTCAAGTATTTTATTATTTCTTCCATTTAGTATGCCTCTTGATACTGAGTATTTTATAATACTCAGTGAATCTTCTGATAAATTGTTCACATCCTCAAATGTAAGCTTTACATCAACTTCGAAATCAAAATCAGGCTGTGCTTTCTTTATTACGCTGTATACTGCTTCTACCATTTCAAGCCTTGTTGCATTTCTTTGTGGTTCTGATAATTCAACTAAATTACTTGGTGAGATTTCTTCCCCTGTTATTCTTTTGTATAAGTTTGCACTAACTGTTGCAAGTTCTTCACAAGTTACTTTTGAAGTATAGTTTGTATACATTTCTTCTTGTGCAAGCTCATATATAGCCGACCACTGAACACCTTCTAAAGCCCATATACTAGGCTGTTCTGCCTCTAGAGACTGCTGTGCAAATATCCCTGTTATCTGTAAGGAAATAACCATAACCACTGCTAATAATAGTGCTGTTACTCTTTTTGTTTTTTTCATTTAATACCACATCTCCTTGTTATTTGTTTTAAATATATACTATATTTTAGTATCCAATATATTGTAAAATTTTCACCAACCATGTGTAGCACTAACATTTCAAATAAATATATTTATTTGTATCTTTAAGGTGCTATTACACTACCTCCTAAAACCAATACAAACATTGTCGTGTTTGTATTGGTTTTATGTGCTAATGGATTAGTTATTGCTTTTATATAATTTTTATAAATCACTTGATGTTTTTACCTAATCCCTTAAATTTATCTTTTCAAGTAGCCATCTCAAAATACTTCTTGATTTTGTTACAACCTGAGCTTCACATGCCATTCCAACTTTTACTTCTCGTATATCTCCTTTATAGCTTTCCATCTTTGTTTCTTCCAATGTTGCTTCAACGACGTAATAACTAATTCCAGTTTCGCTATCCACTCTTGAATCATTACTTATTCTCTGTACCGTTCCTTCTGCTTCTCCATATTCCCTAAATGGTAGTGCATGAAAATGATACTTTATTTTCTGTCCTAATTCTACTTCTGCAATATTCTCATTTGGAACCATTAATTGCACTCTATATTCTGTTGAAACATCAGGTACGATAGTTGCTATTTCCACGCCCCCTTGCAAAAAGTCCCCTCTGCTTATTTCTGAATAAACATTAACCACACCACTTATAGGAGCTTTTACACTTGAATCATCTATGTTTATTTCAACATTTCTAAGAGATAAATTTGCATTATCAAGATTACTTTTGTTTAAAGAAAGTTCATCTTCTATTTGCACCAACATATCAATTTTCATTTTCTCAAGCATAAGGTCTTTATCCATTAATTTACCATCATACATCTGGGTAACTGAACTTGACTTTTCTATTGTAGCTGTTATTTCTTCAATGTTTTGGTTGGTCTGTCTAAGAGTAGATTTTATATTTAATATGTACTCACTTTTATATCTGTTCAAATCTACTGCTGCAAGTTCCATCTGATTTTTTGCATCTTCTAAGTCTATTTGTGATATTCCTCCTGCTTCATACAACTTTTCTAATCTTTCATAATTATCTGATTTTTGATCTTTTAATATTTCAAGCTGTCTTATGTTTATTTCATACTCTGCGTACTGGTTGTAGAACTCTATATCATTTTGATCAAAAAGATTTTTGTTTTCTTCTATAGATTTTTCTAAACGCTTATATTTTTCCAATCTCTCTTTTTCTTGCTCTAATCTTCTTTGACTAAATTTTAAATTTACATTAGATTCATTTTTAAACTGTGTCATATCAACTCTTTGGTTTTCATACTGTTCAATACTTACAAGCCTGTCTGTTTCATATTTTCGGTATCTGTTATAAAAATCTATTTCATCTATATTTTCATTATCAAATAAATTATTATTTTCAAGTATACTGTTTTTAAGCTTTATCAAATTGTTATTTTCTGTTTCAAGTCTGTTTACTTTTCTTTCTAACTGTTCTTTTTCTGAAATAAGCCCATCAATTTCTATTCTATATAGTACATCTCCTTCTTTTACTTTCATTCCTTGTTCAAAATATACTTCATCAACTCTTCCAGTAACCATATTTCTTATTGTGCTTATCTTTTCTCCTGGTCTTACTGTCCCTGCCGCCTTTACATAATCTTCTATCTGTCCGAAATATGCCCATATTAAAGCAGCTACAAGAATACCAATTAATATATATGCAAACCATGCTAGAAAAAAGTGTGGTTTTGATTCTAACATTTCTCGGCTGTCTGTAATATCTTTTAAATCCTGTATATATGTCTTCATTTTGATTCACCGTCCTTTACAACTGCTGACTGGTCAAATCCACCCACAAAAGGAACAAAAGGTGTTTGTCCCGTTGTCTCAGGCAATTGTTCTTTCCAAAGATCATAGTAAAATCCTTTTTTATCTATAAGTTCTTTATGTGAGCCACTTTCAACAAATTCTCCTTTATCCATCACAAATATTTTGTCACATCTCATAATTGTAGATAGCCTATGTGCAATTATAAAGGTGGTAATTCCTTTTGTATGCTCATTTATAGTTCTTTCAATAGCTTTTTCTGTGATTGAGTCAAGGTTACTTGTGGCTTCATCCATAATAAGAATGTCAGGTTTTTTAAGTAATGCCCTTGTAATTGCAAGCCTTTGTTTTTGACCACCTGAAAGGTTTGCACCGTTTTCTTCTAACATAGTTTCATAGCGAAGGGGCAGTGAATTTATAAAGTCATGTGCTCTTGCCATTTTCGCAGCTTCAATTACAGCTTCCATATCAGGATTTTCTATACCAAGACTTAAGTTTTCATAGATTGTTCCACTAAACAAAAATACATCCTGTGATATGTAGGCAATTCTATCTCTTAGGTGATGCATATTAATATCATTGATATTACATTCATTAATGAGTATTTCTCCTTTTTTAACCTTATAAAGATTTAAAAGTAGTTTTATTAAAGTTGTTTTTCCCGAGCCACTTTCTCCAACAAATGCTATTTTCTCACCATTTCCTATTTTAAAATTTATATTTTTTAATACAAGCTCTCGTGTTCCATATCTAAAGTCAATTTTTTTATATTCAACAGTTCCCTTTAATGTAGCAGGAACAATTTTTTTATCTTCATTTTCACTTTTTTCAAGTTCTAAGTCTAAAATCTCTCCAAGCCTATCAGATGCTACTATTGCAGTTTGCATCATAGGCTGTAATTCAATTAGATTTTTTATAGGGTCTAGAAAGTATGCAAGTAATGCATTAAATGCTAAAAGCTGACCTATTGTCATTTCGCCATTTAAAACACTGTGTGCTCCAACCCAAAGTATTACAACACCACCTACTAAGGCTACAAATCCACTTAATGAATCTTTAAGGTTATATATCCATCCACCTTTAAATACACTTTTTAAAAACTTTACAAACTTCTTTTCTGTTTCAATATTTGATTTTCTTTCTGCATTAAAAGACTTTATTGTCTCTATACCATTTAATGATTCAACAAGGTATGATGTAAGCTGTGCATTGTTTTCCATCTGTTTTCTGTTTATATTTTTTATTGGCTTGTTAAATACAAACACTATAATGGCATAGGCTATCACCATTAAAAATGCAATTCCAAACAAAAAGGAATTTTGAGTATATAGAATTATTCCACCAGCTACTGCCATCAATGTATCTATCATAATGGTAAGTGTAGCACCTGATATGGCTTCTCTTACCTTTGATGCATCCATAAACCTTGATATAATTTCTCCAACCTTTCTAGTTCCAAAAAAGTTCATTGGAAGCTCTAAAACATGATTGTAATATCCCAATATCAGAGATATATCAAGCTTTTGGCTTAAATATAGCATTAAATGTGACCTAAAGGCATTTAGCAAAATTTTAAATAGATTTAAAATTATTATGCCTATAGATACAATATGTAATGTTTTTGTCAAATTATTTGGCAGTATGTCATCCATCATAAATTTAAAATAAAATGCCCCTAGTATCCCCAAAACTGTGTATATAAGTGATGTAAAAAATATATTTATGACAAGTCTTTTTTGAGGAAGTAACAATCCAAAAAATCTTGAAAATATACTTTTTGTTTCATCACCTTTTTCAAACTTTGGTGATGGCACAAGTAATATTAAAACACCTGTCCATAGTTTAAAAAACTCTTCTGGTGTGTATTTGACTATACCTTTCCCAGGGTCTGCAACAATAACTTCTTTTTTTGATATTTTGTGAATTACAACATAGTGTAGAAGGCTTCCATCCATAACAACATGTGCAATTGCAGGCAATGGAAACTCAGAAAAAAAAGCCTCCTTATCACCACGGACGGCTTTTGCAGTAAAACCAAGCTGCTCTGCTGCCTTTATGACACCATATGCATTTGTTCCCTGCTTATCAGTCCCAGCCACTTCACGTATTTTTGTAATTGGAATTTTCAAACCATATTGTTTACTTATTGTTGCAAGACATGCTGCCCCACAATCTGTTATGTCATATTGCTTTATACAATGATATTTCTTAAATGGATTTTTTAACATCTCTTCCCCCAAGTATATTTAAATCTTACTTTAATCAAAAATCATACCATAAAAACTTGAATAATAAAATATTAAAAAGTATGTGTTTTTATTCTTTTATCACAGTTTTAGTCAATCTTCTCTTTTGTTTTGTTTTTCTATATTATAGCAAATAATTGTAATAATACATACAATTATTCCTACAATAAACGCCACACCAACTGCTGGCACTTTAAAAACTAAATAATTAACTCCTGTCAGAACAATACATATAATAGACATTAAAATTGAGAACTTATACGCTTTAACTTTTTTTTTCACCATAATGTTTGTCTCCTAAACATTTTTAAATTTTCTTTCTATTTCTCTATATTATAAGCAATGATTACAATAGTCGATGAAATTATTGACATAATAAATGCTACTCCAACTGCTGGCACTTTAAAAGCTACATAATTAATTCCACTCACAATAATACCTAGAATAGATATAAAAATCGCATATTTATACACTCTTTTTTTTTGTTTTGTCACACTATTTGCCTCCTTTAATAAAATTCTATACTTTATTAATTGTTTTTAAAGATCTGTGTGTAAGAAAGAATCTAATTTAGGATAAATAAAATTTATAAAAAATATAGATTCTTTCTTACACGAATATCAATATATCAGCTTATATAATTATATGTTCATTCCTATCTGAGCAACACCACCGCCAACAAATGCTGCTCCAGTTGCTATCATACCTGCTCCTGCAAATTTTGTAGCTGTTGTTGGTTCAGGAATACAAAGCATAGCTACACCACCAACTACTGTGGCTGCACCAGCAACTACAGTAGCTACACCACCGACAACTCCCCAAACACTACCTGCATTTATTTGAGTTAGAGTGTCTTCCTTTAATTCAATAAAGTTATTTGAAATAGATAATTCCATAATTTTGTCTCCTTTCTAATTATTTTTACTAATTTATCTTGTAGCCCAATCCAACATATTCGAGCCTGCTGCTACCATACCAGCTCCTGCTGCAACACCTGCCGCTACTCCTACTACTGGTGTACCTACAACGCTACCACCCATTCCAGCTATTACTCCTACAACTGGAGCGATTCCAATACATACTGCTCCAGCAGTTGCAGCAAGAGCCTTACCTAAACTTCCTCCATCTACTAACATCATATCCTCATTGGTTAACTCCACAAAACTACTGTTATTTAATACCAATGTACCTGTCATACTTATTACCTCCCTTGTTAGTTTTTTATTTTGAACATTCGCCCTGATTACTTTTTAGTCCCGCGGTAAACCTCAAGCAATAGAGAATCATGTCCACTTATTATATCAAACTGCTTTTGCAGTCAGATAGCATAATACATTTCCATTCAACCTTAAATACATACAACTCAAACTGCAATACATGCAATTCAAGCATAAAATCAAACTACCTTACAACACATTCTCACTTACACCTATGTACACATCTATAACAACCTCATCCATACTCATATTTGGTGTAATATCTTTAACTGTAACATTATATCCTGTTGTTATTTGTTGTAAATTATTTTCCTTAATATATCCCAGCATTTCATTGTACACATTTTGAAGATTAGATGGATTTCCTTCATGCCTTGCATATACTGCATTTACCAATTTAAATACAGGCTTTAACCTATATTCAGATGGCAATTCAACTAACTTGTCCATTGGTACAAGTATTTCCATATCTAATGTTCCATCTGAATCTACGTAATAAGTAGTAGTTGTTATATTGCCTGCTTTCTTTATAGCATTAGCTTCAAAAAACTGTCCTATTTTAGCCATTTCCTTCTGCATTTGTTCTTGTGTCATTTTCTTTCTAAGAGAAAGAACGTTTTCCATTTTTAATTCTTTACTCCTTTGAATAACTGCCATATGTAACCAACCTTTCGTTGAAAAAGTTTAATATAACCCAACAATTTACTTGGGTTTTGCTTGCTAAAATCATAATACTATATTAATAATTGATATACAAGTGCCATTAGTCACTTCTTTGCGTGACTTCGGTCACGACTTTTTCAAAGATCTCGTGACTTTAGTCACTTTTTTTGTGACTAAAGTCACGAAAAGGTCACATTTTGTTTATTTTTTAACAAACATAGCTTTAAAAACAAACCTTTTATGAATAAAATCTTATGTTAAATCAATTATGTTTTTATTCATAAACCAACTATCAGGAGGGTGTTGAATGGATAAAAATATAATTTTGTACTTTAAATTAAAATATTTTTCTTGTAACTGTGATGATAGTATTTCAAAAATCAGTTCAGAGACTAAATTTGTATCCTTAGTGTTTGTTGTTTACATATATTTGTTATATTATGTATGGTAAATTTAAAGAATGTATCGGAGGTTTTATATTATAACTCGAGTTTCGCACCTTGAAAAATCAATAAAAAAACCTTGCTAAAATCGATAAAGAAACTCTTAAAAGCCGCATACTCACTGAGTTTTATGGTATAATTAGTTTGAGATACAAATAAACCAAAAACGGAGTGATATTATGCGGCAAAATGTAGACGAAGTAAAAAAAGCACTTGATAAACACGGTTATTCAATTAATAATATTATATGCAATGTTATGAAAAAATTCAACTTCAAAACCCTTTGCTGGAAATCAGAAATTTCTAAAAAAGCTGGATATAGTGCTACAGAAATAATTATATTATTAGTTATGTTCCCACTTATAATTTTAAGTAGTGTACATGCATTTTATAAAAGTGAGTATCAAAAAACAACTGAAATGAAAAAAGATGTGATTTATAGATTGAAAAATAATGATAAACTACCTTGGAGAACGCTACTTTACAAAGTGTCTAAAGAAATTTCAGCAACTGATCAACCCATAGGGGTGCGAAACTCCAAAATATACTGCTATAAAAAATAAGGTGGGGCTAAAGCTCCACCTTATTTTTTTAATGGCTAAGAAAGTTCTTTGCTCTCTGGCATCAAAAAAGTCTACCGAAAGGCTATACTTTAACGGATTACCCTAGCCTTAAATCGGCGAAGCCGACTTTTTTATGTTTTCTTGTCAGATTTATTATATAATTTGCGAATAAACAAATATAATCATATGATTTAACTATAAAACTTGAGAGGAAGATGTTCATTTGGATGAGTTTTTGCTTAATCTTTTACTGACTAATCCAGAAAAAGGACTTAAAAAACTAATAGATACTTACGCTGGGCTAGTTTACACAATTATATATTCTAAGTTAAACTCAAGACTTTTTAAAGAAGACATTGAAGAATGTTCTAGTGCTGTATTCTATGAAGTTTTTAAAAATAGGAATAGCATAGATCTCAACAAGGGCTCTTTAAAAGCATTTATAGCTGTTATTGCAAAAAGAAAAGCAATTGATGTAATAAGACGTAATAAAAATATTGCAGATTCGGTGGTTTCGATGGAACAGCTAAACCATGATTTGTCTACACCCAAGGAAGAATATGCTGAAACAATTGTAATGAATAAGGAAACTAAATCTATTATTATAGACAGTATAAAATCTTTAGGCGAGCCTGACAGTGAAATATTCATAAGAAAGTACTTTTTTGGACAAAGCACAAAAATTGTATCAAAGATTCTAGGTATTAAAGAAAATACAATTGATAAAAAAGTTTCACGGGGACTTATAAAATTACGAAAAATACTTAAGGAGGTGTTGTAAAATGGAAGATAAAATAATGAATGCTCTTGACAATTTTGATATTGAAGATGTTGATAAACTACTTAAAGATAGCAATATAGGTTTTGATATTGATAAAAAAACTAAGGCTAAAATAAACTCAATGGCATATAAGAAAACAGGAATTAATAATAAAAGATTTTTTTATAGAAAACTTTTAGCTTCAGCAGCTATAATATTAATAATTCTAACCTCTTTATTTACAGTTGGATTGGATAATATTGTTGGAGCTTTGGGAAAATACTTTGCCTTTATACCAAACTATGGCATCATCGAAAATAATAATACTATCTTATATGTTATTGACCAGCAAAATTTAAAAACAGAAAATGATAGTTATACCATGCTTATAAACAATGCATTAGCTACAGAGGATACAGTTAGTATTTCTCTAAGAATTGAAAAAAAGGACTTTGATGAAGAAAAACTTATGAAAAAAAAGCAAGAAGAATGGGATAGACTTGTTAAAACTAATCAAATGAAAGAACTTAATCTTTTTTTGATGGCAGGTGATAAAAAATATACTCCTTCTAATTGGTTATCAGGTGGAGGAGGTATTAGTAAAAACATTTATGCTAACTTTGAGCTAAACCCAGAAGATATTAATACAGAGACAGTATATAAAATTAAATACATTGATTCTAACTTATCTTCAAGGTTTAGATTTGAAAACTATAAAAGTTTTGACAGCCTCGAGCAAATAGGTTCTACAGGATACAACAATAATATCTCTATTACAGCTGTAGCAAATAGAAATGAGGATATCTTAGAAGTTGACCTTTATCCTATAAATAAGAGTGAATATGATATTTATTCCTTTAATAAAAAAGATGGAGATGGGTACATGAATATGGATCTTCACTTAATGACCAGTACAGGAAAAAAAGAATATAGAACGCCTGATGGTTACATGAATCTCAATAACAAATTTTACTTTGATGTGTCCTGCGACGAAAAGGATTTTGTCTTAAATATTCCTTATATTATGGTAAAAAACCATGAATCCAAAAGAACATCACTTAAAATACCAAATGAAGGTGAAAAAATAGCTGTAAACAAAGAAATCAAATTTAAAGATTCTATTGTTAAAATAACAGAAGTTGAAAAGGTTACAGTAGAAGGCAATGAACACGGAGCTCTTAAAATTTACTTTGAGTATGAAAATAAGAATGAAAATAAAATAATCCGCAGTTTTCACATAAACAGAGTCAATCTTTTAGGTATTCCACAAGGCGGAGGCTATTCATGGGATACAGATGAAAAAGGTATTATAAAATATGTTTGTTATAATCTTGAAGAGGGCGAAGACAGAGTGCTGAGGATTAATATTGAAAACCCTGTGTATTATTTACTGGGAGAATATAATCTAGAATTGGAAGTAGATTAAATTTGTTTTTGATGCAGAGACTGTAAGTAGAAATGTGTAAATTAACAATCTACTTACAGTCTCCCTGTTGGCAAACGCAAAACAGTGTGTAAATCACATTTATCCATTAAGTCTTTTCGAATTGATGCTCCATCTCCATCTGCAAAAAGTACATTATCTGGCAATACAACTGCTGCACGAGCTTTGCCATTTGATTTTAAACTTCTGTAAATGTGTTGTAAAAAGTTTAACTGTTTGTTAGATGTAGGATAGGTGAAGTCATCACGGGTAGTACGCTCACCACCTTTTTTAGTACCAAAGGGTGGATTTGTAAGTACCACATCAAAATCTTTCATAACCTTTCCATGATTAGAAAGAGTGTCTGCAAGCATAATTTCTCCTTCAATACCATGAAGCATTGCATTCATCAATGCAAGTCTGTGAGTTTCATGTACCAGTTCACACCCTGTAAAAGCTTTTTCCTTCTGAAATTTCTGCTGATCTAATGACAGATTGAATAAATTATCAGTACCATCTTTTACAAAACGATCAGCAGCTATCATAAATCCAAATGTTCCACAAGCAGGGTCATTACAAAGTTCACCTGCTTTAGGTTCTATTAGTTTTGTCATAACATCTATAAGTACACGAGGGGTAAAATATTGCCCTGCCCCTGATTTTTTCTCGTTTGCATTTTTTTCTAATAAGCCCTCATAAAGATTACCAAGACCTTCTTCCTTTGCAGAATACCAGTCAAGTGAATCTATAGAAGTGATAATCTTTTCAATGTTTTTAGGCTCTTCGATACTAGAGAATGCACCTGCATATATTTCTCGAATTATTCCTATAGAGTCTTCACCTAAATGGCGAAGTAGTTCCTTATAAAAGCGTTTTAGTTCAATACCTTTTGGCTCTTTTAGCCTGTCCCAACGGTAATTCTCTGGTATTCCTCCCTCTGTCTCTGTTTCTTTTGCCATTTTTAAAAACAAAATATACGTTAGTTCAGTAACATACTGATGATAAGTAATGCCATCATCTCTAAGTACATTACACAAATTCCAAAGCTTTGATACAATTTCTTTGTTGTTCACGCTGTTTTACCCCCATCATCATATAAATACTCATTTAATTCCGATATAATATTTTCTAATTTATTTTTAAATATTTTATCAATACGTTCAAATCCACCATAATCTCTAAATGCACCACTATTAAAAGTCTCTTTGTTTATTATGGTTTCATGAATCAAGTGACTTTCAATTCGATTTAACCAATCTAGTTCCATTTTACTAAATGAGTGATTACTTTTTAGTTTCTTCACAGCATCTATTATACGATGTTCATGACTGATAAGTAAAGAGCCAATAGCTTCCCTTCTGATAAAACTAATAATATCTGCTGCAATGTCCTCATTTTTAAGTTCGCTCCATGCAGTATTAAGCTGCTTTTCAGTAAAGCCCTGTTGGTCTAGCTCTACTTTCAGGCTTTTAAGACTCTCCCTTGTTAATTCCTTTGGCTTTGTGCATACTATATTTAATGCAGTAATTTTATTAAAATTGTTTGTTATAAATTCTTTAAATTCCTCTAAATAGTCCTCAGGCTTTAGCCCTTTTCCATAACCTCTTGTGTGACTTATAAGTTCATCTTTTTTCTCAGATATAATAATTTTACGTTTTGGAATTATGCTTCCTTCATCTAAAACCTCTAGTACTTCTCTATTTTTAATCAATAATTCCTTTGCATTTTCTAAAGGCAGTGATTTGATTTTTTCAATAAACTGTGTTGGATTATTCTCTCCTAATAAATGTTTAAAGTGTTCCACTGTTTTTTCGTTTAATTCTCGCTTCTTTCTCTGTAGCTTCCCTATAATTAAATCTATTTGATTTTGTGTTTGTGCTTTAGTTGAAAATTTCCCCAATTCTTCTATTAGATTGCCAAATGTCACCTTTGGATTTACCACAACAGGTCTCATTGTATTAACATCTTTTAAAGAGTCGTACACTCCAACAGGATCAAATATTTCAAAATGAGTTTTATCAATTTCAGGGCAAAGTCTTGTAGCCCTTCCTAGCATTTGCTCAAATAAAATACGAGACTTTACACACCTCATAAAAACAATTGAAGTTATCTTAGGCACATCAATTCCTGTTGTAAGCAAGTCAACGGTCACAGCTATATTGGGGTACTTCTCATTTTTAAATCTTTTTATGGCTTCTGATACTTTCTTTTTATTTCCACCTTCAATACTGCCTGTTATCTTCATAATAGCATCATTATCTATACCACAGGGCTTATAAATCCTTTTTAAAATATCCACTATAAGATCTGCATGAGTGTCATTAACTGCATATATTAATGTTTTTCCATCACCTTCTGGATTAATATATTGGGCAATATCTTCTAATACTGTGTTGTTAAAACTTTTTGTAATAACCTGACGATTAAATTTATCCACATCAAACTTAAGTTCATCTTTAATTTCATAACTGTTAGTTATTTCACCGGTATTAGGATCATAAGCTGCTACAATTTCACCTTTTTTAAAGTTGATTCCCTCTTTTCTAAGCTTTGTAAGTGTATCATGTGGAGCATCGTGGTCAACTAAATACCCTTCAATTACAGCTTTTCTATATGAGTAGTTAAATATGGGTCTGCCAAATATTTGTGCTGTATGTAGTGCTGGTGTTGCTGTTAGGGCAATCTTTGTTGCATCAAAATATTCTATTACAGTTCGGTATTTGCTTATATAGTCATTTTGATTTCTATATAGCTGCTCATCTTCTCCCATCTCCTTATCAAGAATATAACCTCTGTGAGCTTCATCTACAATTACAAGGTCATAATCAGTAACAGCAGGCATTGTTTCACCTTCATTATATAAAATTCTCTTTACAAGGCTTTGCACCGTTGAAACATGAATTTTTGTCTCTTTCTCTATTTCCTTGTCTTCAAGGTTTTTTATATCAAAAATTTCATCTAAAGTCATTAACTCTTCAATTTTAACTTCTTTAAAAACATCCTGTGCCTGTTCTCCTAAAGATGTTCTATCAACTAAAAACAATACACGCTTAAACCTTTTTGTGGTTATAAATCTATAAATCATCCCTAAAATTGTTCTTGTTTTGCCTGTTCCTGTTGCCATTGAAATAAGAACATTTTGTTTTCCGTTAACAATTACATTTTCTGCCTCTTCAATAGCCTCTATTTGATAATCACGTAAATTAAGCCCATTCTTATCTCTTAAAAGATCATAGGGCATGTTTTTTAAAGACTTATTAGCCGTTTCAATATCCTTTTCTAATAATTCCATAATTCCATCAGGGCTCATCCAACCCTTTAGAGGCTTTGAAATATTAGACTTTTTCCGTGCATCTAAAAACCAAATGCCTGATTTTATTTCAAGCTGCTTTAAATATTTTCTTCCGTTAGTTGCAAAAAGAAACGGAACTTTATATTCACCCCAAGTACCTACCTGATAATCTTCATGTTCTTTTTTTATTTCTTTTGCATAATCTTTGCACTGATAATCTATAACAGACGGTATATCTGTAAATTTTCGCTTTGCTTCAACAACAGCTACAAGATTCAGTCCAACGAAAAGGGCATAGTCTGCCGAACCTCTTTCAACAACTTTTGAATTTGTCGGCCACTCAGCAATGGCAATATTTCTGCCCTTTTGCGGTCTTGTTCCTTTTGAATAACGTAAATTTATAGTGTCAGTTTCCCATCCCACTTTGCGAAGTTGTTCATCAATTAGATAACGGGTTTCTTTTTCTGACAAATTAATTTGTTCTGCTGCTTTACTTGATTTTTTAGCTCTTTCCCTAACAGATACTTTTTTACTATCACCTATTTTTTCAATCTCTTTTGACAGTTTTTCTATTAGCTCTTCCTTTTCCTTTAAAAGAGTTTCATAATCAACTTTATCTGTATTATTTTTTGGCATGACAAAATTTTCTGGTTTATATCCCCAATCTCCATAGGTCTGCATAAACCATACACCTAAGTTATATGCCATTTCCAAAAGAATTTTGCAATCATAAAAGGAATCATAATTTGCATGAACAGCTTTATTTCGTGCCATTCTAAGAGAATAGAGTATATCATCAATATCTTTTGGCAGTAAATCGTTTTTCTTTAAAATCTTTATGCGATTTGCATGAGTATTGTCATAAGAGGGTGAATCAATATTATCCAGTTTAAGCATTATGTTTACAACTGTCTCCCCAAATAAACCTAATTTTATCAAACAGGAATTTGTATCTTTATACAAATAGTCTTCTGCAGTACTGCCTATTTTTGATAAAATAGGGAAGGCTTTTTCTAAAAACATGAAATTTGATTTCACTTTTTTCGCCTCCTGTTCACTTATATACTTTTAAATTAGCTCACAACTTAATATAAAACCCAACTCTATTTACTCTTATGAATTTACATTACCATATATTTCAGTAACAATCAATATTAATGGTATTTTTTAATAACATTAATTTATTATAGTATAGGGGCTTTTTAAAAAATACTTAATCCTTTCTCATTTCTGATACCACTTCATCTACAAAGTAATACATTCTTTTTGTGCCTTCCTCAGTTGTATCATAATTGTATGATTTATTTTTATCAATCCCAATACTTTCAGCTTCCTTTGCTGAATCTATATTTGCACCTAGAAAAATAAATTCCCATCCATATTTAACACTTTGGTGACTTATCAAATCTTTCACTTTTTCGTAAGTATACTCTTTACTGGCATTTTCAAGTCCATCTGTTGTTATTACAAATACAACTTTCCCAGGCCTTTCACTTTCTTTTGTTTTAGATAGCCTCACCCCAACATCCACTATTGTTTTTCCTACAGCATCTAATAAAGCAGTACTGCCCCTAACATAATAATCCTTATTACTTATTTTAGCATCACTTGATAAAACCCCATTTAATAATATTTCATACATATTATCAAAAAGAACCGTAGTTATAATCGTTTTAGCTTTTACCCTGTTTTGGTTTTCAATAAAATTATTGAATCCTGATATTGTTTCACTTTCTAACCCTGCCATTGAGCCACTTCTGTCAAGAAGAAAAATAATTTCTGTCAAATTTTTATTCATTTTTCTCATCCTTTCAATTTTATTATGATATAATACTATCTGAAATCAGTTTTTCTTTGGTCGCCTGTCAAGCGACATTCTTATAATAGGGGGGCAGCTAGATGTTAGATTATTCATTACTTAATCAATTAAACGAATATGTAGATTATCATATTAATGAACAAGAACTAGTCGTTTTTGAAGAAGTACGACAAAAAAAATCTTGTTATGATTGTTTTCACCATTTTGAGCTAGACGATTTTATTAAAGAAAATAAAAAAGAAGCATTTAATAGGGTATTGTTTAGTTTTATTGATGAAAAAGGGTTTCGTGATTCTGAAGTATACAAAAAAGCTGGACTTGACAGAAGGCACTTTTCAAAAATTCGTTCAAATTCTAGTTATAGATTATCAAAAAATTCGGTGATTGCTCTTGCATTAGCTCTTGAGCTAAACAAGGAAGAAGCTGACATGCTTTTGTGTGCTGCTGGATTCTCATTATCTGATAATGAAATATTTGATTTAGTAATTCAATTTTGTCTAGACAAAAAAATTTTTAATATACACGATGTAAATCAGGCTTTAAATCACTATGATTTAAAGCCTTTAGCTGGCACATGTGAATGATAATATTTTGTTAGCTTCACCCTTTTTAAGCCTTGATATAAAAAATATAATAGAAAACATATTAATTAAACCTACCCATATGACAAATTGAAAATTGTTTGATATATGATGTTAATTTATAATAATAAGAGTATTAAAAAGCTAAGTTCACATATTTAGTGTAGACAAAATTGTATATTTGAAATATAATAGTGTATACTAGTATTAAAGGTATTTGAATAATAGTAAAATGGTAATTAAATTTGATACTTAAGATGATAAGCAGTTATCGCTTATGGCTTCCTTGCTAGGTCGGGGTAGAAGCTGATATTGACAGCAAAGCCATAAGGATTAACTGCTTTTATATTTTCTAATCATTTACCTTAATAAAATTAGTGATTTCTTTTATTAATTCAAATCCTTCTGAATTTTCTTCATTTATGATTCTTCTTGCACAACCTATACATATATCAGCTGCTTGCAATTCTTTGATTTCTTGCGATTTTCCTGGAGAAATAGATTTAACATTAATATATTTGTTCCTGATTATATTATTTAATTCCTTTTCAAAATCATTGCTCCCAAATTCATCATAAACTATATCATATATAAGTTCTATTTCTGAATCTATTTTATAATCAATTAACCTCTCAAGAACTGCCATTATGCACTTTATATATATTTTTTCTTTACGTTCTTGGTTAAAATACTCACCAAATTTTTTATCATAGTAAGCACAAAAAACCCTTACAGATTCCCTTTCTGCTAAGTGTTTTTTGTTTTTCTTCTTTTTGTGCAAAATATTTTTTATAAAAACAAATCTTATGTCTTCGCAAATACCTTGAAGGAAATGATCTTTCATTTCATTTAGTATTTTTTGTCGTATACTTTTTGTCAATCCCTTTTTATTTTTTACATATTTTCTAGTTCTATATATTCCATCTAATAAAGCTTTTTTATCACCTGTAATAATGCCACCAACAGCAAATCTTTTTGAATCTTCACTTTCGTCAATAAAAATAGATATCAATTTAAAAACCTCACACATATATTTATTGTAAATAATAATACTAAGAGACTTATTTCTTAATATTTTATAAACAGATTATCTTCAATATGGTTTAAGAAAAGTGTTGGCAACTCTTTTAAAACCTTTTTGTATTCTTTGAATCAATTCCAATTCTTCCAAATTTCCCAATGCCCTTTCTACTGTTCTTTTATCCATTTCAAAATAATCAGCTATTCTTTCAACACTGTGCCAACATTCACCAGTTTCATTTTTTACATGAATGCCTAAATATACATATACTTTTAATGCATTACCCTTTATATGTTTTAATTTTTCACTAATATAAAAATCGTTATATATAATAAAAAAACCATCTTTTTTTATTAATTTATCTTTTCGCCATTTGCCATAGTTTCTTCTAAGTTGAGCCATAGCTATTTCTGCTTCTTCTTTTTTTTGAGGTCCTTTAAGCTTTTCCATAATTATATATCCTCCAAAAAATTTAATTTTTCTCAATTAATCATATTGACTATACTAATCATGCTATATAACTATACTTTATAACTATACTAATAAAAGTACGACATTATTTGTATACAATTATATATTAACAATATTAATAAGTCAAATGTTATTATTTTGATGTCAACTCTAAGGAGTAAAAATATTTATTCATTCTTTAAATTTGGTATTTTTTGCTTTGATATTTGTTGTAAGAAAGATTATAATTAAATTTAAGATGGAAGGTGATTATATAAGTTTTAAAGAAAGGTTAAAAATGATTGATGAATTCTTTGATAATTTGACAATGGAAGAATTCGAAGATACAGCAATTGAGTGTGGAATTAATGAAATTAAACCTTCAAGCCATTTTGGAATGGAATTGGTTTCAGACGATTTAATTAGTTAATATAAAAATTAAATTTATAGAAGATTATAACAATATCATGTTGCTACATTAGTTAAAGATATTGAAACTAAATAATCATTTTATATAAATTAAAAGACACCAAAGTCAGGTGTCTTTTAATTATGGGCTTTAATTTTGTAACAGCCCCTTGACTTTCAAATATTAGCCGTATCATTCCAAACTCTATGCTCCACATTTTTTGTTTGAAAGAAGAGTATTTAATTCTTCTAGCAAGCTACTACCCCCTGTTAGAGAAACATTACCGATTTTTTCACAAATCCTTTCTAGAAACTCCAGCTCCTTTAACCTGTAAAGTGTCTGATTTTCTTCCATTAATTTTGCAGTATTTAATAAGCTCCTTGTTGAAGCCACCTCCTCCCTTCTTGTAATAACATTGGCATGAGCTTTCTTTTGAGCAATTAGCACAGTATTTAATATTTCTTTTATTTCACCAGGCAATATAATATCTTTGACACCAGCAAATAAAAACTTCACACCAAAGCTATCGCTTTTTTCTTTCAACTTCTCTAAAACATAGTTTCCTATCTCCTGCTTTTTCAAAAGAATATCATCTAGCTTTAAAGCACCAACATATTCTCTTAAAATCAGCTGCATCATTATATAAAGCTGCTCTTCAAAGTCTTTTATTTCTACAATCTTTAATGGATCTACTACTTTATAATGACATACAAAATTTAAACGCAATGTAATTTTATCTTCTGTCATAATTTCCTGCCCTGTCATATCTAACTGCTGTTGCCTCAAGTCAACTGTTTTAACATATGCATACACAGCACTTCTCCAGAAAAAATGCCTGCCAGCATCTAAAGTCTTTTTCATTACATTGTCATAGTAAAGTATGCCTTTTTCGTAGCTTTTCACATCAAAGGAATCTACGTAAAAACTAAGCATTGGATTTTTGTATATTGAAGAATCTATATCTGATTTTATTTCTGGATCTTTAATATCCACAACTTTAAAATCATGCTTTTTTAATACATTCCAAAATGCATATTTACCTGAATTAAGTACATCTATAAGCTTACCGTCTTCAAAATGATTGGCAATTTCATTATCTTTTACATCTACAACTGTAAGCTCATCTAATAATTCTTGATCTTCAAGGAACATATTTATGTTTTTTCCTTCTACATAAAAAGCCTGGTTTACATCCATAACAGTGACGCTGTATTTAATAAATGGATTTAGAGTGTATTTTCCTGGCTTTAGGCATTTAATATAGCTTCCATCCTTGAACAATAAGCCTCTTTCATCATTTCTAATAATTACCTTCATTTTGAACCATCCTTTCAATAAACTAATTGTTTTTGTAATCTTTTTCAAGAGTTCTCCCGAAACCTTAGCGGAGTGTCGCTTAAGGGAACTACTCACAAGTGGTTATATATGTAGTTATCTATAGCTTAAAGCTTTTCGCTCAAAGACTTTAGATAAAAATCATACATAAGCAAAATGTTGTAATACCCGGTATCCACACACTTCATGGCTTTAGTCTCGGTACTTTTCCAGAAGTCTCTGTAAAAGCACGAGAACTCTCTTAAAAGATTCTTGCTAAAAGTCTCGATTAAATCGAGCATATAACCAACTCAGATCTTATATCTGCTGGGGAATCGAACCCCATTTCCCGTTCCTTATGCTCTACCACTGAGCTAATTACTTTTTAAGTAATGGAGGAATCGAACCTCCGACACTAAGGGTTATATAGAGTTCCGTTTTTCAGGCATACCTCTTATAATTAAAACAAGGGGCACCGCAAGATCATTTGAAATCTTTGCATATGAATCAGGAACAATTTCAGTATACTAAAATAATTTTCCAATCAACAGACAAAAAGTTTGCAACTTTTAACTTATTGCAAACTTCCATATTTAAAATGGTGCAGATATTGTTGTAAGAAAAACTCCATCTAGAAGTTGGAGTCTTAGATTAAAAATGTAGAGTGTCTTTTTAGCTGTAGAACTTTACCCCACACTAAAAGGCTTCATCATATAGTTCTATAGACTTTTTTACCCTTTTTATAATTTCATCACAAATTTTCTTTGGAGAAATCACTTTCACAAATGGACCTAGAGAAATAATGCTTTTTATAAGGTTTTCTTCTTCAAATAGATAATAATTTAATCGTATTTCATATTTGTTGTTGCCTAAGCTTCTTGCAGTTCTTTCCACTCCTGAAAAACACATAAAACATCTTTCCATTGCCTTCTTTTTATCTGTTACCTCCAATATTACAGGCTCCTTTGAGTATTTTTGTTCTGAAATTAGTTTTTTTGCAGTTTCTCTATCTATGTTTACTTTTTCATCTACCATTTTAACATGTGATAATGTAAATATATTAGCCATTACAGGACGGTTATCATTTATTGAATACATAGATAATCTAAATCTTCCATCTCTCATAGAATACTCAATCCTAACTGGGACAGATAGATTGTTTTTGTAAACATTTCCATTTTTGTCTATGTTATTATATCTTATAGGTTTTTCTTTTATAATTGCAGCTAGTATGGTTCTAAAATTTTCTTCATATGTTTTGGTTTTGTTGATTTCTGGTAACTTTATTGTATTTGTCATTTCAAAATATTCATCTTTTATTGGTGAATCGTCGTTAGAAAGCTCTTTTTTAAGCTTCTCAATTGTTTTACTTTTTAAAAGTATTCTTGTTTCATCTTTTTCTAAAAGAGCCTTAAGCCACGCTTTTTCAAGCTTTGTAAACCTAATTGGTATAGGTGGCTTACCTGCATTTTTAAAGGAAGGATAAAATAAACCTTCTTTTTCATTTAAAAGGTCTAAATTTTCATCATCATTACATCTGTTTAACATTATATCTGCAAAAGTTTTTTGATTTTTTCCAATTACCTTTTGCTCAAATTCTCCATCATCAATTAGTTTTAATATATCTCGTTGTCCTTTTCCATCTGCACATTCATTAACTATTTTTAAAACCAACTGAAAATACTTGTTTTTGACCTCATTAAACAACTCCATAAGATAAAAGCGTCTCCTTCCAGTCATTTAGAATTCTATGTGCAAGCCTTTTAGGTTCTAGCACTCTCACATGCCCTGCATATCCTCTAATCCAGGGAATAATTTCACCAGTATCATTGACTTTAAAACTTAGATTATAGCGTCCTTCTTCAATTTTCTCTAAAATGCCATTAAAAGCTTCCCTCATAATTTTTTCTAAAATATAGTTTTCAGACCCTTCATCAATTACAACTTCAAGTTTTACATTTTCAGGTTCTTTTTTATCCTCTAATGGTACGCTAGACCAGCTGTTGCACATAGTATATGAATAAATTTCATCAAAGTCTTGCCTATTAAATGTTTCTTCTATAATCTCCACCTTTTCTATTCTGTCAAGCCTTGATACAATACATCTTTTACTATCATTAAAAGAAATCAAATAAAGTCTTCCATGCCTCACATCATACCTTATTTTATATGGACTTAAAGGCTTATTGCTGTTTTTATCATCTTGATTTTGAGTCAGTTTATAATACATATTTACTTTTTTTCTATTATGAATAGACTTTAAAATCTTCCACAACAGCTGTTCTTCTATTACTGAATGATAGTGAACATTTCTATAGTTAAAATAATTTACTTCATGGGCAATAATACCTCTTTCATAATACATGTAATTTTTTAAAGTTTCTTCACTAAAATAACCTGCTGTAACAGGAAATATTATATTATTATATAAGCTGATAGCCATATGTAAGTCATTTAACTCATTTTTATCTAGTTTTTCTAATATATCATGAGAAATAGAATATAGCTTTGTTCTCTTTTCCACAGAATAATTTAAAACTCCAATTTCCCTACACATTTCCAAAAGCTTTCTTTCATATGTCTTGCTACTGATTTTATTAAGATAATCACTACCTTCTTTGGCTAATCCACTTTCTATTGTACTCAATGAACAAGGAGTATCCTTAGACTGAAGATACAATAAAATAAAAAAGTATGTCAAAAGGTATTTGCGTGTAAAGCTCTTTGTCATGTAAGTGTTTATAAGGAAATTATCTGAATGTTTCATAAAGTCGTAGGTTAAATTTAAAAGCTTATACCTTCCATCTTTATCAACCTTGATATACTTTTCTTCTACATACTGCTGTATACGGCGCATTTCATAACTGACTTTTCTAGAACTTATATTTCTCTTATTCTCTATCCCTTCCCGGGAAAAGCATCCATAAAGAAAACAATCTCTTAAAATGTCCCTTATTATATTATAATTTTTTATAAAATCGTTAAACATAAAGCCCCCAACTCTATAAAATAAAGATTATAAAACTGCTAATTTTTTATCTTATACTTAATTTTACTACATTAACAAGAATAATTCTATTTTTTATCTTATTCTAAGACTCCACCTGAAGTCTCGATGTTTAACTTTAGCTAAACGAATTCACACTCAAAAAACACCCTAGCTGGAATTATCCAACTAGAGTGTTTTTATACAACCTTTTAACGTTTACCAAAAACATCTTTTTTTAATGATTTTACCCTGTTATACAAATGCTCTGCTTTCATCTTTGCCTTCAACCTTTCCCACTCCATAACCATAACAAAAAGATTGATACATTGCTGCCATAATCAACGTACTTAAATAATCTCTTTCCTCTTGGTTTAGTCCCCTATCCATGCATTGCATAAACTCTCTTGTCTTATCTTTTGCAACAAGTTTCATTGCTTCTCTTGTACCAGTATATTCATGCTCTAATTTAAATTTAGCCTGTTTTAAATATTCTCTTAAAATTTTTTCAAAATCACTTTTTTTGTAAAACTTCCTATTTCTATTCACAGTTTTACCCTCCGTAAGAATTCAGTATTTGCTTATACACTGTAATTCTTTCCACTTTACTTACAGAAGATACAATAAATTTTTTATCTACTAAAACCTACATCGCTTTCTTTAGCTGCAAGCCTTACTTCTACCTTTTCAGTTTCACCATCATTATTATATGTTATTTCTACTATATCACCTGGATTTTTTGTATATATATAGGTTCTTAAGTCCATCATTGTATCAAGTTCTCTTTCGTCAACATGAGTTATTATATACCCTGTCCGTATTCCATTTCTATAAGCAGGTCCATTTTCATCTACATTGGCAACATATATTCCATGTTCTAAGTTTATATCTCTGTCAAGATACTGTATCACTTCTTGGTCATAGGCAAAAATACCTATATACGGTTCTATAAATTCACCAACTTTTACATACCGATTAATAATGGGAGTTGCTACATTTATGGGTATTGCAAACCCCATTCCCTCTGCACTGGCTACTTTTATGGTATTTATCCCAATAACTTCACCTCTAGAATTTAATAGTGGTCCTCCACTGTTACCAGGATTTATACTGGCATCAGTTTGAATTAAATCTTCCATATAGCTTGTTCCCTGGTCAGTAGCCACTTCAATTGTACGATTTAATGCACTGATAATCCCCGATGTAACTGTTCTTTGAAACTGAAGTCCTAAGGGATTTCCTATTGCTATGGCAGGTTCTCCCACCCTGAGATTATTTGCATCTCCCAAAGGAACTGCTACAATATCTGGTGCTTCTATTTTTACTATAGCCAAATCCAGTACAGGTTCGCACCATACAGATACTCCTTCAATATTTCTACCATCAGATAATGAAACAATAATTTTTCTGTTTCTGCCTCCAACTACATGATGATTTGTAAGAATATAGCCTTCAGAACTAACAATTACTCCAGATCCTAGCCCCCATTGGTCAGAAGCCCCAGTATCAAACAGTGCACTGCTGTCAACTTTTTGAACAGATATTCCAACCACTCCTGGAGATGCAATTTGAGCAACATTTTGAGCATAATCATCTTGAGCTGAATGTTCTAACTGAATATTTCTTGGAGGAACATCTGGACTTTGCCCTGTTTGAGGGTCATCTGGTAAAGAATCTGAGTTTCTAGTTATATAATTTGTAAGTCCAAAAATTAAAAATAATGTTATACCTAAAGTTGTTAAAACTACTGTTGATAATAACTTAATAAAATTTCTACCTCTTTTTTTATCCTCATTAAACATAAAATCATCCTTTTAGATTTTTATTTTTATTATCCCAATTAAAATCTAAAAGAATTCAAACTTGTAAAAACAACTGTTTTAGAAATAATTTTCAGTATGATTTTACCCCTTCACATATCTATTTTACTTTGATTCATTCTATAATTTTTTTTACGCTTTTTTCAAATTTTATCCTAGGGAGCATTACCTGATGACCACATCCCATGCATTTGATTTTTATATCAATACCCACCCTTGTTATCTCCCATTGCTTACTGCCACAAGGATGCTGTTTTTTTAATTCTACAATATCTCCTATATTGAATTTAGGAACCATTTATAACACCCTCCTTAAATCAAAGCATCATGTTAATTTTTTACTTTCTTATTTTTTATTAAATCTATCCCTATAACTAACGCTGCACCAACAGCTATAAATGCTGTCATCAAAAATATATTATCTGCTAGGTTATGCTCTCTCATTTCATTAAATGGTACTATCAGAGCTCCTGTCATCAGTCCTGTTAGTAGTGCCATAGTTTGATCTCTTTTGGTTTTTAAAAGCTTTGTAAGAATTCGTGAAAAAACCATTAATCCTACAACCATTCCTACAACAAAGGAGATAAGTTTAAAGCCCTCCATTGAAAAAACAAGCATTGGATTTGATTTTACTTCACTAAGCAATTCTAAAACAGGCCTGTAAACTCCCAGTATCATTAAAATATACGCACCACTCAGTCCGGGCAACAACATTGCACTGATGCCTAAAAATCCAGAAAAAAACAAATAATAAAAGGCAATGTTTTCAGATGTTTGATTTCCAGATGAAATAACAGAGACAGCAAAAGCGAAAACAAATCCAGCAATTAATAACATCCAAACATTTAGGTTTTTATTTTCAATTAACCTAAAAGGTGTTTTTATTGAAGCTATTATTAGACCTATAAAAACAGAAAAAGTCTGTATTGGGTATCTATCCATTGAAGCAGGTATAACACTTGAAAGCAACAGTAAAGCAAACACTATACCTATACCTAAAGGTATTAAAAATGGAAGATTCAAACTTGCAACATCTTTTTTAAACTGCTCTTTGTTGCCCTCTTCAGGTTTTGTTATTCTCTTTAAAAAAGACTTTACTATCTTAGGGGAAAACGACTTTATTGTCGATATAAATTCTTCATAAATACCACAAATTAATGCGATAGTTCCACCACTAACTCCTGGCACTGTATCAGCAGCCCCCATAAATATTCCATTAAAAAACAAAATTATCTTTTTCATTTTTTTCTCCTTTTAATAATAGCCAAGAAATAACATCTAATTTTCATCGTCCAAAACCCATTAAATCATCGGGCTTTGTCCTCTATAATAACAATTTATTTCTAAAGCATTCTTTAATTGATATCTAAAATTTTAAAAAGCAACAGATTCCTCTAACATAAGCAGAGATACTGTAGAATATAATTTTACCATCAAATAAAGTTATTTTCAAAATTTTTTTACTGCAAAATGTCTATTTAACAAAACTTACGAATAATAATTGATTAACACCTATTGCAAAAAAACCTGAAAATTTTGTAATTATTGAAATGGGGGTCTTAAAATGTTTAATCTGCTGCCTTATATTTTTCTTGCTTTTATTTCTGCTTTACCAGTTATTGAGCAACGTGGTTCAATACCTATAGGTATTTTGTTATATGAACTAAATCCCTCCTATGTATTTTTAACATGCCTTTTAGGAAGCTTAATTCCCGCTCCGATAATTCTTTTATTGTTTAAACCTATATTTAACTGGATAAAAAAATTCAGCTTTTTAAACTGGTTTACAAATTTTGTAGAAAATAAACTTCAAAAAAATACACCTAAAATTGAAAAATACAAAGAGATAGGTCTTATTTTGTTTGTAAGCATTCCTCTTCCATCAACAGGAGTATGGACAAGTTGTGGAATAGCTGCTATTTTAGGTCTTGATATAAAAAGATCTCTTTTTTGTGCATTTATAGGTGCTCTAATTTCAGCAATTATTCTTTCACTATTTTGCTACTTTGCTCCATCAATATTAGGAGGTTTAGGATTAAACATTGAAAATTTAGATGATAAAATACCCTGGCTTCCTCAATTTTAATGATATAAAATTTTTTTAACATAATGAACGAAATTCATTCCACCTTAATAAACTATATAATAACTAATATTTTTAAGGTGGTACTAAATGGAGATTTTGAGACTTGGATCAACTGGACCAAATGTAAAACTTGTTCAAAGCCTTTTGATAAGAATTGGCTATTCACCTGGGCAGATAGATGGTATCTATGGCCCTCAAACTCAGGGAGCAATTATCAATTTTCAAAGAGACAACCAACTTACTACAGATGGTATTGTCGGTGAAAGAACATGGAGTGCATTTTCAAGATTTTTAAAAGGATACGATATTTATACTGTTAGGTCAGGAGACACACTTTATAATATTGCAAGAAGATATTATACAACATTAAATGCAATTACCACTGCAAATCCTGAAATAGATCCTAATTTAATATACGCTGGACAAAGAATAGTTATTCCCTATGGCTTAGATGTAGTATTCACAGACATCGATTACACTTATGAAATAATGGAAAGAGATATTGAAGGTCTAAAAGCCAGATTCCCCTTTATTGAAACAGGTTCAATTGGAACAAGCGTTTTAGGTAAAAATTTATACTATTTAAAGCTGGGAAACGGCCCTAGAGAAGTCTTTTATAATAGTTCACACCACTCTCTTGAATGGATCACAACACCGCTTGTAATGAAATTTGCAGAAAACTTTTTAGATGCATATTCTGAAGGCAGACGAATAAGAGGATATAGTATATCTAATATATGGGAACAATGCAGTATATATATCGTTCCTATGGTAAACCCTGATGGAGTTGATTTAGTTTTAAAAGGACTTGATCCTTCAAACCCCTTCTATGAGCAACTTCTCTCTTGGAATACTACCGGAAGACCTTTTTCAGAAGTTTGGAACTCAAATATTCGAGGCGTTGATCTAAACAGGAATTATCCTGCAAGATGGGAACTTGGAAAAGCTCAAGAGCCTATGCTTGGTATATATGGCCCAGGGCCTACAAGGTTCGGAGGCCCAAATCCTCTATCTGAGCCTGAAACCATAGCAGTTGCGAACTTTACTAGGCAACGAGATTTCAGAATGGTAATAGCATATCATTCACAGGGAAGGGTAATTTATTGGACTTATCTAGACCTTACGCCACCTGAATCTTTAGGCATTGCAAACCTGTTTTCACGAGCAAGTGGATATGCTGTTGCAGACGTTCCCCCTGAAGCCGCTTTTGCCGGATATAAGGATTGGTTTATACAGGAATATCGCAGACCTGGCTTTACAGTTGAGGTAGGCCTTGGAACAAATCCACTTCCAATACAGCAATTTGACACAATATACAGAAACAATGAAGAAATTATGCTTCTGGCTCCGCTTTTATAATAATTTTAATTAGAGGAACTGCCTTTTTAAAATTCAGTTCCTCTAATCTAATCATTTTGAATTGGGCTTTGACTCTCTTTTAATAATATTTGCTAAGTTAAAATTGCCCCTGCTTTTTTTTACTTTATTTATTGTTTTGTTAATATATCCATGAAGCTTTTCTTCAAAAACACTTTCAGTGGTTTCTCTGTTTTCTATCATCGTAAGACCTTTTTCCCAGCTTGCAGTAAGTGAGGGGTTTAAAAGCTCTTTAGCAGTTCTTCTAACCACTTCAACTATTGCCTCACCTTTTATTGTTGGTGTAATAACTTGGGTTTTTGAATTTATTTTTACATATCCTATATCCTTGAGTTTTTTTATTATTCCTGATCTTGTAGCGGAAGTACCTATTCCTGAAGTTTTTATCTGCTCTCTAAGTTCTTCATCTTCAATAAACTTTCCCGCCTTCTCCATTGTTATTATAAGAGAGCCATCGGTATAACGAGATGGGGGCTTTGTCTCCTTTTCATCTAAATCAAACCCTTCTACATTACAATTTTCATTTTTCTTTAGAAGATGAATAGGAACATCTGTAAGCTCATTACTCTTAGAACGACTTACATCATATACTTCTTTCCACCCCGGTTCTTTTAACGTCTTTGCATTTGATATAAAAATCTCACTGTCAATATGCGTTTCAACTTTTACTGTATTATAAACTGCTGGAGGATAAAAAATTGCCAAAAATCTCTTTACAATTAAATCATATATCTTTCTAGAATTATCATCCATATTGTTTGTGTTAGCAGTAATATACGTTGGTATAATTGCATAGTGATCCGTCACTTTTTTATCATCAACAAACCTCTTTGTGGTCTTTTTAACTCTAAGTTCGCCAAATTCTTTGATTCTAGACACATTATCTCTGTAAACAGAATTTTTAAAAAGCCCATTTAATACCTTTGGTATTTCACCTAAAACATCAGTAGAAATCACCCTGCAATCCGTCCTTGGATAGGTTATTAATTTTTTCTCATAAAGCCCCTGTGCAATTTCAAGTGTCTTTTCCACTGGAAGCTTAAACTTTTTATTTGCCTCTGACTGAAGTTCGGCAAGGTTAAAAAGAAGAGGGGGCTGTTCATTCTTTTTTTTAATATTAACTTTCTTAATTTGAGCCGGCTTATCTTTAATCCTTTCAATAACTTTTTCTGTCTCTTCCTTTTCAATGTATTTTTCTTCATCATCCTTGCTTTTTTTCTTTTCTGGTTGCCATTTTCCCTTATATTCAAGCTCACTTTCACAGGATAAAAAAACTGCCGTTATTCCATAATGTTTTTTAGGCACAAAATTTCTTATTTCCTGTTCCCTATCCACAACAAGTCCTAAAACGCAGGTCATAACCCTTCCAATTGCAATAACAGAAGATTTTTCCTGTTTCACTACATCTGAAACTTTTCTTCCATACATACAGGTATAAATTCTGCTGAAATTCATCCCAAAAAGCCAGTCTTCTTTTGCTCTGCAATATGCAGCAGTAGAAAGGTCATTGTATTCACCTATATCCTTTGCTTCATCAATTCCCTGTTTTATGGCTTCCTCTGTCTGAGAAGAAATCCACACTCTTTTTGCAGGTTTGCTAGAACCACTGTGTTCATAAACAAGTCTGTAAATATATTCACCTTCACGCCCACTGTCGGTACATGCATATATTAAGTCAATGTCTTCTCTTGTCATCAACGTTTTTATAGTTTCAAACTGCTTCTTAACACCTTCATTATCAATAACAATGTACTTATATTTTTCAGGTATTATAGGAAGATACTCAATTCTCCATTTTTTATATAACGGATCATAGGCATCTGGAAATGCCATGGTAATTAGGTGACCAAAACACCATGTCACCACAAAATTTTTTGACTCTGCAAATCCTCTTTTTCTATCCTGGCCTGTTATCTTTATACCAAGTACATCTGCAAAACTTGATGCCACCGAAGGTTTTTCTGTTATATACAAGTTTTTACCCAAAGCTTCCTCCTTGTATTTATTATCGTTTCTTTTATTTATTTTACAGTATCCTACTTTGAAAGACAAGGTGAGACAGGGGGACGGTTCTCTTGTCTCACTAAACCAAAACTAGGCGTCCCCTTGTATTCACTCCTCCTATTCCCTTGCTACCTGAAATAGTTGTTTTTGATACCTCTTCAGGTACTACATAGTATCTTCTGTCTGTAAGGGCAACTCGCTCTGATACTATTGCTGGATCCAATGCATTAATATTTATTCTTCCAGGTGAGCTTGCAAAGTTAGCTCCCGCATCCATTATAGCTTCAAAATAAGATTGACAGGCTCCGGCAAATATACACAGTTTATCAGAATCTTTTTGATATCGTCTTGCTTCCTTTACACTTCGAACATAGTACTTTGAATTCCTATAATTTTCTATTTTACTTAAATTGCTTTTTCCTTTTTTAATACCATCATGTCCTGTTACCACAAGTATATCTGGCTTTGTTTGAAATAACGCCTGCCTTATTACACCTGGTTGATTTCTCTCAGCTACAACATACCCTTTGCTCTTTATACCAGCTTCTCTATATAATTTTGTACACATGTTTAAAAATCTACTGCTTGAGTCAATTTGTAAAATTGTTCCCGGTTTTTTTCTCAACCGATATACCCCAAACAGCCTGTTTAAATAAATTGCCCTAAAGATATTATTTCTTGCTCTCATAATTTCCATTTTTAAATTTAACTGAACATTTCGAACATCTTCTTTTAACAAGTCTTCTTCATATGCATCCGCTTCTATCCTGTAAAACAACCCTTTTAAAATATACTCAGGTTTACGTAACTCACTTTCTTTGAATCCAGCTATTGTAAAATATATGTCTTTGCCATGGGATTTTCTTACCACTATATCGCATATATTAAAAGCAGCCATAATTCTCTCTCCAAAAATTAATTTACATATTGCATAATATGCAAAACAGCACGTAAAGGGGAAGATATTATGACTACTTTTTATGATTTTTATATTGACAAGCCGTATATAAACTGATTAACAGCATCATACTATTTATAGATTTAATTAATTTTTAGGAGTGAAGAAACATTGATTAGTGCAGAAGTTGCCGTTTATCCTTTAAAAACTAAAAATGCCTCAAACATAATTAACAAATCAATTAATATGTTAAACGGAAGTAACGTAGAATACAGTGTTAATTCCATAAATACTGTAATTACAGGTTTAAAGGAAGATGTCTTTCAAAACCTTCAAAAGATGTTTAATGAAGCAGAAGAAAAAGGCGGGGAAATAAACATGGTAGTCACAATATCTAATTCAAACTAAGACAACAAGACAGGGGGACGGTTCTCTTGTCTCATTAAAAATGAGACAAGAGAACCGTCCCCCTGTCTTGTTTGCAATTATTGTTATATTAATATATACTTATTATTAATTATAGTAAAAAGGTGGGTGTTTAAAGTGAAAGGTTTATGTAAGATTTTATTAAGGGTAATAGCTGTTTATTTTTTGTTTTCAAACTTTGATTATTTTGTCGGTCTCTACTCTGCATTAAGATTTTCTTCAGATGAAATCACAACAGTTATCACGTCGTTGTTATTTTTATTTGTAATTATTCTTTCATCAGTTCTTTTATGGATATTTTCTGATAAGATTTCTAATTTAATAACTAAAGATGAAAGTCTTCCTGATTTAAATTATTCGTACAAATCTTTACACGTGATTGCTATTTCAACTGTTGGAATTGTTATTATTGTTTTGGCAATTCCACATTTAATTACATCAACAAGTAACTGGATGGTAAACAGAGAGCTTTACAGCCAAGTAAGCTCTATTGAAAGATTCAATACTTATAAAGGAACTATTATATCCAGTATTGCTCAGATTGTTGTAGGACTTATTCTCGTAATAAGCTCTAATGGAATAGTAAATGCAATAAGATCTCTCGGCAATGCCGGAATATATGATGAAAATAAAGAAAAGAAGGATATTGAGTAATTCATGAAAAGTATTGTGGATTTAAGTCACACAATTGAAAAGTCCATGCCTGTTTATCCAGGAGATAAAAACGTGGATATTTACTTTGATAAATGTTTAAAAGCTAATGGCTATAATGTATCTGTAGTATCAATGGGTATGCATTCAGGCACACACATTGATACTCCTCTTCATTTACTTGACAGTGATGATTTAATCAATAGTTATAATTTAGATAGATTCTATGGAAAAGGTGTATTGCTTGATGTAAGAGGGCAAAAAATAATAAAAATGAACCACTCTTATTCAGAATCCATTGAAGAAAACTCCATTGTTTTACTGTATACAGGCTTTGACAAAAATTACGGAAAAGAAATTTATTATACAAAACACCCTGTAGTTGATTTTAAATTAGCTGAATTTTTTATCCAAAAAAAAATTAAAATGCTGGGAATTGACATGCCTTCTCCTGATAAATATCCCTTTGAAATTCACAAAATGCTTTTTAAAAATAATATTTTGCTTCTTGAAAATATGACTAATTTAAATTCCCTTCTCCATATTAAAAATTTTGAAATCACAGCTTTGCCATTAAAAATCAAAGCTGAAGCATCCCCTGTAAGAGCAGTAGCAACATATTGAGTGAACTCGTTTAGCTAAAGCTAAACATCGAGGCTTCAGGTGGAGACTCAACTACACCTGAAGATTTATAAGAGAAAGACAAGAGAACCGTCCCCCTGTCTTTTTTGTCTTTAAATGTTTTTGTACCATATATTCATAGTTTCCAATCTTCCACTGATATTACTGTTTTGTATCAAACGACCTCCATATTTAAAGCCAAACCTTTTATTAATTAAATTCATTCCAACAGACACAGCCCTAGAATAAGAAAATACCGTTTTAATATTTTTTTTCTTCATAAAATCTATAAGATAAAAAAACTGACTTGTCAAAAGCCCTTTACCCCTGTATAGAGGCAAAGTTGAACAATCTGTCAATTCTGCTGCTTCAAATTCAGGTAAAACATCTGCAGAACAAGCACTTATTATTTCACCATCTTTTTCTATTACAGTAAAATACACATGATTGTTCATAGCTTCAATAATATAATCCGGGTCATTCATAGGCGTTGGATAAGTCTTAAATACTTCAGTATATAACTTTGCCATTTGAAAAACATCAGTTTCTGCTGCCCTCCTCATAGTGTAGCCTTGAGGCATAGATACATCCTGTATTGTTTTATTGTCACCGGCAACAATTTTTAATACATTTTGTTCTTCTAAAAGTGAAACATGAGTTTTTCTTTTAGGGTTACAAAACAGTGAATATATATATGCAGTATCCCCATTAAAAAAACCTTTTATAAAGCCTTCTTTATGAAACTCATTTTGATCTATCAGTTTTCTTTCGTTTTTTTTAACATACAATATAATTTTATCGCATTTTTTTTCTTTCGCCAATTCTTTTAATTCACTTACAAACCTAGCATTGTTATAATTAGATGGTAGTTGGTATACTTTCATCCTTTTGCTAATAGGTTCTATTTTGACTGTTTTTTGCCAATAGTCCATCTTAAAAGATTCTTCTTTTAGATCAAACATAAAAATACAGCATCCTCCTTGTGTACATATTTGCCTTTACTAAACTTTAAATTATTAGAAAGTTAATTTTTAGATACTAAATATATATATTAGGGCACTTAAAAAAATATTACACAAAAGCACTGTAAATTTTTATATAACCAGCTTTAATAATTAGTACGGTTTATGTCCATGTATATTTTTTACCCCAGCTCTCTTTTGCCAAAGACTCTGTTTTTTCAACAATTTCATCGTCCACTAATGAAACATCACCCTTTTCATATGGATTGTAATGAAAAGCATACAGCCTTGAAACAAATTGATGAAAAGGTAAAGAAGACTCTCCTGGCTCTTCTCCATTTCCAATAACTTCTGGGGTAATGTTTTGCCCCCAATCCTGGGAACTGTCATTGTTAGGGTTATAAATATAAATTCTGTATTCGCCCTTTTCATCTTGTGCAATTCGTTGAATGGATACTGCGTGAAATCCTAATAAATCTCCGAAAGAATTTGTTACAAAAATACCTACAGGATTTGGATAAATCAATTTGTGCTCATAATTATACTCTGGGTGATGAGTTGCATAAAACAACTTAACAAATCCGGCATAATCTGCTATTACCCCTGTAAAGGCATCTATAACACTCATAAATCCTTTAGAAACCCAATTGCCATAAAAGGCTGGATTAACCCACTTATGAGCATCATCTCCTCTGAATTTTGATAATTTAACCAATTCATAATACAAACGGTCAAGATGGGGAACAAGTGCAAGAGAAACAGGATCTAATTCTTCATGTAAATCCTTTACAAGCCCTTTACCTAAATGTTTAGAATGTATCTGCGTACCTTCAAACACAATATCAACATCCCCATCCCTAGCTGCTCTGGCAATCAGCTCTAACAAAAAACCCGGGGAATGAGTTGACCAGAGGCTTATTCCTCGTGCTGTCTGACATGTTGGATTAAGTCCCTGCCCAACACCTAAAGGTTGACCCAACACACTTATAGTACCTGCGACTAAAATATCATTTGCCGTTACACCAGCACTTTTTTCAATAGAACTCAAAAGAACCTTCCGTGTCTCAGGCTGTATATCCAGTTCAACTAACCTGTGTAATCCAGGAATTACAGGCATTGAAGATAAAACCCCCCTTTCCAGCATAAGAGTCAAACCATAAACAGCTTGTCTTGTAGGTGGATGAATAGCTGCATTAATCAAATTGTGAACTGTTTCATAATACTGCTCTAGTTCAGCTTTTCCTTTGTTATTAAGCCCTAACACTGCAACCATAAGTTCATGATTTTTAGTGTCGTATCTGTTTAAATATTTTACCAGCACAGCATGTTGTGGACATACAAGCCCTGTATCTCTCATATATTTTGCAAAAATTTCTGCCTCTTTTTTTAATTCTTCATGTTCTAAACCTTTTATTGATTTGCCATACTCTGACGGCTTTAAATTTTCTTTACTCTTAGGTGTAGGACCTGAAATAGCATTATAATAAAATTCAATTTGCTCTCGCTCCTCTGGATTTATATCTGTATTTAATAACTCTTTAGCTACCCTGATAAAACCTACAACTCTATTAACCATAATTGTCCTTTGAGCAATCAACCTGTCAATTTCTTTAATTAATACTCCTGAAATTCCTTTGAGTGAAAGTTTTTCGACTAAAAAATCAAATAACTTTTTTGCTCTCTCTTTTTGTTTTTCTTTTCCATCTATACGAGAAGCCTCCGTCTGTTCTGGAAATAAGATGTCAAGATTTAATGCTATAACTTCATTTAAATAGCCCTTTGCCTGATCTTTAGTTACATCAGATTTTTCAAGCTTCCCCTCTGCTATAGCAAGCATACGCAATTCACTTAAAATCTCAACAGTTGATGTTGCATCCTCCATCATTAAAGAGCCTTTTACCAGTTTAGGCTGTAGTTTAGCCGCATGTTCCCATGGTCCATCTTGAAAAACACCAACTTCTTCAAATCTATCAGCGTATTCATATAATTTTTTTATTCCCTCTTCTTCATTTATTAAATTTTTTGCTTCTTGCAATACTTCTGACTGATACATGCTCTTAGCATAAGAAAAAGCAGATTCTAGCAAATTGAGCGCCTCTTCAAATTTTGTTTTTTTTTCAGTTTTAGTGGTTTCATCAACAACTAAAGGCATAAAATTTTCTCCTCTCTTTTATAAAAATTTTCCCTTTCTTATACATAAAAATTGTGATCTACATATCGCATAAGAGGTTGTTTTATTTCTTCACTTGCCTGTCCATGAAAAAATATTGTTCCATAATGTCCACCAAACCCTTCACATTCGTGGACTGGAACTTTTCCTATAGATGGTTTTAATAAATCCTGTTTTTCAAAACAAGGGTGATCCTCCAGTTCTTTAGGGATGTTTATGTCTTTGATATATTTCACACGGGGATATACCAAAAAGCTCCCTGCATGCCCATTATGATTTTTTTCATCTGGAAATATCTTTCGTATTTCTTCTTCCGATTCATTAGGATTATTGCACATAATAAATGCCTCAAAGGGATTAAAATTGTATGTCCTTTGTATCAAATCAAAAATATGACCTCCTGGTACACGGTAAGCAACTTCTCCAAAAGAAATCTTACCATCTTTATTTATAAAAAACTCAGGGTGAACAAATCCATAATCAACTTCAAATTCATCTATAAGCTGCTGAACAACTTTCCGAATATCCTCCCTGTAATTTTCAAGCCATGGAGACGGAGGAACAATCATAGAATATCCAAGTCTTACATACTCTGTGATGTTCATAAAAATTATTTTTCTATTAAATACAAAAACTTCACATGAAAATTCTGAACCATCTAAATGGCTCTCTATCAAACATGGAAAATTATCTTTCCCCATTTCCACATCAACATCTTCAACTCTGTTAAATAATTTATGACCAGAAGCACCTGCTCTATTAAAAGGTTTAACATGAACAGGGTAATACTCAGTGGTATGGGTTTTTAAGTAAACATCTTTTATCTTTTGTATAAAATCCTTAACATGATCTTTTGTTGTCGCCTCTTCAAAAATCCCTACTCTCAAGCCACCTAATAACGCTCTTCTTTTCATTCTTGCCTTATCTCTAAAAAGAAGAGAATGATAAAAGTAATAAGGATTGTCATTTATACGTGCTCTTAAAGCTCCTGTCCATTCAACAGTTTCTTCAAATACCGGAACGACAGCTTGTACATTTCTGTCTTTAAGTTTTTTATACAATTGCTCAGATCGAGTATACACTTCATTATATGAGGGATTTTTCCCATAGTCCCAAGCAAGAAATGGAATATTATGTTTTTTTGCATAGCTTTCATAATCAGAAAAACTTACAACTATAAAAGGCTTTCCTAATTTATCTGCTGCTTCTATTGTTTGTAAGCTCCATCCTAAAAGCACAATGGGACTTTCTGTAGTTTTTGCACTCAATTCAAATTCCTCCAAACTATTAATTAATATAAGTAACACATTGATAGCTTCTCCAATCAATAAATATTTATAACAATAGATTGTTTAGTTCTTGTATTTTAATTTCAAAATTAAAAAAAGTGTTGCTCCCACTTTATACGTGGTTATGCAACACTTTTTGTTAAATTCTTTTGTTTTAAGATAATTTTCAATGCTTTCCAGGCAAAAATGATATGTCTACCCAATATTTATCATAACCAGATGACTCCAAAATTACTTTTACTTCTTTTATTCCTTTAGATGCAATATAAGAAGATGGATCATAAAAAATATCCTCACTATAAAAGGTATGTACTTTTCCATCAGCTGGGCTTCTCCATCTAGCAGTAATTCTATAATTTTTTAAATGAATACGGTTTTCTTGATCCCATCGACTTATATCGACTATCTGAGCAGTAACTTCTCTTTGATAAAAAAAATTTTTTTCATTAAGTCCAGCATCACTTTTCTTTAACCTTTTCATAAAAAAGGCTATCCCTAAAAACACTCCTCCAGTCACAATATAACTAAACGGAAAATAAGCAGATTTAAAATCACCAGTAGCTTTTATGCTAAGAAAATATAACAATAAACCACCTATAAAATAGTATATTCCAATTATGGTTAAAATTACTTTAACAACTTTTATTCCTTTCATTCTGTATACTTTCCTCTCTCACAAAATTTTTAAATTTCTTTGATATATATAGTTATAGATTAAATTAAGTAAAAATATTAGAATTATCAGAACTTTATATACTCACATCTATTTTGCACATTTATCCAAAAAACTTATCTTATTCATGTATAAACTATTTGAACTCTTCTTTCTAAGATACGAACTAATTTAAATTTTATTATACAATTTTTGAAAGTAAATGTCAATCTTGAATCTAGAGCAAGGGTGCATAAATTAAAGGTTAAGAACAATCTTCCAGAAACTAAAGTTCCGCAATGTTTCCTTCATATTTTCATATTATTCTAAGATTCCACCTGAAGCATCGATGTTTAGCTTTAGCTAAACGAGTTCATACATATTTATCGATTAAATTAAATGTAAGCATTAGTACTTTTATCTAAAGATAAAAATTTATCCTTTAAAAGAATGTTTACTCACTTATTTTCCGGGTATATATCAGTATGTAAATAAAGTACTCAATCTTTGAAAGGAGCTGTCAAAATGAAATCTGAAGTAGCATTTTTTAGATGTGAGATTTGTGGGAATATTGTAGAACTTATAAAAAACGGTGGAGGAGAACTTGTCTGTTGTAATCAGCCAATGATAAAACTTGAAGCAAATACTACCGACGCTGCAACTGAAAAGCATGTTCCTGTTGCCGAAAAAAAAGATGGAAAAGTTCATGTTCAAATCGGTTCAGTAGCCCATCCAATGACTGAAAAACACTATATTGAATGGATTGCTGTTGCATCAGATAATGGAATTAAAAGAATATCTCTTTTTCCTGAAGATGATCCAAAAGCAGTTTTCTGTGCAAAAGAAAATGTAGATGTTTATGCATACTGCAACCTTCATGGTTTATGGAAATCCAGTGTGTAGAAATTTTGTCTAAAAGACTGAATTAGGTGCTGGTAGGAAGTTAACTTTCTATCAGCACCTTTATTTTATTCTCTAAAACATGTATTTTCATTTTAATATATGTTTTAACCTAATTCAGTGATTATGCCCAAAATATATCTTTTCAACAAAGCTGCATCTGTTGAATCTATTGAACCATCGTTATTTAAGTCTGCAACCATTAAAGGGTCTTCATCAACTGATAATTCAGTAATTTCACTCAAAATATATTTAGTTAGCAAAGTATAATCTATAGAATCAATTATACCATCACCATTTAAATTTCCTTTTAATATCGCAGTTTCTTTTTCAACAACCCAAACCTCATATTCTGTTTGATCTACTATAAAGTCTAGTTCTGATTTATGAACTGCATTTGGTGTATCTGAATTATTAACAGGATTGCCCTCTAAATCCAAATGTCTTAGGTTTATCAGCCCACTTAACGCAGATATATCACTAATGTTATTTTGCATAAAATTTATCCGTTCTAAATTAGTTAATTGGCTAAGAGCAGCTATATCGGTTATTTCATTATTTCTTATTGCCAACCACTCCAAGTTTTCTTTTAATTCACTAAGAAAAGTTAAATCATTGATTTCATTATAGCATAAATCTAAGGATCTCAAATTTGTTAAGCTGCTTAAGTCTTTTATATCTCTGATTTGATTTGAAGATAAAAATAAAGATATTAAATTTGTTAAGTTATCAAATGATGGTACTTCACTGATTTTATTGTGATTTAAATGCAACCATGTTAAATTGGTCAAATGATTAAGAGCTGTTATATCACTTATTTCATTGTCTGACATACACAAAATATTCAATTCAGTTAAGTTGCTAATGGCTTTTATTTCACTTATTTCATTTCCACATAAATATAAAGTCCTTAAATTTGTTAAGCTTTCAATATTTGTTATGTCACTTATTCTATTATCACTTAAATTTAAACGGATTAAGTTTTTAAAGTTTTCAAGTCCTGTTATGTCACTTATTTCATTACTATCTAAATCTAAATCTATAATTTCTTCTACATCACTAAATAAAATACTTCCTTCTGGTTTATTAATCTCTTCCCGAATAGCCCTTTCTAAATTTTCGCACCTAAATTCTATTCCATCATCTTCATTATCAGCAAACACTTCTCCCGATGTAATAAGCATTGTACATAAAAAAAATAATACCCCTGCAATTAAAATCTTTTTCTTTAAGTAAACTCTCTTAAACATATTATACTTCTCCTTTAAGTTAAATTATTTAAAATTTGCAAATATATGTATTTCCTAAAGAGAGATTCTTCACATAAATACCTATTAAAACTCTCTTAAGCATCTTATAAAATTTGCATTTTATACATTTTATCATGTTTTTTATAAAAAAACAGTGACTTAAGTCACTGTTCTCATAAGATTATTTTAAAAACTCTATCTCATTCTAACACTCCACCTAAAGCTCCAATGTTTAGTTTTAGCTGTACGACGAGTTCAGTAAGTACAGTAACTTTTTGAAATTGCTAACTTTTTAATAATTCACTTGCAACTTTCAATATATTTTCTAGGCTAAATCCATATTCTTTAAATATCCTATCTGCTGGGGCAGAAGCACCAAAAGTATCAATAGCAATTACAGTTCCATCTAAACCGATGTACTTTTCCCACCCAAAACTGGAGCCTGATTCTACTGCTAATCTTTTTTTAACACTCTTTGGTAATATTTTGTTTTTATATTCTTTATCCTGCATATCAAAAAGCTCAAAGGACGGAACACTTACAACCCTTGCTAAAACACCATCCTGCCTAAGCTTTTCTCCTGCTTCATAAACCAGTCCTATCTCTGAACCGGAAGCTAAAAGTATGATGTCTGGAGTTTCATCTACGCTTCCTAAAATTATGTATGCTCCTCTTTGAGCTTCTAATGAAGATGTTTCTATCTGCTTTAATTTCTGTCTTGAAAGCATAATAGCATATGGCTTTTCTTTGTCTGATAAAGCCTTGGTTAACCCTGCAAAAGTTTCTTTTTTATCAGCAGGTCTGAAAGTTATAAGTCCTGGCATACTTCTTAAAGCTGCAAGATGTTCAACAGGTTGATGTGTTGGACCATCCTCCCCCACACCAATACTGTCATGGGTAAAAAGATACATTACAGGCAGCTTTGAAATTGCAGAAAGTCGGATTGAAGGCTTCATATAATCACTAAAAACAAAAAAGGTTGAAACAAAAGGTCTTAAGCCCCCATGATAAGAAATCCCATTTGCAACCGCTCCCATAGCATGTTCCCTTACTCCAAAATGGATATTTCTCCCTGGTCTTCCTGTGTTAAAATCCTCTTTCCCTTTAAGATAGGTTTTTGTAGAAGGGTTTAAATCTGCAGAGCCTCCTACTAAATTTTCAAAAATGTCAGACAGCTTATTTAAAATTTGTCCCGCATCCGCCCTTGTTGCAGATGAATTTGTATCTTCTGTAATCAAATCATTAACATCTTTATCTGAAAAAGAAAAATCATTCTTTAGCCATTTGTTAAGCTTCTTAGCTTTTTGTGGATATTTTTCACTGTAACCATTCCATAACTCTAACCACTTTTTATACTCTTCTTCTTTTTTTCTCTTTATACTCTCCAATTGCTCTGACACTTCAGCAGGAACAAAAAACTCTTCTTTATATTCCCATCCAAGATTTTTCTTTGTTTCTAATATATTATCAGCTCCTAAAGGTGCTCCATGAGCCTCTTCACTTCCTTCTTTATCTGGACAGCCATAACCAATTTTAGTATTAACTATAATCATTGAAGGTTTTTGTGTTTCATTTTTTGCATTTATTATTGCTTTATCAATTGCATCTACATCATTTCCGTCTTTAACCTCTATCACTTGCCATTTCATTGATTTAAACCGTGCACCGACATCCTCAGTAAATGCTAAATCTGTAGAACCTTCTATTGTTATATTATTTGAATCATATAGAGCAATAAGCTTTCCAAGTCCAAGCTTCCCTGCAAGAGACGCCGCTTCATAGGATATTCCTTCCATCATACACCCATCACCATTTAAAACATAGGTGTAATGGTCAATAATATTAAACCCTTCTTCATTAAATTCTTTTGCCAAAAAAGCTTCTGCAATAGCCATTCCTACTCCATTTGCAAAGCCTTGGCCTAAAGGTCCAGTTGTTGCTTCAACTCCTTCAGTTATTCCAAATTCAGGATGTCCCGGTGTCTTACTTTCCCACTGCCTGAAACTTTTTAAATCTTCTAAAGAAAGAGGATATCCAAAAAGATATAACAAGGAATATAATAACATAGATCCATGACCGGCAGATAAAATAAATCTATCCCTGTCAAACCATTTTATATCATCCTTGTTATGCTTTAAATGCTTAGACCAAATAGTATATCCTATTGGTGCAGCACCAAGAGGCAGTCCTGGATGACCGGATTTTGCCTTCTCTACTCCTTCAATACTAAGAATTCTCATAGTATTAACTATTTTCTCTTCAATACTTTTCATTTAAAACACTCCTTCTTTTTTTCACTTCTTTATCTTATTCTAAGTCTCCACCTTAGGCCTCAATGTTTAGCTTTAGCTAAACAAGTTCACTCACTTTGTCAGTATTACTCTTGCAGGAGCACCATCGCCGCCTACAATATTAAGAGGAAGAGCGTACATCATATACTCTCCTTCTTTTATTTCTTTAAGCCTTAAACCTTCTATAATAATTGCACCATTATTAATAATTGTATTATGAGTGGGATGCCCTATCTGACCTCTTTCAATACCTAATGCATCAATTCCCACTCCTTTTATATTTAAATCTGCCAAATACTTAGCACCACTTTTTTCAAGAAAAACAAATTCTGCATTAAATTCATCTCTGTATGAATTATCTGTTTTCAAAATCACAAAACTCTCTTTTTCAATTTCCTTTACCTTTAGTTCATCTTCTGTAACCATTTTTATTCCAGTTAAATCTAGTACCTTACATTTTGTTATAAGCTTTTTAATATCTATCTTTTCTATAGAATCACCATCTTTAAAAACATGCAAAGGTGCATCAATATGAGTACCAGTATGAAGATTCATATTGATTTCCGATTCATTAATTCCATCTTCTTCAAAGCTTTTCACCCTTTTTAAAAAGGGTCTTTTGGACTCTATATTTTTATAAACTGGCATATTTTTATGAATTGCCATAGAAACATCATATATTTCCATGCTATCACCTCCTATAACTTGTTAATTTCTAGTTTTTCACTATATATGTCTTTGTCTAATTCAAGTAGTCCATCTTACATATGGTATAGCTATACTTTAAGTAAGTTCTCTTGTGTCCCACCACATCCTTCCATCTCTTTTTAAAAGTTCAATAGATTCAGCAGGTCCTTTCGAACTTGGCTTATAGTTAGGATAGTCAGGTTCTATGCCTTTAAAAGATTCTCGTATACTTTTTTCAAAATTCCAAGAATATTCAAGCTCATCCCATCTAGTAAATATAGAAGAATTGTTTTTTATTGCCTCTATTATAATTTGCTCATAGGCCTCTGGTGAATTGTAGTCAATTCTACAGGACTGACAGTAATTCATTTTTACAGGCTCTACCAAATTAATTCCTGGGCTTTTAGCATTTATCTGAGCAAAAACACCTTCCTCGGGTTGAATTCTGATTACTAAAAGATTCGGCTCTGCATTACTTAAATTTTTATAGAAATTTACTCCAGGTAACTTTTTAAACTGTACAATTATTTCTGTAACTTTGCGATTTAGTCTTTTGCCTGTTTTAATATAAAAAGGCACTCCTGCCCATCTGAAATTATCAACATTTATTTTAAGGGCAATAAAAGTATCTGTATTTGAATTCTTAGCTACTCGCTCTTCTTCTCTATAGGATAGAACTTTCTCACCCTTTACAACACCCTTGTCGTATTGCCCTTTAACAATGTTCTTTTGTGCACTTTTTTTATCAAACATCCTTAAGGAGTTTAAAACCTTAACTTTTTCATTTCTTATAGATTCAGGTTCTAAATCTACAGGTGGCTCCATAGCTATAAGAGAAAGCATTTGAAGTATGTGATTTTGAAGCATATCTTTAATAATACCTGTATTATCATAATAGCCTCCCCTGCTTTCTACTCCGATAGTTTCAGTGGATATTATTTGAACATTATCAATGTAGTGGTGATTCCACAGAGGTTCAAAAATAGAATTCCCAAATCTCATAGAAAGAATATTTTGTATCATCTCTTTTCCAAGATAGTGATCCACTCTAAATATCTTTTTTTCTGGTATTATTTTTGTTATAGCCTCATTTAGCTTTCGTGCACTTTCAAGGCTAGAACCAAAAGGTTTTTCAATCATAATTCTTTGAAACCCTTTATCTAGTTCAATAAGATTATGATTTTTAAGTCTCCCAATAATAATTTCAAAAAATTCTGGAGCTACTGCTAGGTAAAAAATTCTATTATCATAATGATCTAAAAACTTAGCTAAAATGTCATATCCCTTGTCTTGATCGATAAAATCAAACTTACAATATTTGATTTTATCACTAAATATTTGCCAGTCATCATTTTTTGTTTTATATCTTGAATAAGCTTTCACAAACTGCAAAAGTTCCTTTTTATATTCACTAACATCTTTATCCCTTCTTCCTACTAAAACAATAGAAAATTTTTCTGAAAGTTTTTCTTCTTTCATAATGGAAAACAGTGCAGGGATAAGCTTTCTTTTGGCTAAATCACCTGTACCGCCAAATATAATAAAAGCCAATTCCTCATTAGATTCAAGTCTATTTTTCATATTAATCCCCCATTATTTTCTAGTCACCGAGTGACCTCCAAATTCATTTCTTAAGCCTGCAACAATTTTATTAGAAAAGGAATCCTCTTGTTCCGAACTAAACCTTGTAAATTGAGAAAGGGCTGTTACTGGTGTTGATACTCCAAGCTCTAAAGCTTCATGTAAAGCCCATATACCCTCTCCTGATGATTTAATTTTCCCTCTAATTGAGTCTAAAGAAGAATCTTTTGTAAGAAGTTGCTGTGTTAATTCCATAAGCCAGCTTCTTATAACAGAGCCATGATTCCAAACCCTTGATACATCTACTAAGTTAAGTTCAAAGGGTGCTTTTTTTAAAACTTCAAAACCTTCTCCAATTGCCTGCATCATTCCATATTCAATTGCATTGTGAATCATTTTGACATAGTGACCAGAGCCTGTTTTACCAGTATGAATATAACCTTTTTCAACAGAAATGTCTTTTAGTAAAGGCTCAATATAATTAAAGACTTCATAATCTGCACCAACCATACCACACATACCATTTCTAGCACCTTCTACTCCACCACTTGTGCCTACATCCACGAAACTTATTTCTTTTTTTTGCAAAAGTTCATACCTTCTTAAAGTGTCTTTATAATGTGAATTCCCACCGTCTATAACAATGTCTTCTTTTCCTAAAAAATCGTACAGATAATTTATTGTCTCATCAACTGGATCTCCTGAAGGTACCATAATCCATATCACTTTTCTTTCAGGTAATATCCGCACAAGTTCTTTTAAATTGGACGTTGCCTTTATTCCTTCTTTTTCAATTCTTCTGACTGATTCTATAGATTTATCATATGCAACCACTTCATGTCCTTTATCTTTCATGTTTAGAGCAATATTATACCCCATCTTTCCTATGCCAACCAAGCCAATTTTCATTAATATAGCACCTCTTTTTATAAACTTATATTTATAGATTTAATTACCCATTACACTTATAAATTAAACAATATATAAGTGTAATGGGTAATTAAATCTATAGCATCTGCTTCTTATAATATACTCATCACAAATCTCTTAACATCCCTCTACTTGGAATTATTCAATTTTAAGTGCCCCTTATATACTGCTCAATTTACAAAAGCTCCTTTACATGTGGTTCTACTTCTTCTGGAGTTACAGTAGGTGCGAACCTAGCTACTATATTTCCTTCTCTGTCTATAAGAAATTTTGTAAAATTCCAGTTTATTCCGTTCTTTTCAAATGAAAAAACACCTTTTAGTTTTCCATATAATTTCATCATAAGACCATTATCAATTTCCTTAGGTGCTTCTTTCTTTAAGTACTTATACAAAGGATGTGCATTTTCACCGTTAACTTCTATTTTAGCAAATGTTTCAAAATCAGTAGCGAACTTTACCTTGCAAAAATTAGCTATTTCCTCATTAGTTCCTGGTGCTTGATTTAAAAACTGATTACATGGAAAATCAAGTATTTCAAGTCCTTTATCTTTGTATTGTTCATACATTTTTTCCAGACCTTCATATTGAGGAGTAAATCCACAACCTGTAGCTGTATTAACTATAAGCAAAACTTTTCCCTCATACTCTTTTAAAGAAATCTCAGTTCCATCAACTCTTTTTACACTGTAATCATATATCCCCATAGTTATCCTCCTTTTGTCTTTGCTCTAAACTTTGTTAAAAAACCTAGATATTAAACATTAAAAATTAAGTTTTTTAATGTTTAATGTCTTACTCTTTTATACCAATTAAAAATGTTTTTAAAACAATAATTTTTTAACAACGAATTATTTGCTCTTAATTTGTTAGTTTCTGGAACATTCTTTCTTTTTCACATTTGCTAATTACAACTTGAAGAAGTTTAATTGCTTTCTACAGGAAATTCATCTATTATTTCTAATAGATAACGTCCCATAAAGACTAAATCATTTGAATCAATTATTCCATCTCCATTAACATCTGCATTTATAAATCCATTTTCTGAAGGAAATCCATCTGTTATTTCAAGAATATATCTTCTAAGTAATGTGTAGTCTGTAGAGTCAATTTTGCCATCTCCATTTAAGTCCCCATAAATGTTCTGCGGAACTGTTTCGTCACCGTTATCTGGAGGCGGTGTAGGAATCTCCTCATTGTTTTCATTGTAACCAAACCCCTCTAAAGCAAGTGTAGGTCTTCCATTGCTGTTCCATGCCCCTTTTCTGTATCCAGCATTGTAATTTGGATATGCCTGTGGTTCCCAATAAAATACTCCTTTTCCTCCAACAGATTTCGTTTTGTCAACGATATCAGAAATAAAGCTTTTTGCTGCCACTTCCTCACTATAGTCCATACCAATTTCACATATCATTACTTCTTTACCATACCTAGATTTCATATCACGCATATTAGAAAGACACTGTTCATTGAGTGTCTGCCAATTACTTGATGTTGGATATAGTGACATTCCAATTATATCAAATTTTGCACCATTATTAATCAAACCGTCAAACATCCATCTATACATTGTGTTATCATATCCATTGGACAGATGAACAATTACTTTAGAATCACTGCTTACAGCCTTAACTGCATCATAGCCACAGTTGACAAGCCATGCAAAATTTCGCATATTCTCTGAGGCTCTTCCATCTTCCCAGAGCATACCATTATTGGTTTCATTACCAACCTGCACCCATTCAGGATAAATTCCTTCACTGGCCAAATCACTCATAACTTCATACGTATAGTCATATACTTCTTTCATTAATTCTTCAAAGCTTAAGTTTTCCCACGCAGATGGTTTATACTGTTTTCCTGGATCTGCCCATGAATCACTATAGTGAAAATTGAAACATATTTTAAATCCCATATCTTTTGCACGTTTTGCTAAAGCTATAGATCTATCTTTGTTTAAATAACCGTTGCCATAATCATTTGAGGGATTAACCCATGTTCTGATTCTTACTGAGTTAATGTTATAATCATTCTTTAAAATTTCTAATATGTCCCTTTCATTACCATTTTTGTCGTACCATACATAGCCCTGTTCTTCCATTGCAAGCACCCAGCTAATATCTGCTCCTTTTGCAAAAGAAGCTGCCTCAACAGATGAAGACTCAAAAAAGTTTACTGCGCCTATAATCAGTGTCATGCACAGTACTATTATCACTGACTGAAAAATACCTTTTTTAAACATAAATATCCTCCCATAAAATTTATATTAAAAATCTTATTTTAATACTATTTCTATTACAACGTTGTTAATTTATATACAGACATATATATTATACCATATCACAGCATTGCCTACATCATATTGGTCATATATTGGTACATATAATAAATGAGATACCCAATCAAATCATAAAGCTTTGGTTAAAATAAAAAAGATAGGTTTGATAAAAAGTTTGCTTTTTTACAATAATAACTTGTTATTATAGGGAATTTTTTGTTACTATAAATAATAAGTAATGGCTAAGAATTGTCCTTTACAATAGGACGTTATTTCTAAGGCATTACTAAGTATTTATAAATAGAGGAGAATATTATGGAAAAAATAAATATATTAGTGGTAGGAACTGGTGCAATCGGAAGCTTTTATGGCGGAAAACTTGCAATGGCTGGTGCAAATGTAAGTGCTCTTATAAGGTCAGATTACGAACATGTGCACAAAAAGGGAATATATGTTAAGAGCATAAATGGAGATTTTGTTTTTAAACCAGATGAAACTATAAAAAAAGTTGAAGATTACTCAAAAACCCCTGATTATATAATTGTTTCAACAAAAGTACTTCCAAGCATTAATATAGAAAAAATAATTAAACCTAAAGTTGGAAGTAACACTGCAATAGTTTTAATTCAAAATGGTATAGACATTGAAGACCCTATAGCAAAAGCTTTTCCTGAAAATGATATTATAAGCTGCCTTGCATTTATTGGTGTATCAAAAACAGGTTCTGGGCAAATTAATCATCAAGAATTCGGACGTATTGTCATAGGAAACTACCCAAAAAGTAACACTCAAAAAGTTGCAAAACTTGATGAGCTGTTTTCTAAATCAGGTGTTCCCTGCATTATAGATGAAAATATTATAGCTTCAAGGTGGAAAAAACTTATATGGAATGCCCCATTTAATCCTATATCGGTAATAGGTGGAAGGCTTACCACTGATATCATTCTTAAAAACGATGAATCATTGGATTTTACCAAGAAAATAATGAAAGAAATTATAGGCTTAGCAAATGCTTTTGGATACAATCTACCACAAAGTTTAGTAGATGAAAACATATCAAACACTTTAAAAATGAAACCTTATAAGCCAAGTATGCTTTTAGATTATGAACACAAGAGACCACTTGAAGTAGAAGCCATTTTAGGAAATGCTGTTCGTCTGGCAAGAAAAAAGGATTTTCCAGTTCCAAATTTAGAGGCAATTTATGCCATGCTTTTGCTTTTAGATGAAAATAACAGAGTGAACTCGTTTAGCTAAAACTAAACATCTAGGCTTTAGCTGGAGACTCAACTCTACCTGAAGATTTATAATAGCAACGTCACCTTATAGATTTTGACGCCTTAAAGTAAAATAAAATCAACAGATCAGAATATTTTAAAAAAAATATGTTTTTTTGAGAAATATAGTACATAGTAATTAACTTCTGATATAATTGTACTAACACACAGATAAAATATTTTTGATTGTAGGCTGACTATATTATTTATTTTGGGGATGTTTCCAGAAAGGAGGTATACACTTGGCAGATTGGTGGGGTAGTATGCCAGGATTTGAAAAACTCTTCTGGCTTTTTGCTGTACCTTTTACAGTAATCTTTATTTTTCAACAGATTATGATGTTTTTAGGCGTGGGCGATGATACCAGTGACATGGTAAGTGATGCTGACACTCTAGAAAGTAGTGATGACAGTACTTTAAGAAGCGTATTTAAAGTGCTGTCCATAAAAAACGTAATAACATTTTTTACTATATTCGGTTGGTCAGGCATTACCATTCATAATGCTGGTGTGGGTAAAATTATTACAGTGATAGCTTCTATTGTCATTGCATTTATAATAACAATAATAGTATCAATGTTATTTTACTCTATCCTTCGTTTAACAGAAAGCGGAAATCTTGAATTGAAAGATGCAGTTGGTCACATTGGAAAGGTATACGTTCCGATACCGGCTGATGAGTCGGGAATTGGTAAAGTTCACCTGACTTTTAATGGAGCTTTCAGGGAAATTGATGCAGTGACACCTGGCGAAGCTCTTCCTACAGGCACAGAAGTACTTGTAATTAAATTTAGAGATGATGATACTTTTGTTGTAACAAAACCTAATATGAAAGGATGGTAGTTTTATTATGGGAGGATTTGAAGGATATGTATTGGTCTTAGTTACTATTATTGTGGTTATGATTTTCTCCACTATAATAGCGTTGTTTTCAAGGTATAAGAAATGTCCATCGGACAAAATACTTGTAGTATATGGTAAAGTGGGTAAAAACAAAGAAGGCACTACCCGTTCTGCCAAATGTGTTCATGGTGGTGCAGCTTTTGTATGGCCTATAATCCAGCATTACAGTTATTTAGACCTTAAACCCATGTCTATTGAGGTAATGCTGCAAAATGCATTGAGTAAACAGAACATAAGAGTTGACGTTCCCTCAAGATTTACAGTTGGTATATCTACAGAGTACACTACAATGCTAAATGCTGCTGAAAGACTTTTAGGCCTGAATCATGCTGATGTAACAAACTTGGCAAAGGATATTATTTTTGGTCAGTTAAGGCTTGTAATAGCAACAATGGACATTGAAGAAATAAACTCAGACAGGGATAAATTTTTAAGTAACGTAACTACAAACGTTGAAGCTGAATTGAAGAAAATAGGTTTAAAACTTATAAACGTAAACGTAACAGATATAAACGATGAATCAGGATATATTAATGCACTTGGTAAAGAGGCAGCAGCAAAAGCTGTCAACGACGCAAAGAAAAGTGTTGCCGAAAAGGACAGAGACGGTTCTATCGGTCAGGCTAACGCTAAAAGAGATGAGAGAATTGAAGTTGCAGGAGCTAATGCAACAGCTGTAGAGGGTGAAAACAAATCCCAAATTACAATTGCAGCATCAGAAGCCGCTAGAAGAGAGAAGGAGGCAGAAGCTAACAAGAAAGCTACTGCAGCCGAAAAAGTTCAACAGGCAAAAGCCCTTGAAGAAGCATATTCTGCAGAAGAAGAAGCTGAAAAATCAAGGTCTAGCAGAGAAAAAGCTACTCAAGAAGCTGACATCATAATCCCGGCTGAAATTGAAAAGAAAAAAGCACAAATTGATGCAGACGCTGATGCAGATAAAACTAGAATTAGAGCTAAAGGTGATGCTGACGCAATATATTCTAAGATGGAATCAGAAGCAAGAGGTATAAAAGAAATAATGAGTAAACAGGCAGAAGGTTTTGAGAAAATAGTGGAAGCAGCAGGAGGAGATGCTCAAAAAGCAGTAACACTTATGATAGCCGATAAACTTCCTGAATTAGTAAAAACACAAGTTGAAGCAATAAAGGGAATTAAAATTGATAAAGTTACTGTTTGGGACAGTATGGGTAATGGAAAAGGCTCTCCTTCAACAGCTAATTTTCTATCCGGAATGCTAAAGTCTGTTCCACCTTTAAAGGATATGTTTAATATGGCCGGAATGGAACTGCCTGATTATTTAGCAGGAGAGAAAAAGGAAGGTAAAAATGAGAATAAATCTGAAGAAATAAATTATTCCATTGACGAAAGTAATGAAAAGCCTCAGGAAAAAGAGACAGAGGAAAACCCAAAAGAAAACGACTTGAAAAATTCAAATTTATTTTAAAATTTGTTTGATTAAATTAGCATACCATTTGTTTGCTAATTTATAACAGGCATATACTTAGGCGACATTTTTTATTCGCATCCTAAGGTTTTCATCTTATAATAGTAAGTGGGTACTAGTGCAAGACATAAAAAAGCTTCAGGTAGGTACTTTTCCTAACCTGAAGCTTTTATTTTAAACCTCTACCTTTTATGATTAATCTATTTCCAAACCATGCTGCAAATATACTGTTTTTTTGAATTTTTTAATAGCATCCTCTTTGGTTGCTTCACCCTTTATATATGACTTTACAGCTATCATATAACTTTCTATTATATTATAACTATACACTAAATTATCATCATACATAGTATATAAATTTCCATTTATTTCATCTAGAAATGGTTCATAAAATTCATACAAATTTTGATTTGTTAAAGGATTTATGTAACCATCATCTTCGGCCAATTTGCTAATAACTTCAGTATTACTAATAAAGTCACCTGTTTTTTTAGCGTGGCTTTCAACATGCTCTTCATCTAAAGTTATAAATTTGATGAAATCCCATGCAATGTCTTTATTTTCACTATTGCTGTTTATACCAAGCCAAGTTCCGCCCCAAAAGCCTGTAACTTCTGGCTTTGCTACTGCCCATTCTCCTGCAGTAGCCATAGGATTATCTAGTGCTCCGTCCATTCCAGAAATAATTATCCACCTCAATCCCCAATTAGGCATTGTCCATGCAAAATGCTCGTCATCTTCAATAGCATTAGACCATTGCATAGTCCAAGGTTCAGCTCTTCCTACGAGACCTTCTTCCCATAAATCTTTTGCAAGTTCCATAAATTCATCCATTTTAGAATCTATTACCAGCTTCCCATCTTTTTCCCATCCAGTCTCACGAGCAGCCATATAAATCCTGCACAGTTCCTCTAAATGTGGGAAAAGCTTAACCTTTCCTCCACTTTCTGCTTTAAGTTTTCTACCTGTTTCAAGTATTTTATCTGATGTTGAAAACATCTCAGATATTTCTTCTGGATTATCTGTTCCAAGGTATTCTCTTGCTATTTCTCTTTTATATCCAATCCCCATTGGCGTTGCTTGGTGTGATAAAGCCCTTATTTTTCCATCATTACTTTTTCCAACGTCAATTGTGTATGGCACTAATTTATCGTAAAAATCCTCTGCATTATATGGAGCTTCGGAAAGATTTTCAAAAGCATCATCCATATTTACAAATTCTCTAACAAATGCACACTCTAAAGCAATTATATCTGATTCTGCTGAATTAGATTTAAACTGTGTTTCTATATAATTTTGATACTCTCCCTGATGGTCTGTCAAATGTTTTATATTTACTTTTACACTTGGATTTTTCTCCATATACGCTTCTACAAGTTCATTTGCTTCATGAATATTGAAATGTGCAATGGTAATCTCTCCTGTCAGTTCACTTCCAACATCCCTATCAACATTTTTTTCTTCATCAACTACATCTTTTCTATCTTCATATTCACCAAGTATTATTGTCTTTGTGTCATCATTCCAGTCAACAGGCATATCAAGTGCTTCTGATATAGCTCTTAGTGGCACATAAGAACGTCCACTATATATAATTGTATCCATTTCACTTCCATCCATATCTCTTGGAATAAATTCCTCTCCATTTAATATGTAATTAATTTCAGAATTAATTTTAGCAGTAATTGTACTTATATTTGAACCTGCAAATACGCCAACTAAAAACCCTGCCATCATGACAGCTACAATACCAAAACACAACAATCTTTTTTTAAGCTTCATTTTTTCCTCTCCTTTTCATTAATTATTAAAACCCTTTCCCATTATATACTATACAAGCTTTTATTTCAAATTTAATGTTATATATGGATACACATTGAAAGTCTTTTGGCTAAGCCCCTATTTCCACCAACCGTTTCATAATACTTTTTTCTCTTTTTTTTAAATCATCGTACCTTTTATTATATTTACCTAATTTTTGCTGTGCGACAATATTTCCATCTATCATAAACAATACCCTTTCAGTTTTTGCTGCCACCTTTGCATCATGAGTAACAATCATTGCAGTTGTTCCATCTTTGTTAAGCCTTAAAAGAATTGTCATAATCTCTTCTGTAGATTTAGAATCCAATGCACCGGTGGGTTCATCTCCAAATATTATATCTGGATTATTTATTAATGCTCTGCAAATACCAACTCTTTGCAGCTGCCCTCCAGATGCCTGGGTGATGCTATTATTTTCAATATCCTCAATTCCTGTCATATTAAATAATTTCTTTGCTTTATTTCTTATCTTATCTTTGCTCTCAGCTTTTGATACAAGTGCTGGAAACATTGCATTATCAATTAATGACAGATTTTTTAAAAGATTAATGTCTTGAAATATAAACCCCATGTTATTTAATCGAATCTTTGCTAACTCTTCCTCTTTTAGTTTGCTAATCTCTCTTTCTTTAAATTTCACACTTCCAGAGGTAACTCTGTCCATGCCACTTATATTATAAAGTAATGTTGACTTCCCACTTCCAGAAGGTCCCATAACAGATACAAACTCCCCCTTTTGTATATCTAGATTTACATTCTTTAAGATGTGAACTTCATTATCATTTCCCAAGTCTACTTTTTTATTTATATTCCTAGCTTCTAATATATTGCTCATAATCTTACCTCCAGCATATTATCTTTCTTAATAATTCTCACTCCTTGCAAATACTTACACATAATTATGAAGGAATTCATTAGCTTTTTAAAACTACAGATAAATCACCATCCAACTCCTTTTTAAAGGATACGAATATAGTAAGCAGAACAGCTGTAATAAGCATTAGAGGACATACAATCCATGTCTGCCACATAACGTTAACAAATTCAATTCTTGCAGCTCCCATAATTGACATTGCCATACTAAAGAGAATTTCACCTATATAATTTGATGCAATCATTCCAAGTACAATCCCCGACATCAAGACTGTCAAAACTCCTGACATATATTGATGCTTTATGTTATCTGACTTAAGCCCTATACTTCTCATAATTGCTATCTGAGACATATCCTTTGACAGTAACATCTTTAAAAATAGCGCTGTTATTAACACAACAATTACCATTGCTGTTAAAATTGCCACTATAACAATGGTCTTTATCTGATTAGTAATACTTCCGAGCGTTTGCCTTGTATGCTCTTCAATATCACTTACCTGAGCAAAATCAAATTTAGCACGATAGTATTCAACTTTTTGAGCAATATCAACACCAGAAACCAAATCAATATTCACAACATACCAAAGAATTGAATCTTGATCTATTCCAAGATGTTTATTTGCTTTTGCAGTTTTGCCACCGTTTGTTATGTCTTGATAAATACCACAAACTTCCATTGCCCTTTCATTGTCTAAAAACCTTATTAATAATTCATCTCCTGTATTTTTACCCAATTCATTTATTAACGCATAGGAAAGTGCTATTTCCCCTTCTTCCTTAGGAGCTCTTCCCTCTAGGTAATTCAATGGAAACAGGGAAAAGTCTCCTACTTCAACATTAATATAGTCCCATGAACCTTTATCATTTTTAACCTGATAGCAACCAGTTAAAAATGGTGCAAATTTTTTGATATCTGAATCATTTTCCAGTTCTTCTCTCAATTCTATATAATCATCAATAATAGTATCCGGCTTTTGAAGATCAATTCTAATATCACATTTTTCTATTCCCATATATGTAGAAAATTCCGGTGAGTTCATTGTATTATATATGTTTAAGGGAAGAATTACAATAAAAGTACATAAAATAAAAATAAAAAACAGCAATCTGTATAATTTAAACCTCTTCCATACATCTCTAAGCCCCATATAGATGTTGATGTTAAAAAACTTATTTTTAAGAAGCGACAAACTATATTTTTGCTTTTTTTCACCAATCATTATATCTGAACATAATGACTCAACTGCAGAAATTTTATCAATTTTTTTCAATACTTTCTTGCTGTACATAACAATAATAAAATACACAAACAAGGGGGCTATAAGAGATAGTACATATTTTAAATTTCCTGATAAATCAGAGGATAAATATAGTCTCATATTATTACTAAATATTTTTACAACTACAAAAGAAAAACCATACCCTATTATGCCTGCTAATATTGACATAAGTTTGTATTTGTTAAGATATATTTTTTTTATATCCTTTTTAGATATTCCTATTGCCTTCATAACACCAATTTCTCTTAAGTCTTCATCAATTGAAGCTAAAAAGGTAAGCCTTATACAAAAAAAAGCTATAATAATCAGCAACATGCTGATAAATATTATTATTATTGCAACTGATACATCAGAAATAGCATTAAAAATTAAAAATAATTCACCTTCAACCAAAGGTCCATTTGAAAAAAGTCTCTCTTCTCTATATGCATTTTTAACAGCTTGAGCATCCCCATCTTCATAAAGTTTAAACTGGATAAGATATTCTATTTCTGCTATTTGTATTTTTAGCATTTCATAATAGTCCTCTGGATTAATAACAAAACGTTTTGAAGACGTAAGAGGAGAGTTCATGGCAAAATCCCTTGCATAATCTGAAATAATAAATTCTCTTTGGTAATTATCTTTTTTTACAATAATTTTATCCCCTATTTCTAAATCGTACTCTACCATAAAATAAACAGGAACCCCTATTTCACCTTTACTTACATCCAACTTTTCGTTATCTAAATCCAGTAAAAAATCAAATTTCTTGTTTTGTATAACAAATGAAATATCCTGTATTGTTTCAGCCATTGTATTATTTTGACCATAATAAATATGTCTCCCATCTATATTAAGAAGCTGCATAGTTTCCTGCATTTTTACATTTTCTCGCTGCCTTTCTACAAACTCATCTATTTTATCTTGGGAATATACCCCTGAATGCATCTGGGTAATATCACTTGGAGCTGCACTTTTTTCTAAGTCTGATATTGACTGAATCAAATTCGCAATAATATTTGTTGCACTGGCTGCTAAAAGAACTGCAATAGCTATAAACAAAAATACTGTAATCCCAACTGCTTTCTTTCTTAAAAAATCATTTTTTATAATTTTAAAAAACATGTTGTTCTCCTTTTAAAAACTCACTTTACTTATGTACGATATATATTTCTTTTTTGTCTGATTTGTTTTAATGCATAAAATCTTTTTTCAGTCGATGTCTTGTCCATTATAGTTTACCATAACAGCATTTGTAACTCCGAAATCATCAACAAATTTACCATATCTATTTTTTAAAAGGTATGTTGAATTAGATTCTGTTGAAGGAAAAACTGACTCTACCTTGTTAAGCAGATATATTTTGGGTATTATTGATGAATTCCCAAATTCCAACTAAAATAAAAGCTGCGAATAGTTATTTTCCTCTAAAAAGAGTCTTTACAGCTTTTTAGAGGAATTATTTTATTTTAAAATATAAATTGCATATATCATTTGGACTAAAGCACTTTTCTAATGTCAAATACTGAATTTAATATAAGCCAGTTTTGTGGAAAATAACGCCCTATAGTCCAATAACTTAATCCACCAACTCTAAATTCATTTGCAAGAAAAAATTTAGCCAACATACTTCTAGCATCTTCAAACCACACTACATGTTGTCTTCCAGCATCATCCCAATAATTGAAAAATGGTGATTGAGCTACAGGGTCATATTCAATAGCGGCACCTCTTCTTAATGCTAGATTAACTGCCTGGGTATTTGATAATGACCTAGCAGCTGTTCCTGGCGTATATGGAAGAGTCCAATCATATCCATAATTAGGTATGCCCATGAAAATTTTTTGTCTAGGTATGGCAGACACTGCATAATTCAGCACTCTTCTCACTCCAGTTATTGGAGCTACTGCCATAGGAGGACCATATGTGTATCCCCACTCATAAGTCATTAATATTACATGGTCAGCCAATGCACCGTGAACAGGGTAGTCATGTGCCTCATACAAAACTCCTTCCTGTTCTGCTGATATTTTTGGAGCTAACGCTGTTGTAATATTAAATCCAAGAGGTCTCAGCCTTCGTACAACTTTCCTTAAAAAATTATTGTAATTCTCTCTGTCATAAGGAAAAACGTACTCAAAATCTATATCAAGACCATAATAATTTTTTTCTCTTAAAATTCTGATTACGTTATTTATTAAATTCTCCTGTATTTCATCATTATTAAGTATAGTATGAGCCAGACTGCTACTAAAACCATCATCCTCCAAGTTTGTTATCACCATCAAAGGAGCAACTCTTTCAGCTCTTGCTGCCTCTATAAGCGGTTCATCATTTATTGTGTTCAAGCTTCCATCAGCATTAACTTCATAACTAAATATGCTAAGATAGGTGAGGTATGGAAGGGTTTTTGCCAACACTTCCATATTAATATTGGGATAAGTATAACCATTCACTGCCATTGGCCCAAACCTTATTGTTCTAGGCGGAATGTCAATTACCATTCCTGGAAAGATAATATTCGGATCTTCTATTTGCGGATTTTGGGATAATATTTCATTTATACTGACACCATATCTTATTGATATTTGATATATTGAGTCACCTGGTGCAACAACATGCCTTCGAATTCCCTCCAATATAACTAGTGTTTGACCAACCACGAGTTGATCTGGATTTTCAAGTTCATTATCAGAAATTATTTTTTGCATTGAAACACCATACTGTTGAGCAATTGAGTATATACTTTCACCTGGATTTACAACATGAATTATCAAAAAAATCACTTCCTATATTCCATCTAATATTTTTAGCTCTTCTATTTATCCCAATACAACTAATTGTTTTAGTTGCATTGCGATATATTATATATATGTGTACTATTTAAAAAAAGTGAATTTTAGAAAATTTACTTTAAAAGAAGTGAAAAATGGGTAGGAGTAAAACACGTTAAGATTATTACTAAAATATCAGGTTCTACATTTTAATATCATATTGTATGTTTAGTTTTATCTTAAAATCGTATTAAGTACAGGGTCATGATGTAAATACTCTTTTGCCTTCTTTCTATTCTCCTCTAAATGTATGTACGTATACCTTGTAGGTTTTATAGATGGTGCTAAATCAATGGCCTTAATAAAATTATCTTTTTCAAGATTCAGCGTTTTTACATACTCCCAAAAACCTGTCTCCCTAAGAAAAGTATTAACCCTTACATACCGGTGTTGTTGAACCAAACTCATGATATAAGTCGCAATACCTACTTGTATACCATGAAGCTCATTTTTATCAAGAATTTGATCAAGAGCATGAGAAATCAAGTGTTCACTTCCACTTGCTGGTGCACTATTCCCTGCCATTTCCATGGCAATACCACTCATAGTCAAAGAATCAACTAATTCTTTTAGAAAGAAATCTTCCTTTATGTCTTTAAATGGCATTCTAGCAATGCTATTAACTGATTTCTTAGAAATCATGACGGCAAAATCACTAACCTTTGTCTTGTTATTATCTTCTTCAAATTTCCAATCACGAACTGCAGTAATTTTAGAAATAATATCTCCTATCCCAGAAAAAACAAATCGCTCTGGAGACCTTTTTATAATGCCAATATCGACAATAATTCCATATGGCATTCTAGCAGATACTGACGTTCTTTTATTATTTATATATAGTGAACACCCTGAACTTGCAAAACCATCATGAGAAGTTGAAGTAGGGATACTTATAAATAAAATATTATTTAAAAACGCTACATATTTGGCAACATCCAATACTTTACCGCCCCCAATCCCGACAATTGCCTGTGTTTCTTTCGGGATATCAAAAGCATTTTCTATAATGGCATTAAGATTAATATCTTCATTCACAAATTCTTTAATAATATCTAAATTTGGTTGTTTGTTAACCGAATCCATGAAATCCTTACCAAACATATCTTTCATACCTTCACCATAAAAGACAACCATCTTTTTTATATTAGCTTTCACTAAATATTTCCCAGCATTTTTAATAGTATCAATACCCACCTCAAGTATTTCTGGAATTGTTATACTGCTAAAATTATGCTTCATTAAAACCACCCTCTTTCTTCCATATGGTTTATAATTTCAGAAAAATCTCTAAAAGGAATAAAAGAAATATCCTCTTTTTTTAAAATATCTTTTAATTCACTTTTACCAAAAGCCAAATCAGCTTTTTTGGCTGCTTGGAAATCTGGTTCGCTATCTCCTGCAAAAAACACTTCTTTATAACTTGATTTAAGGTCTTCTATAACTTTTCCTTTGTCTATTCCAAATATGCTAGAATAATAAAGGCTGTCTTCATTAGGTATGATTTTTATACCCCCGTTTATATAAATACCTTTCATGGAAATAATTTCTATGTCGTTGATATTCAAATAATCCAAAAGAATTTTAATATAATAAGATGTCCCCGCACTTAAAATGTAGAAATCTCCATCTCTTTTTTTTACTTCTTCTATTAACTTTATAGCATTTTTATCAACAGGAATTTTAAATATTTCTTTATGCAATTCTTTCTCATCTAATTTAATTGAAGAAAAGATTTTATTTAAAAACTCAACATTTATTTTTTTAGTTTTTTTCCAGTCTTGATAAAAATTTTTCCCTTCATCACCAAGATATTTATCAATTATAATATGATAAAAATCTTTTAGGGAAATAGTTCCATCAAAATCAGAAACAAAAGCAAAATTCTTCATAAGCACCACTTTCTTTAGAATAATATTTAATTCTATCATTTTGCTTTTATTATTGTACTATATTTGCATCTTATATACAATTAAAATGATTCATTTTGAATTCTGGGTGCATATTATTTAAGTTAATGAAAGGTTGAAACAATGCAAAAACAGTTTTATAAGTTTTGCAATATCTAAATCATCTCATGTAATAAATATTGTCATTTTTGAACTTTCTGTGACAAAAAGGCATTAAAAAATTTAACTTTAAATAAACAATTCTTTATCTATATAAAGTTTTATAAGCTTATTTAAACTTTATATAGTTTAGGAATCTTTACAATTGAGATAAATAGCCCCAGTTGCTTTATTGTTTTAATAAATTTTTCATATTCAATTGGTTTTGTTATATAATTACTGCATCCTATCTCATGACATTTTTCTATCTCTTTTGGCTCATCTGTAGTCGTAAGCATGCTGACTGGAATTTTTTTTAATACAGAATCTTCTTTAATTATTCTTAGAACCTCAATTCCATTTAATTTAGGCATTCTAATATCAAGCAGTATTATATAAGCTTTTCTAGGTTCTCTATGAGGTTTCTTCCCTTTACAAAGTAAAAAATCTACTATTTCCTGACCATCTTTAAAACGAATTATCTGATTTGCAACTCCAGATCTTACAAGATTTTTTCTTATAAGGCCGGCATGCCCATCATCATCTTCTGCAATTAAAATAATAACTTCTTCATTCATATTTTCCCCTCCCTAATTAACCTCCAGTAGTCTATATAGTTGTTGTGCATGGTAATGTTATGTAAAACTTGCTCCCTTTGTCAATGTTTGATTCAACTCTTATTTTACCACCTAATCTATCAAGCATCTGACAAACAATAGTCAATCCAATGCCTTCACCTACACTATTTCCTTTATTCAAACGATTAAATATTTCAAAAATACCATCAATATGATTTTCAGCTATACCTATTCCGTTATCTTCAACACAATATTCAACACCATTTATTTGTGTTTGTCCTGAAACTTTTACTACGCCGCTTCTATTAGGGTCAAGATACTTTAATGCATTTCCTATAATGTTTGCAAAAATCTGCCTTACCTGGATTAAGTCCCCTCTACACGAGGGTACCTCTCCGATGTGAACTGTAACTTTGTTTTGTTTAATTATATATTCAAAACTTTCACAAACATCGCTTATCAAGCACTTCATATTTAGATTACATATATTTAGTGCCCCTCGTCCAACACGTGATAATCTTAATAAGCCTTTAAGAAGCTCATCCATTTGGCCTGTACTTTTTCTTATATGATTTAGCGAATCTTCTATATCATTAAATTCAACAATTAGTTTTTTACTATCTTCAGAATCATTTTTAATAATTTCTTTTATCTCTTTAATTGAGTATACTAATTCCCTACTATATCCATCTATGTTGACTAGTGGAGATCTTAAGTCATGAGATGCAACATAAAAAATCTGTTCCAGCTCCTTATTTTTAGCCTCAATTGTTTGATGATTTTCCTTTATCTCTGTAACGTCTTTTGTAATAGTTGCAAATTTATTGTTTCCTAATGATATAACTGAAATAGAAAAATATTTTGCCATGCTTGGATAATAGGTGTCGAAATAATACTT
>NZ_JAVDDS010000030.1 GCF_030848475.1 Herbivorax alkaliphila
ATTTAGTTTATAGATAATTCAGCCGATATTTTATATAGATAGCCTATGTTTATTTATTATCATTTTGCTTAATCAAGTTCATAAATTTGTTGAGGTTAAAACTTATGGGTTTTTTTGATGAGAAATTTGTAAAAAATAAAAAAAGTTACATTCTCCAATGCACTTTAGCAACTATATCAATGTTTATTATACTAATGTTTCTTGATATAATATCAGATGGTATAGTAATTGCTTCTCTTGGTGCTAGTTCGTTTATTGCTTTTACAATGCCTAAATCAGAGTTATCAAAACCTAGATTTCTTATAGGAGGCTATTTCGTTGGCATTATAAGTGGGTGTACTTGCAACTATATACTTAAATTAGCAGAAATGCACATCCTGTTTCCTTCAAATAAGTTAGTCATTATATCAATTATAGGCGCTTTGGGAGTTGGTTTGGCAATTTTTTTAATGGTAATCACAAATACTGAGCATCCTCCAGCTGCAGCACTTTCATTAGGTCTTACTCTTATGGAATTTACTATGATTACAATTACAGTTGCTTTAATTGGAATTATAGCATTGTGCTTTTTAAAAACCATTTTGAAATCACAGCTTATAAACTTACTATAATTTCAGCTTATTCTAAGACTCAACTCCACCTGAAAATTTATAAGAGCAACTAATATTAGAAATCATTAACCAAATTCAATTCAAGAACCGTCCCCAGTTTGAATTAGACTGGCTATGCTGTCTCAATATTTGCTTCATCTTGAAGTTTAAGCTCTTCAATTGCCATTTCTCTCAACTTGTATTTCTGAATCTTTCCACTAGCAGTCATTGGAAAGTCATCTATGAACTTGACATACGATGGAACCTTGTGTCTTGCCATATTACTCTTTACGAAATCCTTAATCTCATCTTCGGTAGCGGTTTTGCCCTGTTTTAATATAATATATGCCATAATCTCTTCACCGTATTTCTTGCTAGGAACACCTATAACCTGTACATCCTTGACAGCAGGGTGGGTATATAGAAATTCCTCGATTTCCTTAGGATAAATATTTTCTCCACCTCTTATTATCATATCCTTGATGCGGCCAGTAATCTTGAAATAACCGTCTTCATCCATAACCGCAAGGTCTCCGGTATGAAGCCATCCTTTCTCATCTATGGCATTTGCAGTTGCCTCTGGCATGTTGTAATAGCCTTTCATAACATTATAACCTCTTATAACCAACTCACCGTTTGTATTAAAAGGTGCATCTTCATTGGTAGCAGGGTCAACTATTTTAACTTCAATAAAGGGAAGAGCTCTTCCAACAGTTGAAACTCTTCTCTCTATACTATCATCAACCCTTGTCTGGGTACATACAGGAGAAGCTTCTGTCTGACCATATGCAATGGTTATTTCTTTAGCCCCCATAAGTTCAACTACCTGTTTCATAACCTCTACAGGACAGGGGGAGCCTGCCATGATACCAGTTCTGAGTTTGGTAAATTTGAATTTACTAAATTCCGGATGTCCAAGCATTGAAATAAACATTGTAGGAACACCATGAACTGCCGTACACTCTTCATCTTGAACTGCCTCCATTACCCTGACAGGATGGAAATGATCAACAGGCACTATTGATGAACCATGAGTGATACAAGCCATTATTCCAAGCACCAATCCAAAACAATGAAAAAACGGCACTGGTATACAGAGTTTATCCTTATAGGTGAAATTCATGCAGTTACCTATGCATTTTCCATTATTGACAATATTATAGTGGCTTAGCATTACACCCTTAGGAAAACCTGTCGTACCTGATGTATACTGCATATTGATAATCTCGTGTACATCAAGGCTTGACTGTATAGCTTGAAGTTCCTCATCCGGTATTACCTTTGCCATTTCATGTAATTTATTCCAATTCATCATTCCCGGGTGCTCTTCCTCACCGATGTATATTATATTTTTAAGCTTGGGTAAAGTTTGGGACTCAAGTTTTCCAGGCTGGGAGTCTTTGATTTCAGGGCAAAGGCTGTTAATAATGTCTACGTAATTTGCATCTTTACAACCATCTATAAGAATTAATGTATTCGAATCCGATTGCCTGAGTAGATATTCAAGTTCAAAGTTCTTATAGTTTGTGTTTACCGTAACAAGCACAGCACCTATTTTGGCAGTAGCAAAAATGGAAATGAGCCATTCCGGATAATTTGTTGCCCATATGGCTACATGGTCACCTTTTTTTATTCCCATTGCCATAAGGCCTTTTGCCGCCTCGTTGCATATATCCCTGAACTGGGAATAAGTTTTTCTGAAAGGTTGCTCATGATAAATAATCGCTTCATGATTAGGATACCTTTCAGCCATGTCGTCAAGTAAATCTCCAACCGTTTGGTTTATTAATTCTTCCATCTTGACCCTCCTAACATGTCCGTCAACTATTTTAAAATTATCAAACACTTTTTATTTCCCCATTCGTTTATATCATATAAATAATTCACTAAGATAATTATACACCAAAATAGCATAAATGGTAACGTTAATTTATAAAAAAGGGTTCATATATATTTTTTCATTCACTTAAATAAGGGGATCTAATATCAATGTATATTCTAAAAGCTTCATTATGGAATTATATGTATAGCTTTTAGAAACAGAAAAAAGGGGGTTGCCCCCCAATGTTTAGCTTTATATAAATCAATCTACTTATGATGTCCTTAAATACTACTCAATAAATAGTGGGATTTCTCTAATATTTTTATCATCTAAAGGACCTAGCATTAAATTTGAAGTGCTGTCAAGAGCATCTTTATCAACAGTAATATATATATAAAAGTATTCCATAACCGGTGGACCAACAAAACTCGGATTGTTTACACTAGTAGATATTACAAATGAATCTCCTTTAATGGCAGCACCATTTAATCCAACTGAATTTCCACCCTCACCAAATTGATAAGATACCACTATCATTCCGTTTTCTTCAAAAAACTCATCTGTATAGCCCAATCTTGAATATATTCTTTCAATATTAGAAGAATACGAACCACCAGATCCTCCCATAGAGATTTCATAATCCTTTATTAAATCCTGTCTTTCTATTATATTTAAATTAATTTCTTGTGTTTCATCGGCTATGCCTTTTGGTACAGTAACTAACAATGCCCAATGAGCCATATCAGTTGTTCCTTTAAAAGGTGTAAATCTTTTCAAATTTACTATGCACTCATCATTTTTAAAGGTGACTTTATCCATCTCATGCCAAATAGATCCACTTGTTTCTTCTAAAGCTATAAATATTAGACCATTGTTCTCAAAATATGCGTCTGTATATTTATCTAAAGCTTCATTGATATCTTCACTTTTATTCTCCTTAAACAGTTCTAATAATTCAGCATTAGTATTTATATTTTGTATTGTAGGATATTCATCAACAGCAGTCTGTGTTTTAAAAAGCTCATGACTTGATTCTACCTCTTCTTCTGTTATTATATTTAGCTTAGCTTCTGAAATATTATTGAGCTTACCTGATATCGGAAGCAAAAACACCTTATGATCCGTTCTAGAAGATAAGGATGATTTAGATTTAAATCTGTGTATATTTACAGTGCAAATTTCATCTCTTATTTCAATACTTTTAGGGGTATCTTGTTCATATGTACTATTTTTCTCTTGTGCAACATATATAAGACTATTGTCCTCAAAAAACTCATCTGAATATCTATTTACATATAATCCAATATCAGGTGCTCCACGAAAAGAATATTGATCGTATGATCCAATTGCTTCTACCAATTCTGAATTAGTATTTACTATTTTTACAGGATAATCCGGAAGATTTTGTACATAAAGTGAGTCATAATTTATCATTATCTCATCTTCTGTATTGGATTCATCTTCCTCACTTTCATTGTATTCATCAAAGTTATCTATTACTCCAAGAATATATCTTTTTAATAATGAGTAATCTATTGAAGATACATTACCATCCCCGTTTATGTCTGCATTTTCAATATTGATATCCTCCTTGTCACTATTGCCTAAAATATATCGTTGCATCAGTGCAGCATCTGTAGAATCAATGATTCCATCTGAATTTAAATCCCCTGTTATTCCAGTAGCATGTCCATAGGCAAAAGTCCCTAAAATAACCGATGTCAAAACAAGGTTAAACATTACCTTTTTGCTTAATTTCAACACAATCACACTCCCCTTATTGGATTACATCCATTTTATTATATTTAAATTTTATCATATCAAGCTCATATAGGTCAATCTTGCATAATATTGTAAATGGATTTATTAATCATAACAATTAATTTTTGTTTACACTAATTTTATAATATTTTCCAATAGAAAACGTCTTTGTTGCGGCTGATTTAAATGGGGATGGAATAATAGACAGCACTGATATTTCTTTGATGAAGAGATATATCTTTAGTATAATAGATTGATTTCCTGTTGATTATACAGAAAATAATATAATTTATTATAGTTTTCTAACAGGTATTGATATATAAAACACACTTCCCTTTTCTTCTCCTTCTTCAAACCACATTTCTCCTCCAAACCTTCCCTTTATAGTAGAATAGGATAAAAGTAAACTTATTCCTGTTCCATTTTTATCCCTTGTGGTAATCATATGCTTAAATATTTTATACTTAATATCTTCAGGTATTCCTTTTCCATAATCTCTAACCTCAAATATAATTGAAGTCATGTCTAAGTATATACTAAGGTCTATCCTATATCCTATTTCATTTTTTTCACTATATGACTCAACTCCATTAATCAAAAGATTGTCAATTATTTTAGCTAGACTTCTTATATCACCTGATATTCTTGTCTTAATATTAAGATTTGTTTTAATGTTAAGATTGCATCTAGAAAGTTTTTTGTTGTTGTCTAGATTATATTTTATTACGCCTAAAAGTTCTTCTATCGTAAACTCTTTTATAGAGGTACAATTTAGCTGTGTAGTTTGATTTTTAATGGTTGAAATCATTTTTGAAATATAGGAGTTATATTCTTTCAGCCGCTCATTCCACATTTTAATCTCTTTAGAAATTTTACTTTTCTCTTTAATAGTTGCATTGGCATCTTCTAGAGCATATCTATGTTTATTTATCAGTTTTTCCCAAGTCTCCTGTATTTCTGATATTGATTTAATAGGTGACATAAGGTTATGAGAAATAGCTCCAACTAAATGACCTAATAGAGCAAGACGCTCATTTTCAAGCATAACTTTTTCCATCTTATCTTTTTCCTGCAACACTAAAACTCCTTTTAATATGTTGCTTACCTGAGATCTTAGAGCTTCAAATACAAAAACATCATCATTGTTTATTTCAATACATAAAAACCCAAAGTTTTCTTCCCCAAAATATAATGGACATACAAGATAAATAAACCTTCTATCTTCAGGGAGATAACAATTCGGCACTATATCTTTGGTGTTATAAATCTTTACACTACCCGTTATATCGACTCTTTCATGATTATAAAAGGCATATATAAGCTCTGATTTATCAGGAACATCATATGATTTATTTAACAAATCTGTATCTACAAACATAGTTGAACCTTCATAATAAGTTGAAATAAAACAACTTCTTATATTGCACCCTTTTAAGATGTAAGTAATTTTATTATATAGCTCTTCTAAAGAATACGTTTCAGTTCCCTCAACTAATTCCATATCAGGTGTGAGTCTTAAATATTTATTTGACATCTCATCTAATGTCCTCTCGCCCCTGCACCCACAAGACTGTCTCTTGACTAAAACTGCTGGAAATTCCATTATATCATTGGTTTTTTTCCCATCTATTTTTTCAATTAGCGTTTTAACTGCATTATAACAAAGTTCTTCAATCGGTTGACGCACAGTTGTCAAAGAGGGTTTTGTCAATCTTGAATTAATTGAATCATCGAAACCACACATGATAGTTTTTCCCGAAACATCAAATTCATATTTTTTAGATAAATCACCAGTTGCCTTTATAGCTCCTAATGCCATATCATCATTAGAAAAAACAATTGCCTCATAATCAATGTCTTTTATAATTATATCCTTCATTATTTCATATCCATCTTGAGAATCAAAGTTGCCCTCAAAAACTATATTTTTATCAACTTCAATGCCATTTTCATTTAAAACTTCTAAATATGCTTCGTATCGTTCTATCGCTTCACAGTTATTTTTAGGACCTTTTACAAAAGCAACTTTTTTGTAACCATGGTCTTCTACTAAGTGTCTTACTGCACTTCTCATACCTTCTTTATTCTCCATCAATATACTAGTAGCATTTGGCACAACCCTTCCAATTGATACCATAGGTATTTCTTTAAATCTTTCTAAAAAGCTAACAAACTCATCTTCATTTAATTTATCTGATATTGCAGAGGTAAGTATTACGCCATCGACTCTACACTTATCTACAAAACCATAAACAATAGTATGTTTTTTATCATCACCCATTTTTGACTTTATATTTTTCCCCTCATAAACTATTAAATTGCAATCAAATTTTTTAGCTGCTTTTTTTAGCATAAGCCACATGTAAGTCAAATAGTTTCCATTTAGACCTTTTATCATCAATCCTATTGTTTTACGTTTTTTCATTATTTACCTCCAATCAAAGCAACTTTAATGTTATGAATATTATTACTTATTCACCATTATTTTCACGTTGTCTTTTAACAGGTATAGATATGTAGAATGTTACTCCTTTACCTTCAGGTTCTTCAAACCATATTTCTCCCCCAAATCTGGCCTTTATAGTAGAATGGGATAGAAGCAAACTTAGCCCTGTACCATTTTTACCTTTAGAAGTCACCATATGTTTAAATATTTTATCTTTAACCGAAGAGAGAATTTTATCTCCATAATTCCTTATTTTAATTGTGATAAACTCTTCTTTATAGCACACATAAAAGTCAATTATATATGCTTTTTCATCTTCTTTACTATATGACTCAACTCCATTAACTAAAATATTATTAATTATTTTTACTAAACTTGTTATATCACCTGATATTTTTATTTTATCAGTGACCTCTGTTTTAACATTTAATTTACACTTTGAAAGTTTTATATTATTATTTAAATTAAATTTTATTTTTTTCATAAGTTCATCTACAGTAAATTCATTTTTAGTATTAGAATTTAACTCTTCAGCTTGTGCATTAATACTTAAAATTACTTTTTCCATATAATTTTTATACTCTTTTAATCTACTATTCCAAGTTTTCATTTCATCTAAAATCTCAATATAATCTTCCTTTGTAACTTCAGAATCTTCTAAAGAATTTTCATACTCATCAGCAAGACTTTCCATAGCAGATGATACACCTGATATTGACATTATAGGTGACATAAGATTGTGAGAAATCCCTCCTACTAAGTGACCTAAGGAAGCTAACCTTTCACTTTCAACTAAAACTCTTTTTATCCTGTCCTTTTCCATTAATAGAAGTGCACCATTTAAAACATTGCTAATTTGAATCCTTAATAATTCAAAATGCAAAACATCATCACTTACTAATTCAATACACATAAAACCAAAATTATCCTCCCCAAAATACAATGGCTTTATAAGATAATTAAACCTTCTATCCTTTGGAATAAAGGACTCAGGTATTAGATTTTTTGTATCAAAAAGTTTTTCTTCTTCTACATTCACTCTTTCACCATTACAATAAGCATATAGAAGTACAGATTTTTTTGGAACTTCAAAAGACTCTTTTAGCAATAAAGTATCATTATACATAATTGTACCTTCATAATATGTGGAAATAAAACAGTTTTTTAATCCAATTCTTTTAAATTCCTTGGTAATTTTTTTACAAATATCATTTAAATTATATGTTTGCACTCCTATATTGAATATGCTCTGTGGTATAAGCCTTAAAGACTTATTTGATATTTCATCTAAAAGACTCTGTTTTTTACATCCACATGATTGTCTTTTCACTAAAACAGCAGGATACTTTATGATATCCTCTGTTTTTTTTCCATCTATTTTCTCAAGAAGAGCTTTAACAGCCCCCTGGCAAATATCTTCAAAAGGTTGACTTACAGTTGTCAAGGAAGGAGTTGTCAATTTTGCTTTAGTTGTATTATCAAATCCGCATATGGTATTTTTTTTAGAAACATCTATATTATATTCTTTTGATAAATCTTCAATTGCCTTTATAGCTCCTAATGCCATATCGTCATTTGAAAAAACAGCTGCATCATATTCAATTCCTTTGAGAATTACTTTTTTCATAATTTCATACCCTGTATGGGAATTAAAATCCCCTTCAAAGACAATATCCTCATCTACATCAATATTATTTTCTTCTAGAACTTCTAAATAAGCTTCATATCTCTCTACCGCTTCACAATTATTTTTAGGTCCTGTTACAAAAATAATCTTTCTATACTCGTGATCTTTAACTAAATGTTTTATGAGACTTTTCATTCCTGTTTTGTTATCTACCAATACACTCGTAGTTTTAGGTATTATCCTTCCAATTGATACTAGCGGTATATCTTTAAACCTACGTAAAAATTTATTAATATTTTCATCACTTACATGGTCAGTCACTGCCGAAGTAATTATAAGTCCGTCTACCCTTTTTTTATCTATAAAACCATATACAATAGTTTGCTTTCTCGTATAATCTGAATAATAGTTTAAAACTCTTCCCTCATAAACTATTAAATTACAGCCAAATTTTTCGGCTGCTTTTTTCAGCATAAGCCAAAAATAAGTTAAATAATTACCCTCTAAACAATTAATTACAAGCCCAATTGTCTTTCGTTTTTCCATATTTTCCTCCAGTTAGCCAAGAATAATGTGTATCTATATATTAAATCGGAATAACTAGATTTTTTAATAAGCTCGAGGAGATTTGTCCTCGAGCTTTAATCTTACTCTAATACAAAATTTGGGTTTGTCAAAAGAATGGTTTTCTTTAAAGCTAATAATAAAGACTTTTTAATTTATTACGTGTTTCTTTTAAACACTCAATTAATTTAGGATTAAAAACACCACATTCACCATTTATAATCATGCTATATACTTTTTCTTCATGGTATGCTTCTTTGTAACATCTTTTACTTATAAGTGCATCATAAACATCTGCAACAGACACAGCTTGTGCTGAAATTGATATGTCATCTCCTTTTAAACCATCTGGATAACCCTTTCCATCATATCTCTCGTGATGATGCCGACATATTTCATAACAATAATTATAATATTGTTCATCTTGAATTACTGATGCACTATTTATAATTTTGCAGCCTCTTGTAGTATGTTCCTTCATAATTTCAAACTCTTCTGGTGTCAACCTACCAGGCTTTAATAATATATTATCTGGAATTGCTATTTTTCCTACATCATGCATTGTTGAAGCCGAAGCCATGACCTCTATTTGTTCTTCACACAACCCATACTCTGGATATTTTTTCATAATAGCCGTTAAAAGAAGTTTAGTTATATTTTTTATTCTTTTAATATGATCACCTGATTCTAAATCTCTCGATTCTACTACAGAACCCAGTACTTCAATAAAACGATTATTAATATTGCGAATTTCATTTTGTTTTTTCATTTTTACAATTTCGTCCATGTCACAAAAGGTCAGTATAACATCTTCACTTACTCCATCAATACCATCCATATAGTACACATTTGACTCATACCACCTAATTTCATCCTTTTCATCCATTATCCTTAATTCAAAAGACAAATGTTTTCCATCTCTGTTTATTTCACTTTTTGAAATAACAGCATCTTTATAAATGTTTTTTTCATTATTATAAATATATTCATCTATACATATTTTCAGTTGCTCAATACTTCCTTGACTAGCTAATTTACCTATTGGTTTTCCCTTTCTTATATACGCTTGATTTTTTTTATTTATATAAATAACTGCATCATATTTTTCTGTAACAATTTGGGATAACCTTTTTTTCATAGCATTTAATGAAATCATCAGTTCTTCTTTCTTTTCTTCTCCATCATTTAAGTAAGATAGAACACCAATAACTCGATTTTCATTTAATTTACTATTTTTTACCCTTGTTAAGTTCAAAACTCCAGAACGCCAGTTTCCTGAATTGTCTTTTATGTCAAGAACAACTACAGACTCTGTTTCATAATCTTTGATTTTCTGAAATGCCTTTTTAACAGCTTCTTTTGATTGTTCTTTTATCCTTTGGCTATTTATAAAAACTTTTTCAAAAGATTCACTTGTGTCATACTTTATATTGAAATCCTCTAATTCTTTCAGGATAATGGCATTACCAGTTTTTATATCGTAGTCAAACATTAGACATTTAATTCCATAATAAGTTTCCATTTCATTTTCTACTTCTTCTACTTTTTCATCTGTACTCATCTCAGCTGGTGCTACAACAAGTCCAAGAATTCCCTCAACAGAACCATCTTCACCAATTAAGGGCTCTTTATAAATGTCATAGTATTTTACTGTTTCACCGCATAATGTAGGCGAAAGCATTCGACTTCCTTTTTTTGTATTCATGATTTTTTTGTCATCATCATAAAAACTTTGAGCTATTTCTTTAGATTTTTGAATATCAAAGTCGGTTTTCCCTTTAAGTTCTCCTCTGTTAACACCATTTATTATGTCGCAAATCTTACTTGTAACCTGGTAATTACAGTTGGTATCCTTCACAAACAGATTAATAGGCAATGCTTCTAATATCATTCGAAACATTCTATTCTCTTCTTCTAGTTGCTTTAGTTTGTTTTCCATATCATTCACTTTTTACATCTCCTTTAACTTAATAGACTATTGCGATGCTATTTATCAAAGTACATAAAGTGACAATTTTTTATTTGTTTTCAGGTTATTTATTTTAAGAATAGATTCTTTTGTTTTTCAAGATAAGGCATTCTATATTATATTCTTCATTAACTATTATTTTTCCTGCTTTTTTGGACAGTCTCGATATTTTTTTTGCAGACCTACTGTTCCTCTGTTAATACCAGATTAAATTAACTTTTACTCATGGAAGAAATGAGGAATTGCATCATAAAATATCCAATGTAATCAAGACAGTTAACCATTACTACCCACGTTGAAACTTGCCTCCATTGAGAAGCCGCCACAAGCACTGTGCATTCTTGAAGCAGCAATTCTCTCAGGAGTTGTTGACGCTACATAAGTAAAATACTTACCTTCTACGAAGGAAATTCATCAATTATTTCTAAAATGTAACGTGATAAAAGGGTGATGTCAGTGCTATTTACTTCTCCATCCTGATTAACGTCAGCTGCACGCTTAGCAGCATCGCTAGCAAATCCTTGCTCTAGTATCCCCCTCTTTGCTAATGCTAAGTCAGTGGAGTCAATAGTACCGTTAAAGTCTAAGTCGCCAAGCATAAATTCAACTTCAGCAGGTCCAGTAATCACAGTCCCTGCAACTGCTCCAATCGCTTCATCTATGTAGAAATTCATAGTATCTTCTTCTGTTTCCACATAAACGTACATATCTCTTGCATCAGCAGGGATTTTGTATTCTGGGTTATATAGGTGAACCCATTCGTTTGCAACTGCAGTCTTCATATCTATAGTATCATATTGAGTATCACCATATGGATCCACATATTGCAATTTCATACAGAATGTTGCCGAAGTACCACCTTCAATAAACATAGCAACAGAACTAAAACAATATTTATCGCCAGAAACAAATGTTATAGGACTTAATGCACGTTGTGCTCCATTCCATGCATCTGTGCGATCGTTAATTAAAAGTGCCTCTGAATCTTTATAAGCTACTCTGCCACTTAACATAATTTCTGCAGATCCTCTATTAGTCCATTGACCCATGCTGCCTTCGAATGTATCGTGATAATAATATCCATTTGCATCTGGCTCCTCTGGCTGTGCTGTTCCACCACCGATTGGGTTGCTACCATCGCCCCATTCCGATTGTGGAATAAGGGAAGCTACTGCATTATAAGCTTCCTTTGGTTGGGTATCTCTATCAAATAAAAGAGGTGCATTTTCAGAACCAATCCAAGTATTGGCATCATCAGGTCCCCACATACAAACTGCTGTAACCCTTCCTTGGTTAGAGTTTTTGTTTACATCGACAGCTGCTTGGAAAATAGCTTCATATTTTTCAGCCTGCTGCTGTTCACTAAATCTGCCCTCCTCTGTGCTTATATCAAGTTCTGTAATCTGAACATCACAGCCTATATTTATATACATCTGTAACGCCGTTGTATAGGTTTCTATACCTGTAAACCCATCCATATCTGCATTGATATGCGACTGCATTCCCACACCATCAAGCAAACCCTTATTGTATAAAGATGTACACAATTCAACTATACTGTCTCTCTTATGATCCCAATATTCGTTGTAATCATTATAGTAAAGCTCACAACCTTCTGGAGCATATTTTCTTGCATATCTAAATGCTTGCTCAATAAAACTATTATCTCCATAAATCTGAACCCATGGAGATCTTCCATCCCCATATCCGGGTTCTCTTGCTCCACCAAAATTTCTAGTTCTGTTAGCATCATCACTCACAGCCTCATTTACAACGTCGTAGGCATAAAGATTTAGTGATGGATACTGTCTTTCTATTTCAGCAAACATATTTTTTATGTAGCTTTCCATACGCTGATCCATAACTGATTGGGATACCCAATCTCCATCGTTTTCAAAATTGTCCTTAAAGAACCACTCAGGCGTCTGACCATGCCAAACTAAGGTATGACCTCTAACAGCTATATTATTTTCTGCACAGAAGTTTAAAATACTTGCTGCACGATTTAGGGAAACGTTAATATTTGTATTAGTTGAACCTGATTGAACCATTGTAGCATCAGGCTTCAATTCGTTTTCATGAGTAATACTGTTAAACTCTCTCAAGATCATAGCCGTTATTGTTGAATTAGTTACTGTTCCAGAGTTAAGTATCGAACCAACTCTGAAATAATTTGCATATATATCTTTTAATCCAACATCACTACTTGCTGCTGATACTGTATTTGCTTTAACTTTTCTATTTTTAGTTATAGTTACATCATCAAAAATGAAATCTACAGTACTATCAGTTGTGATTGACAAAGTAATATCTGATGCAGTTTTTGGTGCTTTATACTCTGTTGAAAGTTCAATCCATTCTCCACTAGCAACGTCTTCAGTTGCAATTACTTTTGAATTTAACTCCCCTGTCTCTGTATCTTGGTAGCTTAAGGAAAACTTAAATGTTTCATTACCATCTCCATCATGATTTACAAAAACGCTGTAATCATAACTCTTACCACCATCAAGATATAAACCCTTTTGTGAATACGCTCCATCATTCTTAGATGAGCGTTTTGTCACCATCATACCTCTTGTAGAATTGTTCCCCTGATTTTCAACTGCTGATAAAACTGTGCTTTCTCCCATATTGCACCATCCATCATAGTTAATTTCAAAGTCATCAGAAACAATCACATCCTCGTATGTTCTGTCTGCGTTTAAAGGCATTGCCCAAAGCAGTCCTGCTGATATTACAAAAGCTGTCACCCCTGCTAAAAATCTTTTAATTTTCATACTTATACCTCCCATAATATAATCTTTCTAAAATCACTGAACCCTTACTTAAGCAAAATTACCTCCTTTGCCTTACTTATACGAAAGATATAGATTTTTTAAGTTGGGAATTTGATTTAGTGAATTAATTTAGCTAAAGCTAAACAACGAGACCTCAGGTGGAGACTCAACTCCACCTGAAAATTTATAAGAGCAACTCCACCTTGTAAAAGATGGAGTCTTAGGATAAGATTAATTTTAAAAACCTCTATAAGCGTTAACTTATACTGGTTTTCATCTACATAATATAGTCTTGTTTTTAATACACAAACTATTTCAAGGCTACTCAACAACTTTTATTTCAATATACGTTGCATCTTTTTTCTCAAGTTCAGTAGATATTTCTTCAATATAAAGTTCATACTCCCTGTGCCTTATATACCTATTCGGATGATTAAACGATTGGAAAGAAATCATATTTTCATCCGCCAAACCTGGTACAATTCTATAAGTTGCATCTGCTCTAAATAAATCCGTGTCCTCATATTTTTTAAGAATAAGTTTAAAGTTTTCATGCTTGAGATAATATCCTGGATAATTTATTGACTCAAAGGAAATACAATCTGCTTCTGCAAGTCCAGGAACTATCTTAAATACAGAATCCTTAATAGGTTCTACATAGGAAGAAAGCCGAACATTAAATGATTCACTTCTTATAAAATATCCACGATAATTACTAGATTCAAATCTTCTATGCATTGAATCTGTGGCCTCCGGTGTTGGCGTTGGTGTCGGTGTTGGCGTTGGTGTCGGTGTCGGTGTTAGTGTTGGTATTGGCGTTGGTGTTGGCTTTGGCGTTGATGTTGGCGTTGGCGTTGGCGTTAGTGTTGGCTTTGGCGTTGGTGTCACTTCTAATTTATCACCTGCCAACCACTCTATTAGATTATCAACAGTAACCTCTTTAGCATACTCAATTGAAATATCCTTTTCTAGTTTTTTGTATACTACATATCTGCCAGTGGATATACCTTCACTTTTTGCAGCTTCTCTTTCCTTTATATCCGCTTGAAGCAAGTATACATCTGCTTTCCCACTATTTTGTATATCATTTTTAATTACATCCATAATAATATTAAGTTCTTCTCTTTTTCTCCTACTTTCTTTATTGCTTTCTTCCTTTTCCCAATTCAACGCACTTGAAATCAATATATGATCTTTTGTGTTCTTACTAATAGCCCCCTTAGCACTTAATCCATCCATTATATTATCAATAGCTTCAGAAATATCAACCTTATCAAACTTTATATTATTAACAAGGAGCTTTGCATCATCATCTAGTGGAACTAAATTTAAAACATTTCCACTATGGTCAATTTCGACCTCAAGACTAGGATTTGTGTCAATACTTACGTAGGCAAAAACTTGGGGATTGTATAAAATATTATTTATATCAATTATCCCCGAAAAAGACATAAAAGCAGCTATCATAAATATGGCACAAGCAGCACCTAAAACCCACTTTGTTAAAGTATGTGTTTTCTTAATAATTTCTTTGTTGGTAAATTCAATTTTCTTTCCCACACAAATTGTAGGGCTTCTCTTAATATAGTAGCACTGAAAATCTTCAGTAGTTACAATAGCTTTATTTTTTGTCAGTTTTAATACAATACCCTGATACTTCATCTCTTCCCTCCTTACTTTCATATTCTAAGGATTAAATTTCTTATTTGCGGTTTCAAAATATTTTTGTAATCATTTATCTTTTCTAGATTATAATAAATCAGAACACTTTGTTTAAATATGCCTTGAAATTTCCATAATCGCTTTCATATATTATGCATAAACATATAATAAATGCTCTATTTCTTTCAACAGTCTTTGGATGAACATCAATTACTTTTGAAAGCTGCTTCATTTGTATATACTTTTTTGTTTTTAATTTATATAAAATATCTTTATTTTCAATTATTTTTTTAGCAATGCCTATACACATTTGTTTTGAATCCTTATGTTTTGGTACATAGTCTGGCAATTTTGTAATACTTAGTCCAAAGCTTTCTAATTCTTTTGAAAAATTTTTTAACTCCCAAATAAGCTCGTATTTGCCTGCTCCCTGATTAATATCATACATATTTAGTTTTTTCTCAAGTTCCTTCTCTCTTTTGCTGTTAAAAGATGAAAAGGGAATTTCATTTTTACCAACTGATGATGATTTCCTAAAATAATCTATCATTCTTTTTTTCATCACCATTTCTGCAAATTTAAGAAAACTTCTACTTCTACTTATATCAAATCTATCAATAGCCTCATCAAAGGCTATTAGTCCTATACTATATTCGTCACTGCTTTTTAAATCATTTGCATTAGAAGAACAAAAATCCGAAACAATTTTTAATATAAATGGAATATAGTCCTTTATAAGCTTTTCTTTCAACTGCTTGTCTCCATTTTTAATTTTTTCAACAATACGGGTTGCTGTTTCACCAGTATAATTTATAACAGCTGTAATAAATAGCATAGATTTCTTCCCTCATCAATAAATTTCTTAAGACAATAATAGCATATTAATGCATAAAATTAAATTAGACCCTGTGCTTTTGATTAACAAAATAACAAAGATTTCTAATAATTTGTCATACCTTATGTGTTATTTATACGATAACGACCTTATTTTTAGGTTGGAAATTACAAAATTAATTTTTCCTTCTCTGTAGTATTATTATGTTGGATGTAGGACTGTTATCTTGTATGTTCACGCTAGACCAAGGGGTTTTACTAAAAGGCAATGAACTATATTCAAATAATTCTAGGTTCAATTCCAGAATAATCCACCAATGTGACTTCTTTATTCTTATATGCATATCTTAATATCTCATCTGTAAATCCTGATTTAGAAAAAAGTACATATGATGAACGCTTAACCTTTTCACCAATATTACTGCTTTTTATTTTAAGTTGTTCTAATGTCCTTGAGCTTACCTTTTCCCTTTTCCACTTACATTCACCAAAAATAAAATTATTTTTAATATCACAGGCAACAATATCAATTTCATTATCCTTATGCCACCACCTGCCTATCTTAATAGGACGAATTGGTAACAAATTATTCTTGCCTAGTTCTCTTAATTTACTTATAGCAATGTTTTCAAATTCCCAAGAAACAAACATTGAAAGTCTTTTTAGTATAACCTCTTCATATATTATATCTGCTCCACCTTCTAATAACTCTGATATATAAGGATACACAAAGGCATAGTAGAATCTAAAATAACTATTATCTATTTTGTAAATCCCCATTCTTGACTTTATCTGTTCTTTAGTCTTTATAGTAGATGGGTATTCTTTTCTTACAATACCTAATTCAATTAAACTTCCAATATAAAATGGAATCTTTGTCTTTTCAATTCCTGTTTTTTGGTATATGTCATTTATTTTTGTATTGCCTAATGCTATTGATTCAATAATAGCATTATATTGACTAACCTCTCGCAATTCCTGTTTTAATAAAAACTCTGCTTCATTAAATAAAACTGAATTATTACTTAAAATATTTTTCTTTAGATTGTTTTCAAAACTGTCTTCTGGAGAAATCATACTCAAATAGTATGGTACTCCGCTAAAAACACTATAATAATTTATGTGATCTTCTAAGCTTCCTTTTCCCATAAAACCTCTAGAAGATTCAAAATCCATCTCTTGAATTTTTAAAACACCTGTTGTCCTTCCGTAAAGAGGATTTTTCTCGCTTAAAACTTTCTTTTCCATAAAGCTCATAGATGAGCCACAAATTATTAACATTATATTTAACTTAGAAAAATAATGATCCCAAAGTTTTTGTATAATTGATGGTATACTTTTGTTTCCCTGAACCATATATGGAAATTCATCTAAAGCAATAATAATTTTTTCTTTATTCTCATTTACGTTGTCAATTATAAATTTAAATAAAGCTTCCCAATCTGAAAATCTATCACTATAAATGTCTTTTTTAAAATACTGCTGTACTATGGTAGACATTTTAGTTAGCTGAACACTATCTGTTACTTCAACTGCAGAATAGAAAACATGTGGTTTGTTTTTTATAAATTCTTGAATAAGAAATGTTTTTCCAATTCTTCTTCGTCCGTAAAGAACTATAAATTCTGTTTTATTGCTTTTATATTTTTCTTCAAGAAAATCAAGCTCTTCTTTTCTTCCAATAAACATACTAATCACCACCTAATTTAATATTATCAGCACTAAACAGTATAGTCAAGACTATTATAGTTTAAACTATAATAGTCTTGACTATACTGTTTGAATTATTTAATGAGAACATATAAATTTTCTTAAAAAAAGACAAGAACACTCTGCCTTGTCTTTTTTTATCTTCACATATTATTATTGCTTGCTTTTCTATTATCACCGATAATCTTATCTTTTAATCAAAATACTTTTTGGCATCATCTAATGTCTTATACTCAAATATTTGGTCAATTATTATTTCTAAAGTTATTGAATCTAGTTTTTCAATTTTAGATTTGGTTTCCTCCGATAGTTTCCCAAATTTTTTAGTCAACAATCTTATTGCAGATTTAGAAAGAGCTTTTGTTTGTCCTTCTTCAAGCCCCTCTTGTTTGCCTTCTTCTATACCTTTCAGTTTGCCTTCTTCTCTTAATTGTTCAGCTAAAGTCATCACAACTTCACTCCCTTCTGGATAAGTCTTTTCAATATTTTCAACAATATCGTTAACATCTTCTGGTAAATCACCATAACCCTTTATCATTTCTCCTAACGTAGTTTTAATTTTCCATTCATCACTTCCATTATATACCACTAAAGGAATTATCAAATGATAGCAGGCTTAGTAAACATAAATATCTAAAAATAGTCCTTAAAACCTTTTACTTCTCTTTCAGAGGTAATACCATCATTATAGTTTACTACTAAAAATAACGATTCATAACTTTCTTTATCTTCTATAACCGTTGTTCCAAGTACAAATTCGTTCATATCAGAAAAACTACTTTTATTAAGATTCCAACTTTTTAGTACTTTGTTATTTTCATCTCTAGCTTCTAAAAGAGCTTCCTGTATTTTGTATTTTGCATTTTCTTGAATCATAGTTTCTATTATATGTGCATTTATTCTGTTTTCTTCAACATACACATTTGCATTTAAAGGACTAAATAAGCTTAAGTTTGAGGGTGACAAATGTATTGCTTGAATTTCACTAGAGCGAGCAGTCCCATTATGTTCTAAAGATATAAAATATTCATACATACGTACATTGTCTGGAGATTTAAATTCTTTTATTTCTTCATCAACAGTAGCAGTTCTAGTCTGATCTTGATTAGTAATTCTCCTAGTTAAGTGCACATCCCATACAGGTTCTTTTTTTATAATGGAAGCAGGAAAAGTGGCTATAAAATGACCATTACCCATATCTTTTGACTCTACTTGGGTATAGCTATCTTCATCTATTTGGCGATAATTTAAAAATACATTACTTCCCGTTTGATATTTGTTTAGTTGCCAATCTACCTTTATTATGGCTTCTTCATCCTTAATTTCTTCAATCTCAAATTCACCAGGAGTCCACCATCTAGCATCATCCCTTATTTTCTCAACAATTCCGCTAATACTTGATATTTCATTGGATACTTGAGAACGAACACCATACAATTCACTTTGCAGTCTAGATATTTTACTATTAAGCCTAAATATTTGATTATTTAAATTTTTAGTATTTGTGTAAGTTATTAGAATCAGCAGTGAAATCACTACAACTGATATTATTAAAAAAACATCTTTTTTATTATACATTTTCTAGCCTCCCCCAAACTGCCTCTAATCTATAATAATACCTATAAAGGGTAATCATTCCTCTTTATAGGTATTATTGCATAAAAATTTGTAAATAGCAACTATATTTGTTCTGGATGTAGGCTTGTTATCTTGTATGTTCAGACTAGAGACAGTGAACTACTAGAAAGAAAAGAATTAAAGTTGCCATTGAAAGTTGCAGCGAATTAGTTGACGTATTACAGATTTTAAAATAACTTTTGATGGAGATATTGTTTAAAAAAATTATTGATTTTATTTTTGTAATTAATTAATTTTGTAATCACAATATTTTATCACCTCAACTCGTTGTAATTTTTGTTGTACTTGTATGTAATACTATTACGATGTGATAAAATTGGAACGTATTGCTATGAAGAAGCTTTATAAATGGAAGCAAAAGAAAAATAAAAAACCGCTAATTATTAGATGTGCACGTCAGGTTGGTAAGACCTGGCTTATGAAAACTTTTGGAGAAACCACTTACAAGCAAACTGTCTATGTGAGTTTTGACAATAATCAGGAAATGAAAGATTTGTTTGAAAAAAACATGAATATTGAGCGTATAATAACAGGCTTAGAGCTATATGCTGGAAATAAAATCATTCCAGAAGATACGCTTCTCATTTTTGATGAAATTCAAGAAGTGCCAAAAGCACTAACATCATTAAAATATTTTAATGAGAATGCACCACAATATCAAATTGTATGTGCAGGTTCTTTACTAGGCGTTGCACTACATCAAGGCACTTCATTTCCAGTTGGCAAAGTGGAATTTCTAGACCTATATCCACTATCATTCAAAGAATTTATAAAGGCAATGGGAAAAGAGCAGTTTGTTGAACTTTTAGAAAAGGGAGATTTCGAACTTGCAAATACTTTTAAACATGAATATATTGATTTATTAAAATATTATTATTATGTTGGTGGCATGCCAGAAGTAGTTGATAACTTTTTGAACAATCAAGATTTTAATGAGGCAAGGGAAATACAAAAGCGTATCCTTTCTGTCTATGAACAAGATTTTTCAAAACATGCACCTAATGGCGCTGTACCTCGTATACGAATGCTCTGGAACAGCATTCCTTCACAACTCACTAAAGAAAACAAAAAATTCATTTATGGATTGATTAAAGAAGGATCTATAGCAAAGGATTATGAAATGGCTATGCTTTGGTTAACTGATTGCGGTCTTGTTCACAAGGTTCAACGTGTAACAGCTCCTAATCTTCCACTAAAGGCATATGAAGATTTAAAAGCTTTTAAATTATTTATGTTGGATGTAGGACTGTTATCTTGTATGGTTAGGCCAGATCAAAGGGTTTTACTAAAAGGTAATGAGCTATTCAAAGAATTTAAAGGTGCACTAACAGATCAGTATGTTTTACAACAACTAAAAACACTAGATGAAATAGAAACATATTATTGGACAAATGAACGTGGAAGTGCAGAAATAGATTTTGTCATTGATAACGGTCAAGATGTTGTCCCTATTGAAGTGAAAGCTGAGGTTAACTTAAAAGCCAAAAGTTTAAAGACTTACTTTGAGAAATTTAGTCCAAAAACTTCAATTAGGACAGCTATGACTGAATATAATCAGGAATATTGGCTTTTAAATTTACCTTTATGGGCTATTGAGACAATACATCATGTTTGATAATGCTATTGGAGAAGCTTTTGGTATCCATTTTACCAACAAGAGGCTCCGCCTCAATGAGATAAAGAACTGGCTTAAATGCTAATTTAAAATATGTTAAAAACCTTATGAATGTGCATGTACCTTTTATAATCGGAACAAACCTTGGACAAATAGGATCCTTTATAATTTTACTTGGAACAAGTGATAAGACCATTAAAGAGTATTTACTAAAATAGAAGGGCAATATTTAAAAATAAATAGAAACAAGTAGTAGGTTAATAATATAATAAATATTACATAGAAAGAGGGTGATTATAATGGAGATACAAGAAATAAAGGAAATAATAAAAATAAAGACAATAAATACTACATAAGAGTTGGTACTACAAAGCGTATTGCTTCAAGAGAAGAACTATTAAGGCTATTTGAAGCTAATGGAGCACTACATTTTGATATATCTCCAATGGAAGGTACGTCAATAAAAGATTTAAATATTGATGTTATAAGGGAGTACTTCTTAAAATATAATGCCTTTGATTTATATGAAGAAAGCAAGGAAACTATTGAAAGAATTCTGATTAATGGGGATATAATGACACAGACTAGTGAAAAAGCACTCTGTACTGTTGGTGGTTTACTGGTATTTGGGAAAATCCCCGAAAAGAACCTGCCGCAAAATGGAATGAGTTTTGCTCATTTTAGAGGTATAGAAATTACTGATGAGTTAATAGATAAAAAGGTTTTAACAGGAAGAATTCAGGACATTGCAGACCAAGCAATGGTTGTATTGAAAAACAATATGAAAACCCCTTCTGTTATAAATGGACTAAAGCGTGAAGAGAAAAGTGAATATCCTACACTTGTTCTTAGAGAAGCGATAGTTAATACACTTGTGCATAGGAACTACAGTATAAGTGGTTCAAAAATAAGAATATTTATGTTTGAAGACAGGATAGAGTTTCATAGCCCTAGCAGACTTCCTAATACTGTAACAATAGATAAAATGAAAATAGGTGTTTCCTACGCAAGGAATCCTTTTCTGGTAAAATACATGGAGAATCTTAGGTATATTGATCAATTGGGAAGAGGTATACCTATGATATTAAAAACAATGAAGGAAATTGGGGCAAAAGAACCGCTGCTCAAAGAGTCTGGCGAGGAGTTTGTTTTGACAATATACAACTGATTTCACAAAGTGATCTTTAACAAAGTATAAACCCTTTCTACTCTTTTCAGGTTGTTTCTCAGTTACTGGTACACGTTTTTCAATAAGATCTAAGTCTATAAGAGTTTTCAGATATGGACTTAATGCATTTGAAGGCATATTAAAAACACCTGCAAGTTGAGATACTTTGTGATTACCCTCTGCTATATTCTTCATAATAGCAAAGTATCTCACAATTTCCTTAACTTCTTTACTCCTCCTGTCACAGAATATACTTCCACAAGCTGCTCAAAAGATTTGTTTGAATTAGTTTTCATTATATCTGTAAATTTTAATGGTGATAGACGTATCTGTGCTGTTCTTCTTCCATATAAAGGACTAATGTGCGAAAGAACATGAGTTTTCATCATACTAATCAACGATCCACAAAGTATAATCATCACATTTTTATCCTTTAATATTTCATCCCAAATCCTCTGAAAAACTGTAGCAAATGCAGAGTTAACATTGACAAGGTATTAAAATTCATCTATTATAAGTACTTTTTTTGTGTCTGGCTTATATGTTGCAATTATTTTAAACAAGTCCTCCCAATCAGAAAAACTTGCGTTTTTTAGATAATCCTGTTTCACATATTCTGCTAATGTATTAGAAAAACGCTTCATGTTTCCTGTTTCCATTTCTTCTGTAGCTAAAAAATACATAGCATATTTATTCTTAATAATTTGTTTTCAGACGCTATTTTTTATAATTCTATTTAAATCTATCTTTGAATAAATCACTCGATGTATTTCAACAATTTTCTCATGTTCTCGTACAACGTAAAAAACCACATAATTTTTTACTGGTAGCAGTCTATATTCTTCATCTAAAGGTTTTATCCCACGAAATAGCTTGTAATAATAAGGAAAATTCTGCAATAAAGAAATCGAAGCATCCAGAGGTTCTAGTAAATCCATTGCAGCTTCGGGTGCACTTAAATGTTCTGATATATAAAGGATAATATCCGTTATATCCTCTTTGACAACAGGGAGATAATTAATTTTATACTTTCTCATTATCTATTTTATCCTTCAGTTTTTTCAAATCGCCAAAAACTTCCTTATGAGTAAATCGTTTATTTGTTTGTTTTGCTTGAATCTCAGCTTCCTTAAGTTTTAAATATATCTCACTTTCAAATTGATACTTCTCAAAAGCTTCATAACTCATAACAACCATATCTCCATAGCCATTTTTCGTTAAAATCACTGGTTCAGCGGATTCATGTACAGCTTTTGAAATATCAGCAAATTTATTTCTCAAATCGGACACTGGTCTAATTTGTGGCATAAAATAGTACCTCCAAGTTATATTACAATAATTTTATTATAATTATGATAAAAACTCAATCAAATTTCTAGATGCTAGATAATTTTGTTTCCTCGCAAATTCAGTGCTGTTAAGTTCTTCAAATTTGTCACTGGGATTATATCTTCTATTTTATTATATTCAAGCTCCAACATTTTTAAAATTACCTATCACAGATATATCATCTACTTCATTGTTGCTAATTTGCAAGTATGTCAAATTTACCAGACTCTCTATTGCTGTTATGTCATCGATTTCATTTCCTTTTAAATATAATTTTTTCACATCTCACCTTATAAATAATATAATTAGAATTAGTCTAATCTATTTTAGACTAAAACAAAGATATGCCATAGCCCAAACAACCCTTACGCTGCACTAAAAGGAGTCAAATTTTTTTTTAAAAAAAGACAAGAACACTCTGCCTTGTCTTTTTTAATCTTTACATATTTTTATTGCTTACTTTTCCATTATCACCCATAATCTTATCTTTTAATCAAAATACTTTTTGGCATCATCTAATGTCTTATACTCAAATATTTGGTCAATTATAATTTCTAAAGTTACTGAATCTAGTTTTTCAATTTTAGATTTGGTTTCCTCCGATAGTTTTCCAAATTTTTTAGTCAACAATCTTATTGCAGATTTAGAAAGAGCTTTTGTTTGTCCTTCTTCAAGCCCCTCTTGTTTGCCTTCTTCTATACCTTTCAGTTTGCCTTCTTCTATACCTTTCAGTTTGCCTTCTTCTATACCTTTCAGTTTGCCTTCTTCTATGCCTTTCAGTTTTCCTTCTTCTCTTAATTGTTCAGCTAAAGTCATCACAACTTCACTCCCTTCTGGATAAGTCTTTTCAATATTTTCAACAATATCGTTAACATCTGCTTTTGTTAATCTCTGTCTAGCATTTAGTATATATCTTATAAAAGTTTCAAAATATTCAATTCCCGTCTGTCTATCATCTAATTCTTTTAAATATTCTGCTGCTCTTAAAACTGTTTTTCTAACAACCTTACTGTCCTTAGAAAATATGTCCCTGAAAATAGTTAGCAAAATTCTAAGCTGAACTTCTCCCTTTATCTGTTCATCTGTATATTTTGACAAGTCATACAGCAGATACTCATAATCTGGCATATATTTTTTCACATCTTCTGGTAATTCACCATAACCCTTTATCATTTCTCCTAATGTAGTCTTAATTTTCCATTCATCACTTCCATGATATATAACCAAAGGAATTATCATTGGAAGTTCATCTGCTTTTTCTTTCTTTATTTTTGATTCCCAAATTTCAATCATATACTTTAAAAGCTGAAATGATATATTTTTGCCGATGTAGCTTTTGTGTTCAAAAAGAAAATAGATATATCCTTCTCTTTTGTTTATATTTATCCTAAAAAGCATATCTGAAAATACTTCCTGAAGATCTTCGTTGATAAAACTATCCTTTTGTGGCTCAAGAGTATCTATATCTACAATATTAATAATACTTTTGGGCAAATAATTTTTCATAAAATCTTTTGCCACGGCTGTATTTGAAAAAGTTTCTTTAAAAAATTTATCATGCGGGTTCTGTATCTTCATCTCATCACCTGCCTACTATTATTATATCATCTAACCAATATTATAACATGAATTTTTAGCTTTTTTATAAACAATTTTGTCTTAGTGCTTTTCACAACCATATAGTTTGCTGGCTGCAGTGTTTGTTAAAGCTTCCCTTGGGGTGTTTGAAAAGCTGCTATACATAGATGTAATTTTTGATCCTAGTATAATGCTTCAAAGCATCATTAGTATCAATATTTTACTTCTGGCAGTGGTTTTATTTATTATATTTTTTATCCATATAAAAGTAATCAGTAAAGATTCTAATACTTTATTAAACAAGTCCTAGTCTTCCACTAAAGACATATGAAGATTTAAAAGATTTTAAATTATTTATGTTGGATGTAGGACTGTTATCTTGTATGGTTAGGCTAGATCAAAGGGTTTTACTAAAAGGTAATGCGCTATTTAAAGAATTTAAATGTGCACTAAAAGGAGTCAAATTTTCTTTAAAAAAAGACAAGAACACTCTGCCTTGTCTTTTTTAATCTTCACATATTTTCATTACTTACTTTTCTATTTTCACCCATAATCTTATCTTTTAATCAAAATACCTTTTGGCATCATCTAATGTCTTATACTCAAATATTTGGTCAATTATTATTTCTAAAGTTATTGAATCTAATTTTTCAATTTTAGATTTGGTTTCCTCCGATAGTTTTCCAAATTTTTTAGTCAACAATCTTATTGCAGATTTAGAAAGGGCTTTTGTTTCTCCTTCCTCAAACCCCTCTTGTTTTCCTTTCAGTTTGCCTTCTTCTATACCTTTCAGTTTGCCTTCTTCTTTTAATTGTTCAGCTAAAGTCATCACAACTTCACTCCCTTCTGGATAAGTCTTTTCAATATTTTCAACAATATCGTTAACATCTTCTTTAGTTAATCTCTGTCTAGCATTTAGTATATACCTCATAAAAGTTTCAAAATATTCAATTCCCGTCTGTCTATCATCTAATTCTTTTAAATATTCTGCTGCTCTTAAAACTGTTTTTCTAACAACCTTACTGTCCTTAGAAAATATGTCCCTGAAAATAGTTAGCAAAATTCTAAGCTGAACTTCTCCCTTTATCTGTTCATCTGTATATTTTGATAAGTCATACAGCAAATACTCATAATCTGGCATATATTTTTTCACATCTTCTGGTAATTCACCATAACCCTTTATCATTTCTCCTAATGTAGTCTTAATTTTCCATTCATCACTTCCATGATATACGACCAAAGGAATTATCATTGGAAGTTCATCTGCTTTTTCTTTCTTTATTTTTGATTCCCAAATTTCAATCATATACTTTAAAAGCTGAAATGATATATTTTTGCCAATGTAGCTTTTATGTTCAAAAAGAAAATAGATATAACCTTCTCTTTTATTTATATTTACCCTAAAAAGCATATCTGAAAATACTTCCTGAAGATCTTCGTTGATAAAACTATCCTTTTGTGGCTCAAGAGTATCTATATCTACAATATTAATAATACTTTTGGGCAAATAATTTTTCATAAAATCTTTTGCCACGGCTGTATTTGAAAAAGTTTCTTTAAAAAATTTATCATGCGGGTTCTGTATCTTCATCTCATCACCTGCCTACTATTATTATATCATCTAACCAATATTATAACATGAATTTTTAGCTTTTTTATAAATAATTTTGTCTTAGTGCTTTTCACAACCATATAGTTTGCTGGCTGCAGTGTTTGTTAAATATTGGACAAATGAACGTGGAAGTACAGAAATAGATTTTGTCATTGATAACGGTCAAGATGTTGTCCCTATTGAAGTGAAAGCTGAGGTTAACTTAAAAGCCAAAAGTTTAAAGACTTACTTTGAGAAATTTAGTCCAAAAACTTCAATTAGGACAGCTATGACTGAATATTTCCACTATTCCATTGTATTTTACCTTGATCACTACTATTATTACTGTAATTCCTCCATGCATTTCTTTGATTGTCAAAATAATTGTTTTCAACAAGTATCTTACTTTGACACCTACACCAATATTGTACAGAGCTCCTGGAGAACCAAAGTAATTATTATAAACATGAACCTTTCCATAACGTACTCGTGGCATTCTTTAATCGCAACCATTATCATACCAATTATGATGCATTGTTACATGAAGCTTCCCTGCATCAGTTGAAACATTATCTCCATTAGCTATAAGGTTTGTAAAATTATGTTCTCTTTGATTAGGGTAACGAAATCTACACCATGAAACAGTAACAAAATCTGATGCCCTCACAATATCTATAGCACCATCTGCACAATCATAAATAGTACCTCTAGTAATAAATACCTTGGTACTTCCAGAAACCTCAATACCATCACCTGTCGCTACACCATCAGGATTTGTTATATTAAGGTTTTTTATAATTACATTGTTAGTATTTTCAATTGAAATACAACCTTTAATAGTACTATCTGAATTTTTCCCTTGTATTATTTTATTTGAAGATACTCTAGTTCTGATGATCCTAACTTTATATTTCCATCAACAGTTATAATCACTAATAATCCCATCGCTTGCTTCTGCATATACACTCTGTTTATCAGACATCAATAAACCACCAACTAGCATTCAAAGCGTACCAAAGGCAATTACACCACTTACGATTTTTGTGCTTTTAAGCATAATTTAACTATCTTATATTACATAGATTTGAGTGAACTCGTTTAGCTAAAAATGCAACCAGAGAATTATCATTTTTTTTGATTAACTCTTTGCTTTTGTATTTTTTAATATGCAAACTCTCCTTCGATATCTGTTATACAATACTTTCCATCAATTTTTGTCATTACAAAAACTATACTTTTATTTTGTACAGGTACAGTAACAACACTGGAATTATCACTTCTTTGTATATCAAATTCTTTTGCGTCCAATTGAATCTCAGTTTGCCATTTATATATATCATCTAACTGGTTAATCTTTTGAAAATTCACTGATTTTTCACTTAAATTAATCTCACTCAATCTTGTTTGAACATTCTTACTTTCTCTATCTTTTTCCCAAAGCATATTTAATTTCAAAAACTGTCTAATTACAGCTCCTTCACCTTCTGGATACTCTGGAATATGAACATCTGAAGAAATATAATCAAATGATTCTCCATTCCATTTATAATACCGCAACACATTGAAATACATAACACCATAACTATGCCTATGTTGTGTATATCCATCATAAATATTATTATCACCTGATGAAGTCAATCTATCATTCCCAACTCCAGTTGGAGATGCACTATACCCAACCATTTCAATTCCATCTTCAACTATTCTATATAGTGCAAATCCTGATAAGTTAGCACCGTTAGTTACAAAAGCATTAATATATTTATGCTCAGCTCCCTTCATACTAACAAGATGAGCATCATAAACACCATATCCCCCACCCTCAATAAGACCAAGTTCATGTAATTCATCTTCAGTTTCTCTCAATACATAAATTTTTTCACTTCCATATCCAACACCAACCGATATTACTATTTCCTCATTTCCATCTAAGTTAATATCCTCTTTTATATAACCTACTACTTCCCCATCTGTATTTAAAAAATCTAAGTATCTATTATATTTTGTTTGCATATTATCAGTTTCTATAAAATCTATTTTTTCTCCATTTAGAATATAACTTTTTACTTTTCTATTTTCTTTGTCAATTAAAACTTCTATCTTTATATTATTACTTTCATCTACAAGAGAATAATTCCAAAACCCATTTGCCTGAGCAATTGGCTCAATTAAGCTTCCAATTGCTTCTTTATGTATAATTTCAGTTGGAAGTTTTACATAAAATGTAGGATATGTTTTGTTTTCTGTTAATTCCAACTTACTTATAGGTATGTTTTTATCTTCTAATACATCTTTTACTGGATGATCCCAATTAACTATATCATCAATTATAGTTATATCTGACTGCATACAACCATTGTCTTGTAATTGTGTATCGTCCACTTCAATTACATCTGATTGTGTTGAGCTATTGTCTTGTGAATTTTCTTCATTCACCTCAATCACATCTGATTGTTTTGAGCTATTATCTTGCAAACTTGCATCATTTGCCTCAATTACATCTGCTGTTGGCAATATTTTACCATTCTCTTTATCAGAGTCATTCTGACTACTGCAAGATGATAAAATCATGCATAAAACGCTACAAATAATAATTTTTTTCATTTATTTTCTCCTTGTTTTTTAGATTATTATAACATAAATTTTTAGCTTTTTTATAATTTTGTCTTATTACTTTTCACAATCATATAGTTTTCCCATGAACAGTATAGTACCTGTAGCATCTTCAGTTATAAAAAGGTTTTAACAGGAAGAATTCAGGACATTGCAGACCAAGCAATGGTTGTATTGAAAAACAATATGAAAACTCCTTCTGTTATAAATGGACTAACGCGTGAAGAGAAAAGTGAATATCCTACACTTGTTCTTAGAGAAGCGATAGTTAATACACTTGTGCATAGGAACTACAGTATAAGTGGTTCAAAAATAAGAATATTTATGTTTGAAGACAGGATAGAGTTTTATAGCCCTGGCAGACTTCCTAATACTGTAACAATACATAAAATGAAAATAGGTGTTTCCTACGCAAGGAATCCTTTTCTGGTAAAATACATGGAGAATCTTAGGTATATTGATCAATTGGGAAGAGGTATACCTATGATATTAAAAACAATGAAGGAAATTGGGGCAAAAGAACCGCTGCTCAAAGAGTCTGGCGAGGAGTTTGTTTTGACAATATACAACTGATTTGTTTTTAAATAAAAATCCCAAAAGAGACTTCTAATACTTTATTAAACAAGTCCTAAAATTTCACTAAAGTCATATAAAGATTTAAAAGCCGCAAGTTTTGATGAGCATTTTTCTAAGCCTTCTTTGTCCATAAAAAAATTATAGATTCTGATTTATTACTGCTTAGTGAACTCGTTTAGCTAAAGCTAAACATCGAAGCTTCATGTGGAGACTCAACTCCACATGAAAATTCATAAGATAAACTCTACCTTATGGAAGGTGGAGCCTTAGAACAAGATAAAAAATAAAATTGACATAAATCTTTCACATCATTTCCTGCAATACTTCTATACATTTACTTTTTTGAACTCCATCAAGTGAATTAAAAATACTAACTATACTATCAATATTAAGCTCATTTACCCTTTTCTCAATTCTATCCCTATACATATCACACTTACTTATCAAATGATCATTAATATAATAAGGAATAGCTGCTGTTTCATTTAGCCATGTCAGGCATTGATTAGAATTCCATCTATCTACTTCATCAATGTTAAATGAAAGATGGTTTTTTTCCAAAACTGAATTTAAATTATTAATCCTAATTCTTAATTCGTCAATATAGCTATCAATTATATTATCAACGCTGACTATTTCATCATATTCTTTATACTTATTCTTTAATAGTTTTGAATTCTCGAGCTTATCTGTAAGCTTTTCTAACTCATCTACCACTTCAATATCTTTTAAAACATTTTGAATTACACTACCAATTTCCTCTATGTCCTCTTTATCTATCTGCCTTAACTTCTTAGCTATTAAACTCTCAATTTTTGATAAAACTTTTTTTGCATTTTGTATACTGTTTATTTCTAATGCATCATCCTGAATTTTTATGATTGAATCTACTAATTCATCTAGCTTTTCTTGTATGTCCGCAAGTTTTTTCTCAAGTTTTTCTTTATAGGACTTTTTTTCTGCTGAGTGCAAAACCTTATTTTCCTCTAAATTACTCATTAAAGTACTAGCTTCATCTTTCCATTTTAATAAATCTTCTTGACTTGAAAATTCTGTTATGTTGGTATTGTTTAAAAAACTATTAACTCTATTTAATACAGTTTCAATCATTTTTATTTTTTTAAGATCACCTAATATATCGTCTAATCTATTATGAGTAAGAGATGCATATTCATCATACCCAATATTTCTAAGATTTTCCCTTAAAGCCTTCATCCATTTTTCAAAGGCACTAACCTGAGCTGTGCTATTACACTTTACTTTTCTTATAAAATTTTCAAAATTCTTCTCAATGAATTCTCGTGCTTTATCCACTAGCAGCTCAAACATTTTTAAATGCTTTTTGTTATATACATACTGAGAGTTTTCTTCAATTACACCACTTAAAATTTCACATTGGGAAATCACCTTTACAATATATTTGTAATCCTCTTCTTCAAACCCTTTTGATAATATTCCCTTCATTTCAGCAATAAATTTATTCGTTCTATCATGTAATCTCAAGCCTTCATTCAATATTATTTTACATCCCTCTACCTTTTCTTTAAATTCCTCTGGTACATCTTCTTCTGCCTCTAAAGCATCTAACTCACTTTTAAGCTTAGGACATTCATCTATATCTACATTTTTTTCAATTTTTGAACATATCATTTGATATCTAGATAGGTATTCACTTAAATCAACCTTAATAATGCTTGTTTCATTTAATAGTGAAAAGTCTAAGTTTTTCTCATTAAAATATTTAGACGCCCAATCAGAATTCTTTAAAACAGTTCCTGCAACTGACATCTTTAGTTCAATTCCCTTTACTGCTAAATAAACTGACAGTAATAGAGAAAAACTATAATCATTTAAACCATATGGAATTCCAATATATTTCGTATAAATACTCTTTAGATTTATTTCATTTGACTGCTCTAAAAAACTATCCATATCATCAAAAATAGCCTTTACCTTTTGGTTAGATGGATAAACTAGTTTATAATCCTTATTAACTACTCCCCAACCTGTAACTTCATTTATTAAAACTAAGTCTATTCTGTTTTTTACATCTTTATTCTGTGTTTGTATCCATTGGTAACTAAAATGAGACATTACATTTCTAGCTACATTTGCATATGTCTTTTTCGCATTTGATATATTTTTATTATTAAATCCTTCAAAAGGAAATGGTATTATTTCTGTATAAAGCTTTTTAAATATTTCATTACATAATTTACTTGGCCTTAATTCTGCTTTTTCAATGCCATTTTTGCTAATAAAAAGCCTTTTTAATGTCAATTCACTAAATTTATCTAATAAGTTTTCATCTATTTTATTCATAAATCTTGTAATAAATTTTGAAAATTTCATCTTTTCTTCTTCAGTAAACTTTTTTGAAATATTGTATTCTATAAGAACATCATACAATTCATTTTCCACATCGTCTAATAACAAAAACAATACCGGATATTTATCTAACTCATATTTATTGTATAAATCAATAAGTCTATTTACCTCTTCTAATCCATCATTTGAATTGCAATAAACGTAGAACAATCTTCCCTTCATCTTGTCAGGAGATGTCCTGTTTTTAAAATCTCTAATATAATTTTCAATAAATGTTTTATTGATACTTGCTGCAGTTAATAACTCTTGCTCATATTGCCATTCGCTTGTCCTAATATTATTTTTAACTGCAAAGTCAGTTTTTATAGGATTATCAAGACCTATTTGAGTCTTTATATCAGTATTTAATAAAATATCTAATGTGATATTTTGCAATTCTGATTTCTTTTTTCTTATAAATCTTTTAAAGTCATTAATGCCTGTAGCATCTTCAATAAAGTCATAGGTAAAATTCTTCTCATCATAACTAATCATCCCATAACTTTCTTCTAAATCTTTTAATAATTCTTCTACAGAATCACTGCTTATATTTGTAACACATTCCATTGCAAGCAGTAAGTCATTCCAGTCACTAGTTTTAAATCTGCCTAGTTTTAATATCAAAATACCTGCTAATACATCCACTTGAACATTATTAAGCTTATCCTTATATTTAATATAAATCTTATCATATAAAGAACAGTACTCGCTTTTTTGTCTGCCTTCAGTTTCTGCCAACAATAATTCTTTGAAAAAATCTCCTCTTATTATGTGGATTGGCAATATTTGTGGCAAATCTCCTAATTCTTTTATATCGCTATTCTCTGCAGCTCCAAATGTGTCCATTAAAAAATTCAAAGCTGATCTTTGCTGATACCAGTCTGATAAATGTTTTAAAAGCCACACTGTAAGTGGATTAAAAGGATATATACCCTGAAGTATAACTTTATTAAAACTATCCCAATTATTCCATATGCCTATGTTTTCAGTCTGTGATGTCCAATCTTTAAGCCTGTCAAACAATAATCTATTTTTATCAAGTACTTTGTTTTTATTAAAATATCCTTTTATAAAATAGTCAAATTTCTCTTTATCATGCTTTTCTATTAAATTTGCAAATATGGTTTCTAAATTTGATGATAAATAAATCTTTTCTCCTGCTTCATATCTTCCTATATAACGAGTTATGTTTGAAGTTTTATTTACTCTTGCCATATATGTTTTAAGGTCTGATTGAATAAATGCCACAAGTATAATATTATTATTTGTATCTTGGATTACTTCAAATATTTGCTGTAGTGCTGCATCGCCAGCCCTATTAGGATATTCTGAAGCATATTCAATATATCTTCCAAACTCATCAAACAATATAAGTATTTTATTAAACTCACCCTTATCTCCACAAAGCCTTTCAACTAATTTGCCTAACACTTCAGCTGCCGATATTCCTTCGTCCCATCTTATATAGTTTCCTGTTACTTCTTTGTATACTTCATTTACAGCTTCAAAAACTTCATCTTTATATATGTTATCAAGTAAATATTGCTTCGAATCATTTCCTGTTATGTCATATTTAGCAGCAGATTTTTTAAAACTTTCTTCAAATACATCATAGTTTCTTTCTAAAAATTGCTGTGCTACACTATATGCTTTTGTAAATTCTGAAAACATTTCATCGCCATAGCCAAAGGTCTTTAAAACTTTTTTTGCACTGTTTAAAATCTCATAATTAAGATTAAAATCATTCATACCATTTAGCATAATAACTAAATTAGGTTTATCCATTTTAGTTGCGATATCTTCGGAAATAGTATTATCTGCTACTTTAATATTATTAAGTATTTTATTTACTAGTTGGTCTTCTTTTTTAGTTGAAAACAACTTACCAAGTGTAGCAGCTAAATGAGATTTACCCGTACCATAAGGTGCTATTGTAAGTAATATAGGATTACCCTCATCATCATAGAGCTTGTCAGATATAAGTTTTGAATACGTACAAGTATCCATTAATTTATGACTTTTAAATTCTACATCATCTTCTGTTACTCCAAAAAAATCAGGCCCATGAAAAACAAAATTTTCTGAAACGTTCTTTGACTTTTCATTGTCATAATACCAGTCAGTTTGAACTGCTCCTCCAAAAACAACGTCTCTTTTTAATCTTAAAATATCATGTACCTTTGGCATAAAAGAACACCTCCTATTAAATTAGCAAAGAATAAATATTACTCAACAAATCCCCACTATTTTTATTTATAAGAACAGTTGCAGGATTTAATTGTCTATTAATATTTAATATTCCTTTCTCAGATATCTTCTCTATTACACTCATTGCCTCATCTTCATTCCACCCAAAACCTCTGTTCCACAAAATTTCATTAAACACTTCATTCACTGTAAACTCTTTTCTTTTACTATCATACTCTTCAAGCTCTTTTATAAGAGTATAGGCATAAGCATAGGCATACTGAGGGTTATATCTTAATGGTTTAAATATATAAATATTGTTATCAATATCTATAAAATTTATTGATTGCAAAGAATTATTAGTCAAATAACAACTCCTAAAAGGGGTTAAATTTAGTAACTCTACATTAAACTCCTTTTCTGTTGATTCTTTTATAAGCTTCTCACTTAAATTATTTCCATATTGAAAAACTAATTTTCTGCAAATATAAAACCATATATCTGCACCAAAAAATTTGGACGTTAAAAAATAATTACATATTTGCTTTGTTATATCTTCTAAAAAATACGGATCTTCTTCAGAAACTAATTCACCTAACTCAGTTCTTATTATTCTATATTTCCCTGATGCTTTTTCATATTCTATAAGATTCATAAAATTACTATAATAAATATGAGGTTCAACTTTACCAGAACTTTTTCCAGTAGGTATACCTGTTATATTTGATATTTCCTCTTTTGTAATTTCATCATAATTATTTGCTATTTCTATATTAATTTTTGATATATGTTGCAAATCAGGATAAAAAGTTTGGTGAAAATTAATATTTGTACTTTTTTTCAAAATATCCCACCTCAATTATTAAATCTATTTAAAAATAATCTCTTATTCCATTATTTCAATTATTTCTTCTACTTCTTCTTTTACTGTAAAAGGTGATTTTAACCTTAACAAACTTGAAGTTAGACCTGTTTTAAAAAGCATGTCACCTTTTCCTAATAATCTTTCTGCCCCTTTTGTATCTAAAATCAAATTAGAAGTGTTTGAGTCCGCAACTTTTAAAGCTACTCTTGCAGTTAAATTGTTTCTTATAGTTGTGGTTATTATGTCTGCTCTTGGAGTCTGAGTACAAATGATTAAGTGAATACCTGCTGCCCTTGCAAGCTGGGACAGACTCTTAATCGCAGACTCTAACCTCTTTTGATTATCTTTACTGTCTTCCATCATTGAAGCATATTCATCAAATACCATAACAATCCTTTTTAAACGGTTTTCAGATTCTACTTCCTTATTGAACTGCGCAATATTTTGAACTTTCTTTTCTTTAAACATCTTGTACCTATTTTTCATCTCTAAAACTAAACCCTCTAAAAGATCAAGAGCCTCTTCGACTTCAGTGGCCAATTCTTTAGTATATGGACTGTCTTGAAAATGCGTAAGCTCAACATATTTGGGATCTACCAAAAGCATATCTACTTCTTTTGGTGTATACATAGCCATAATTGATGAAAGTATACTCATTAACAATACACTTTTACCACTTCCTGTTTGTCCAGCTATTAAAAGATGAGGGGTATTAGAATCACTAAAATCTATTAAATAAGGTTCTCCTAATACATCAGCTCCTAATACAGCATAAAACTTATCTTTCAAATCTTTATATTTGATTTTATCTTTATTTATCTTTTTTAAAAGCTCTCTTAGTCCAACAATCTGCCTTTTCTCTCTCATCATATCAAGTTTTACATGTCCATCTTCTATAAATAAGTAGGGTGGCTCATTTACACTAAGCCAAATCATCATGTCTCTTGAATATTTTTCTACCTGACTAACATCAACCCCTACACCAAGCTTTAATTTAACTCTTACAATATCAGGTCCTAATATATAATCTTCAATATGAAGCTTTATTTTTCTCATTTCCAATTCGCTTTTTAGCTTATTAAGCTTTTGATCAATTAAAACCTTTTCATTATCTAAATCTTTATTGACTATTTCATTAAAAACATTAATTATTTCTTCGCTTATTATCTTATCATTATTATATGCTTTTTGAATGTCATTCTCTATATTAGTCTGATTTTGAGGTATATCCACAATATCTATATCATTGTAATTAGAGTCTTCTTTTGTGTTTTCTGCTACATTATAAGTAGGATCTTTTATTTCACCTTCTTCTTTCTCTACAACACTGTCAATATTTGTTTTTTCTAGCTTTATAGAATCATCATGCTGTTCTTGTTTATTAAATTCCCAGTTTTCTTCTATTAAAATAGTCTTTATTGAATCTATTCCAAAATATAAGTTTTTTATTTCAAAATCATCAAGTAAATAAGTTTGTTCATCAAACAATTTATCATATTGCTTGTCTAGCCAATAAGTATAAATATAGTTTTCAAATTGTATTTCAAATTGTCCTTCATTAATTAATGTAAGCTTATTTATAAATTCAATATACCTTTCCTGATCATCTATTTGGCTTTCATTATTAAAAGCTAATAATCTATATAACTGATTAAACCAAAATCTCTTTTCAACAGAATTATTATTTTTACTCCATACAGCACTTAATTTCTCATATCCTTCTATTACCTGAGATTTTGCTTTCTCCAGATGAATATCACTGTATTTTGCCAATTTACATTCTATAATTTTGGCTTTAATTAAAATATCATTTGTATCTTCTAAATTATTCCCCTCTATAGGAATCTCTAACACAAGAAAATCTGGTCTTGTACCTTGATTTTTTAAACTTTCTAATTCAAATTGATTGTCAAACAAATGACTATGAGAATCTAAACTAATCATTTTTCTAACATAATATTTATCTTTTTCAAATTTATCAACTTTTTCAAATCTAGCTGTTAAAATATATGCTAAATAATTATTTATTGCTTCATCGTCAGGATTTATTGATTTTAAAATTTCTGCACCATCAAGCGTTTTTGCATACTCAACACATAAATGTGCCGCTCTATTAAGTTCTTCTTTATTCCAATTATAAAATTTATGCCTCATTCTACTCTTTAAAAATTTTTCTAAATCCATCAAAAAACATTCATTTGAGGATATAGTTGTATTTAATTCTCCAAAATAGCCTCCTCCTGTTGAAAAAGAAATCACCTTGTTGCCTGCTAAATCTATAATCTTAGGATCAACACTTTCATCTAATGTAACCACCCATATAGATTTTTCATGTAATACTTCTAAAAGTTCTTCAGATCTTTTTGTTAAATTTACTTTTTTTATGATTCTATAACTATCATCTTTAGTGTTTTTATTTTCTAAATAGACAATAAACTGTGAATGATTAAATTCGCATATAAACTGCTTTTGGCTTATAACAACTTTTCTATTCCTTTCTTCTCTTGATGGAATAGGCAGATACACCGCAGGATACCTGTTTTCTAAACGCCTTACATCAAAATTATTCATAGGTTCTGCAAATATGTCACTTGGTTCTAATATATCTTCCATAAATGTAATGTCTGATTTAAACATGTTTTTGCTGATAAGCTCTTTAAAATTGTTATTTACACTAAAATCAATATATTTAAGATAAGTCTCTACACTTACTATATCTTCTTCGGTAAAATAGTTGTTAATCCAGTACTTAATGTAACTTTTACCATGGCTTTTAAAATCACTAGTGTATATATATAGCTTTAATTTTATTTCAAATTTGTTATGCTTTTTTATTTTTGTCACAACATCGTGAAGACCACTTACAATATTTTTATAATCTTTTGGCTGGATAAAAGCTAAACTCAAACCATCTACTTTAGATGGATAAGTATTTAAATAGTCCATTATTACTTTTGAAATATAATTTGATATTGGAGTTTTTGCTAATAATCCTTTAAGAGCATCTGGATCATTAGAAGAATCAAAGTCATACTTTATGCTTGTTGTCATGTATTCCTCTTTGCTTTGTCCATATAAAGAATAAAATCCATAGGTATTTTTGCAACCTGTAAATTTGTTTTCCCTTCCAACTAATACAGCTAGAGCAGAAGTAATTGTTGCTAATTGATCATATCTTTCATACTTACTCTTTATTCTAATTTCTTTTATGTCATCTATATTTAATACATCATTAAACAATTCGGCAAATCCGCCTGACAAAAACATATACCTATCCACAATCTTTTCCATCATAACTGGATGATAAGGAGGTACCATAGCTCCTACAATGCTCTTTGAATAGTAATCGGTATTATTTAATATTAAAAATGCCTTAGATAAATAATTGACATTTTCCATGTTTATAGATCCATTCTTGATTTGTTCAATGATAGCCTCACATAATTGACTATATTTAGTTAAGAATTCTGGTATAGTTGCCTTTTCACCTATAAAAGCATTAAATAACCCTTTATCATATATGCTTTCAATGACATTTTTAAAATTTTTCCCTATAATTATAAGCTTTCCAAATATATCATTTTTAGGTGATATGTCATTTAATATATCCTTTAATATATTATTATAGCTAATATCTATGTCTTTATTTATTTGAATAAACTCTTCTTGATTAACTGTATCTAAAATATCATTTATTTTTTCACTAAAACCAACAGGAATAAAAGCTTCTGTTTCTTTTAACTCTAAAATTTTATTGCTTACAAAATTAAAAGAACTAATCCAATAATCAGTATCAAATATTTGCCACTCATATTCATATTCTATTGGTTTGTCATCACAGTCTTCAGTAAAGTAAAATTCATAAATTAAGTTTATTTTTGATTTAGACTCAGACTCAGTTGCACTTTTTAAAATACCTTCATCTATTAGCTTTTTAATATCACTTACTGAAAAAGGATAGTAATATAATTTATCTTTACTATCATCTTCTTCTGCTAAAATCTCTATTTCAATAGTATCTCCTTCTTTATTAGCTAAATTCTGAAGGTTTATTAGATTTTCTATGCCACCTAAAAATCTACACATGTTTGTCCACTTATCAAACAATTCATCATTACCTTTTGACTTTGTATTAGAGAGTCGAATATTTGATACTTTGATTATAATTTTTCTTAACGTGTTTTTTTCATCATCATTTAAAGATGCCATCTCAATTAAAATAGGCAAAAATAATGCCTTGACAGGATCTCCTTCAGTTTTAGGTACTGTTGTTGATGGTGTTTTTTTTGGATTTACAATTTTTATATTTAGCATATTATTAACTTCTTTAAAATCACATGCAAAAAGCTTCTCTTTAACCTGATCAATCCTAATACCCTTAATATAATCAAGTAAATCAGTTTTAAAATCATTTAAATTTCTATATCCAGGAAACTTTTGCGAAAATTCTACTTCTAAATCATCCTTATATGTTGTATAATAAGCATCTATATCTTCACTTAATTTTCCGATTTTTTTATCCGTTTGAAATTTATCTAAGCCTACTCTTCTACTAAACTTAAAAGCCTTTTCTAATAAATCAATTTTCTTATATATAATAACACTTTGATTTTTTACAGCAAGAAAGATACTGTTTATATTTGGGATATTCCACCAATCATATAGGTTTTCAAATATATACTTCACTAATTCATTAAAGTTCTTTACATCATCACACTCTTCTATAAATCCACTTAACTTTAACAAATCTTTTTGTGCATAGTTGAAAATATTTCTATATATATTATCAATTCCCTCAAACTCTTCTTCTGTAAAATCTATATCAGATTTTTTAAATAGACTTGAATATTCATTTCCAATATATGTTTCAATTGTATCTGGGCTAATTGTATAAAAATCTTCTAGCCCCCCTCTATCTTCAACTAACTCTGTTCCCATCAAGAATATAATTGCCTTATCTTTTTTTTCATTAAAAGCATAGTTTCTCCATCTTGTAAGATGCTGCTCTTTTTCTAAAAAGCCCATTTCATCTAACTTTTCTAAAAAGGAATTATACTCCTGGTTATCTTGCCAAAATTCATATTTTTCCTTTGACAGCTTAGCAATAAATTCAATTTCTCGCTCTTCTAAATAACTTTTAAAATACCTACATATTTCAAGATATATATATGGATTTGTAAAATTTTCAAACTTAATCATTATATAATTATTTAGCTCATCAACTTCTTTTTCTAATACTTCTTTTAATAATTTCAAATATGGTTTCATGTATTAACTCCTCCTACCTTATCATATGGATTTTCAACAATTGACGTTGCATCAGATAACTCTCTTAAAAACCCATTCTTTCGTAGCAAAGTCTGAAACTCAACTAAATTATTTTGAAGGTACGAAACATCACTTGTATCATTAAGTTCATTACTGTATCCTCTAGATCCAATTATAATTCCATAATGCTCATACAACTTTTTTAAAAACAAATCAATAGTTATTTTACTTTCAGGTGGAACTATTGATAAGACTATAAATCTAATAAGACTGTCCGTTAGTGTCATTCTCATGTTATCTCCTGATAAAGGAATAATCAAACCTATTTCTTTTCCTAGTTTTCGAAGAAGTTTATGAGAGTCAACATGAGCCTTCTTTAATAAAGATAGATGACTTCTTTCTTTGGTTGTTCTTCTTTTTACATTGTCAGAAAACATCTTTTCTTTATTCTCTAGCATTTGTGCTACAGCAATTTCCATATTTTCTTCAATTTCTTTATATTTTCTCACTGCAAGTTTCTTTATCTTTTTATCATAAACATTTTGAGATGGTATATGAATAAGCCATGTTGGATTAATGCCTTTTTTGCCTTTTGCAATACTTGCAGCTACTTCTGTCATCATTCTTAATAGTTGAAATACAATTCCAATTGACAGTAAATCTAACTTTTCAAACTCACTCGTGTCAGAAAGTAAAATATTATTTAGCTCTTTAACAGTATATGCTGATCTTCTTTCATATTCCTCAGGAATCCACTTACATTCTTTTATTTTATCAAAATTAATCTCAGTATTGGTACTTTCATTTAAATAATCACTCCATGTATTTAAAATCCAATTTGACAAAATAGAAAACTGAGGAAAAGAATTAATTAAATCTGTTAAGTTGTTTTCTATGCTCTCTTTATATTTTGTTTCTTTTAATTTATCAAACCCTTGAAGCAAGTGTAAAAAATATACTTCTCCACCTCTTGCTAAAAAGTTATGCTCATTAAACTCAAATTTTGTATCAACATTTAAATCAACTTCATCTTCTTTTTTATAGAAGTCTAAATTACTTCTATCCGCTTTTTTTCCCATAGCTTCTGGAAAAATAGTTTGTTCGCATATAGGAAGTAACGACTGGGCAAACCAACCTCTATTTTTTGTAACTGCTGAAAAACCATAAAATAAATCCTGTATAATGCTTATAACTTCAGATTTGTCAAAATGCTCAGTATCCACATTGTTTTCTAATAGATTTCTTAATTTTTTATATGCATCTCTATCTGCTTTGTATTTGTTTTCATTTTTACTGTTTTCAAAAAAAACAAACCTTTTTAAACCTATATTAGGCATTATACGATATTTAATTGGTTTATCTATTGATTCATCTATTTTTTTTAATCCTTTTTCATTAATCTTTTCTCCCATTCCAATGAATACCAATAGGAATTCTAACAAATATTCAGGGACAGTCTGATCTGAAGTAATTCTTCTACCATAAGTTTGTATCTGCAAATTTTCTGTCTCAGGCTCCCTCTCAAATTGAATATCAGGAAAAATATCAATCTTTTTCATAATGTCCCTCCTTTATATGTTAGCATGTAAGGTGTTTTCTTCTACAGCTAAAATTATTTTGTCAATCTTATTTTTTCTTATAACTAATAGCTTAATCTCTTCATCACTATTATATCTATAGTGTCTAATTAAATTTGTTTTTAACTTCATAAGACCAAATGTAAAACTTGGATTTAGACTTGTAAAAATAGCACCTTCTCTTATTTTATTGAAATAGTCTAAAGTTTGAAGGTCTAGTTTATACAAAGGCACATTGCTTCCAAACTTAATAAATGTTTCATATGACTTACCTGATTCAGTAATCATATCAGGTATTTGTTTTTGCAATATGTCAATGTCTGTTTTGCTTAACTCTCCTAATATTAACTGAACATTTTGAGTATCGTCATAATTTTTCTTTAATGTAAGATATAGTTTGTCACTATCTATAGGATGTATCCCTAAGTAAATCTTATAAAGGGCTTCAAAAATGATATCCTTTAGTTTAGCTTTTATATTGTAGTTTAAAGATTTCTTTTTCTTAAGATCAAAATACATATTAAATGTATCTGAAAATACCTGGCTAATTAGAAATTCAAATTCCTCTTCTAAGTTACTAAGTAGTATATAAAACCGTCTAAAAGATCTTCTTAACTTGACTGAACCTTCATTTTCAATACTTAAAGCTTCTATATTATTTTTAAGTGTAGTTTCTAATAGATCCTGTGTTTCATTATCAAATATATCAAATTCTTCTTTTACAAAAAGATTATAATCCTCTACTAAAGCAATTTCATCTAAATTAAGCTTTCTTAGTTCTCTTATTGCCTTAATGTTATTACTGTTTTTTATGAATTTGTATCCCTTATATCCAAAAAACAAATTTGAAAAAGCATAATCAAAAATTCCCTCTCTACTATTTTCAAATTTAGAATGAACTTCATTACAGTTTAGATTTCCTGTTATAGAAAAAGATATGTGGGATAACATCTGACGTATTGTAAGTCTAGATTGATTTTCAAAAAACCATAGATATAACCTCTCAATAAATGATATAATTCGATCTCTATTTTTATCCATTGTTTTATAATTAAAATAAATAGGACAGTATTCTTTTACATTACATTCTTGACACTTTTCCCAAAGTTCCTCATTTAGTATTTTTTCAATAATTTCTTTGACAAAGTATGTGTTTTCTATTTGTGCCATATTTATAATTCTAAATTTACAATCCTCACCTTTTATATCTATACTTCCAAAATCATCATCTGATTTATCTAATAAATCTAATATTTTCATTTCAAAATTATCAATCTCTTCTTCGTCTTTGTTATTATCTTTTAATATTCTTTTAAAAGTGTTGATTAAAGGACCTGTATTTGAAATCAAAATAGATGAGAAGTTTTTTGAGGGAGCTAATAAAAATTCTTCTAATACAATACCTTGAACTTCACTGCTTAACTCACTCATATCTTTTACATAAAATAATCTGTCATTAACATATTCTCTTTCTTTTAAAGGTTTTTTAACGTCAAAATAACCTAATTGGTTAAGTATTTGCACAAGGACACTTGTTTTGCCGTCACCAGCATGTCCTGTTAGAATTACAGCAGATGGCTTATCGTCAAATAACAACTGATATATATATTCTCCAAGTCTTCTATCTATTCGTATTTTGTCATAGTACTCCGTCAATATTTGTGATTCTGCTAATGCATTCTCACTACTACTATTTGCATTATTCATTGAATTTAAGTAGTAAACAAAACTATTTATTGTGCTCATGGCTATCCCCCAGTTAATTTGTTTTAATACTTATAAACTTCAACTATCTATGTATATTTATTAATTACTTTTAAATTTAACTATAACAGATTTGCTCTATTATATTATTTAGCTTTATTATGTCATTATTGTCATTAAAATATCCTAAACTAAACCTTACTGTTCCCCCAGGACTAGTTCCCATAAATTTGTGTGCTTCAGGAGCACAATGAAGGCCTGTACGAACTGCAATATTATTTTGGCTTAATACTTGTCCGATACTACCACTTTGATAATCTTCAAATGTACAGGATAGTATCCCAAGTTGTTTATCCTTTGATGCAGAAGAAAAAACAGTAATATTAGGATATTGCTCAAAAACACTTAACATATCATAAAAAAGCTTTTTCTCTTTATTTTCTATATTAACCCTTCCTATATTATCTATCCAATCAAGGGATGCATTTAGCCCTGCAATAGCATAAGTATTTTGACTTCCCACTTCAAATTTTTGTGGAATCTCAATGGGAAGCTCCATATTTGCAGAATCCACTCCTGTACCACCATACATTAATGGCTTTAAATTGCTTTTATTGCTAACAGTAAATCCTGCTATCCCAAGTGGTCCATACAAAGTTTTGTGACCTGCAAAAATAATGTGATCTGCACGCAGTTTGTTAAAATTTATGTTTAATAGTCCTGCCGTTTGAGCACAATCTACAACTACATATGCATCATATTCTTTTGCTAATGATGCTATTTCTTCAATAGGTACAACTAAACCACATACATTGCTTGCATGTGTCATTACAACTAAATCAGGCTTATTATCTTGAAACTGATACTTAATGTTTTCTAAATCAAAAGATAATGAGACCTTATTATTTTTTACTTCTTTTTCTGTTTTTATATAGTTAATATTAATGTTTTTTATCTGGTGCAACACTCTTAATACAGCATTATGCTCAAAATGTGTAATGTACACATTTTTTATTTTACTCCAGTCAATACCCTGTAATATAATATTAATAGCCTCTGTAGCAGATGATGTAAACACAACTTCCTGATGAGGTAAACAATTAAAAAGTTTTTTAAGTTTTTCTCTAGTGTCTGTAATCACCTTGCTAACTTGCACAGTTTGAGGATATTGACCACGCCCAGCACTAAATCCATAATTTCTGTAGAAATTATCCATAGTGCAGTATACTATATCAGGTTTTGGATAAGTTGTTGCAGCATTGTCAAAATATATCAAGGTAAAACCTCTATTCTTTGTTAAATAATAAAAACCCTTTAGAATAATATAACATTATATCTAAAAGGTTTCAAGAATTATGTAAGCTTTTTTATCATCTTCTTCTATAAATATGCTCAAATTTTTACCCATATGATTTAAATATTTTTATTTCTTCATCAGTAAGGTTACTCGCTAGATGAATATTTTTAAAATTCAAACCATATTCTTTTTTATAACTAATCTAAACTATGTTTTTGAACGAAATTTATAATAGAACCTATTGTTTTGTGTTCAGATGTATTTATATATTTTGGGGGGAAATTAAATTTTTCTTCAATCAACGAAAATATAATTGCCTGCTTTACAGTGTCTATACCTAAATCAATTTCCATTTCCATTTCTTCCCCAAGCATTTCTTTAGGGTATTTTGTAACCTCAGATATTACATTTAGCACTTCATTTTCAACCTCTTTTAAATTTTTATTAGTTTCATTAGTTTCTTGAACGAAATTTATAATAGAACCTATTGTTTTGTGTTCAGATGTATTTATATATTTTAGGGGGCATTTAAATTTTTCTTCAATCAACGAAAATATAATTGCCTGCTTTACAGAGTCTATACCTAAATCAGTTTCCATTTCCATTTCTTCCCCAAGCATTTCTTTAGGGTATTTTGTAACCTCAGATATTACATTTAGCACTTCATTTTCAACCTCTCTTCCAATGGTCACAGCAAAGCGTTCAACTACAGAGTCTATAACTTTTTTTCCTTCTAAATCAAATAGACTTTTATTCGTTTTAACCTGAAGTTTTTGTATATAATTTAAAAAGCTATTGTATTGCCTTGAGTTATTACGTAAGATTTTTTTATTTTCAAATTTATTACAGCATTTTCTACTTTTATTATCAAGGGTACGCTTAGACCTTTCTTTTGCCTTTTCATACTTTTTAGTTGTATCTATGTAGTTTTGTGAAATTTTCAAAAGTAATGAATCAATCTTTTCTATTTTTTCACAATTTTTAGTAAAAGGTATAGTGCAATTATGAAATCTAGAATCAATTTCTTTAAATAATTCATCCCCAGCAAGTATTGTTAAGCGCTTTTCTTTATTGAGATTATCTAAACGGTCGTTAGAAATAAATGACTCCCAGTAATCAACTTGATTTAATGTCTTATTGTTCAGTCTATCCCAATATCTCTTAGTCATTATAACTAAAAACTTATAATTTGAACTAATACATTTACTTATCCAATTCTCCAATCCTTTTTCATCACTATATTCATTGAATTGATCTATATCAGCCTCAATACCTAAGTCTCTTAATTTTTGAGTTAAGTTAAACGCAAAGTTATATTCTTTTTCAGTATCATAACATGAAGATACAATAACTTTCGGGTAAGCCTTGCAGCTAACCCCATAATTGTCAGATATTTTGCTAGCCTTATTATTAACATATTCAAAAATTTTATCATCCCAATCAAAAGATTCTACAACATTATTGAAACACTCACATTCTGTTTTAATTTCGGGAATAGCAATATTATGATTCTTCAAACATTCCGTTGCTTCACTAATATTTTTAGATATATTGTGTCTAACACATTTAATAAGTGCATTGCAGAAATCTGAATTTCCTGGTGGTATCCTAAAATGAATTATTATATTTGAGTTTTGTATTTTAATTTCTTTTACATAATAGTGAGATAAAGGGTGATATTTGTCTTTTACGATTTCTACATTTGTTTTACACCAATTCTCATTAATCGTATTATTCATTAAATGTACATTTCTTTTAAACCAATTCACATTAACCCTTTTATAGTCACAATCTAAAGAATCTCCAATTCTTAGAATGTATAGTAATAACTTAAGGTCAGTAGGTACTCTTTGATTTTCGAATGCATTTTTGAAAGTATCCTCATTCACACAATGGTATCGTGCTAATTTTGCAGCATTTTCAAAAAAGTCTCGGTATTCATCGGGTATTTCTAAAGAGAGTTGTTTATTAAGTATTCGATTTTTATCAAGAAGAGCAGTTATCAAATCAGAACTTAATTCTCCATGTTTAAGTCTAATATTTTCTAGCGTTTTTTCATTAAAATATTGAGGTCGCTCACCCTTTGAAATGAATTCTTCTATCTTATCTGAATTCATACCTATATCGTGTAGATAAATAGCCAAAAGCAAAATCATAGCTTCTTCTTGACTCCAATGCCTGTCAGTAAACAACTTGTCTAATCGAGCTTCAATTCTCTCTGAATGCTCTAGCCCATGTATGTTATAATGGGGATATCTTTCGTCTTTTCCCCATAATTCACGACAAAAAGGAATTACTTTGTTTTGTAAATATTCTCTATGATCATCATCTAAAAAATCTCTAAGTTTTGCCATTATTGCCTCCCCCAAATATAAATATAGTTAGACTTATATACAAATTATGTTACTATATGTGATACGAGTTTTCAAGAAAAAAATTGCAAACTTCTATCTTCTCACTATTTTGATTAAAATTTTAAACCATATGATTCTAATATTTTTATTTCTTCATCAGTAAGCTTACTCTCGGGATGAAGGTTTGCAAAATTGCAACCATATAAGTAAAGACCGGGAACATTTTTAAATTCTGCTATACAATCACCAGAATCAACCCTCCATATCCTTATACTTCCATCATGTGATCCAGACAGAATTTTTTCACCGTCTTCTGAATATACTGCACACATTACCCAATTAGTGTGACCTGTGTAGGTATGAATACAGTTTCCTGTTTCTACACTCCACTCCTTTATAGTATTATCAATGGAAGCAGATAAGATTTTTTGGTCATCTTTCGAATATACTGCACTATTTACTATTCCTTTATGACCTTTGTAAGTTTTAATACAATCTCCTGTATCTACACTCCATTCCTTTATGGTACCATCATCTGAAGCAGATAGAATTTTTTTACCAAATCCTGAATAAACTGCACTTTTCACCCATCGCGTATGACCATTATAGGTTCTGATACACCTTCCTGTTTCTACTCTCCATTCTTTTATTGTATGATCGGCAGAAGCAGATAGTATTTTTTCGCCATCATCGGAATACACTGCGTGTGATACGTAACTTAAGTGATCTTCATATGTCTTTATACATTTGCCACTTTCAACATCCCACTCTTTTATTGTGTTATCATAGGAAGCAGAAAGAATTTTTTTCTCATCGTTTGAATATACTGCGTTTGTTACCCATTTAGTATGACCTTCATAAGTTTTAATACATTCTCCTGTTTCTACATCCCACTCCTTTATTGTTTTATCCTTTGATGCCGATAGTATTTTTTTGCCATATTTCGAATATACAGCACTTCTCAGCCAATTCAAGTGTCCTATGTAAACTTTATCACATTTTTCTGTTTTTATGTTCAATTCTTTAATAGTATTATCATCTGAAGTAAAAAGTATCTTATTACCATCTAGCGAATATACCGCACTTTCAACTCTCCTTGTGTTACCGTTATAAGTTTTGATACATTCAGCTGTATCTACAAACCATTCCTTTACAGTCTGATCACCTGAGACAGATAGTATTTTTTTGCCGTCTTTTGAGTACACCCCACTAGCTACTGTATGCAAGTGACCTATGTAGGTTTTTATACACTCTTCTGTATCTACGAGCCATTCCTTTATAGTATGGTCAGATGAAGCTGAAAGTATTTTTTTCCCATCTTCTGAATACACTGCACTATGTACAAAATCAGTGTGACCCTTATATGTTTTAATGCATTCAGATGTATCTATTCTCCACTCTTTTATTGTGTGATCATAAGAGGCTGAAAGTATTTTTTTGCCACATATTGAATACACTGCACTTAATACAATATGTGAGTGACCTCTGTATTCTTTAATGCATTCTCCAGTATCTATTAGACATTCCTTTATTATATTGTCATATGAAGTATAAAGAAGTCTTTTCCCATCATCTGAATAAGCAATTGTTTTATAATCTCGAGGATGACCTGTATAGATTTTAAATATATACGAAAAAAACTCATCAGTTTCTGTTTCATAGCTTTTCACCTCATATTCCTTAATGTATCTTTCTTCACCTACATACCATTCTTTTATAGTATTATCCGATGAAATAGACAAAATTTTTCTGCCATCTTTTGAGTACACAGCTCTATTTACCCAGTCAGTATGACCAGTATAGGTTTTAATACATCCACCAGTATCTACACACCATTCTTTTATTGTATTGTCAGATGAAGCAGTAAGTATTTTTTTCCCATCTATCGAATACACTGCACTATTCACATATAAAGTGTGACCAGTATATGTCTTGATACATTCACCTGTATTTACACTCCATTCTTTTATAGTATTGTCAGATGAAGCAGTAAGTATTTTTTTCCCATCTTCTGAATACACTCCAGTATGTATGTCATCTAAATGACCTTGTGGAAATATGCTTTTTCTTGTAATAAGTGACCCTGAAAAATCTGTTGATAGGTTTTCT
>NZ_JAVDDS010000031.1 GCF_030848475.1 Herbivorax alkaliphila
TATGATATTCTTCTCATATCTGTCCTAATCAACATACCTACTATTATAATTACAAACCAGCCAAATGTTTCCTCCCTCTTGAAACATTTGCGAAATTGATGTAAAATTTCATTTATAAGCTTGAACATTGACGCTTACCCCCTATGGTTTTTTATGTTTTGCAAATCTAATTTACCATGGGTAGACCTTTGTAATTTCATCAAAATATTGGATGAGTATATCCATTTTTACTACCACAATATTCATACATGTGAAAACTATGATTCTAATGTAAAGCAGACGGAAATGTTACAGAATATGTTTAAGATATAATTTATGCACCCTTTACTCATGAATGTATGGTAATTATGAAATATTTGTAGTATAATTAAAATATGTATAAATAAAATTCTATTTATTTACCAATCCACTATTACGTATTAATATTCATTACAGGAGGTGTATAATTTGAGGAAAAATAACTCACTGTTGCTAGGTGTTATTATTAGTATTTTAGTCTTTCTTTCTATTTCATTTCTATCTTTGTTTCCAGCCAATGCTTCAACAGATACAGCTATAAACGTTTATATTAACGGTAATAAAATGCACTTTAATCAAAACGCTGATGACCCTCCACCGTACATTAAAAATGGACGAACATTAATTCCATTTAGAAGGATATTTGAGACCTTTGGAATGGAAGTGGTGTGGAATGGTTCTGATCGTTCAATTACAGCAAAAAATGATAGTCTAGAAATGCAACTTATAATTGGTCAAAAATACGCTTTAGTTAACAACATTAAAAAAGATTTTGACGTTGCTCCTGAAATTACCGGAAACAGAACATTTGTACCCTTAAGATTTGTAAGTGAAAGTATTGGTGCAAATGTAAAGTGGGATGCTTCTACCCAATCTGTTTTCATATCATTTCCACAAAATAAATTACGTCCTGGTCAAGAATCAACCTATAATGACATTAGATTTTCAATTGATAGTTTTGAGTCTCAAAATGATCAAAGAGAATATGTTGTATTTGGAAGAGTTAATTCTAAAGATGCAAGGTTATTAATTGAAGTTAAAAATGAAACAATGTCATTTTCCGGAGTAAGCTACATATTGGATGAAACATCTGTTGATGGCATGTATCAGTATTCTGCAACCATATATGTCAACAGTGACTTTACCCCTAAAAACGTTTATATTAAATTGTTTGAAAACAATGAAAAAGTACGAGTAGCTGAATACATTTTTTATATCTCTAATTAAGGTACTCTCTATAATCCTCAATTCAAAATTTATATCTTAAAAATATTTTTATTTACCCATGCTATTGTTAAATAAACTTGTAAATTATTTATTGTTAGTTTTTTGGAGGTGTAAAACATGTTAAAAAGAAAATTGTTAAGACCTTTATGTTTTTTAGTGATGTTTTGTTTTATTGTAAATATTATGTTTGTTAAAGTTAATGCTTCTTATACAACCAATATAAATAACGATATAGGTATAAGTATTTTAGAAATGTCCAAAACACCTTTTGGTGCTCAGGTTAGACTCAATGGTACTATCCCAGAAAATTTAACAAATGTGACTGAAAAAGGGTTTGTTTTTTCTAAAACCCCCGACCCCACTACATATGATAACAAGGTTATCTCTCAAGGCAATGACTATACTGCAACAATAAATACTCTTGAAAGAAATGAATTGTATTATGTAAGATCTTATGTAATATCAAACGATACAAAATATTATAATGACGGTACATATTTTTTGACTACATTTTTTGAAATATCTGCCCAGGCAAGAATTGGTGACAGTGAATATACAAATCATATTAATGCTGACGAAGGTGATGAAATTGAAATTAAATATACTGTACATGAGAACGAGCTTGAGCGTGATCGTCATAATGATACTGTTGAAATTGCACTGCTGCTTGACGTATCTGCAAGTATGGCACTAAGTGGTAGAATAGGTCAATTAAGATTAGCGTCACAAAAATTTATTGACAAATTTAAAGATAATCCAAACGTTAATATTGTCGTTATTCCCTTTGCAGGTTATGCGAATCCCGAAGAGTACTATGGACAAGCTACTGGAGGCAAATTATTGAATGCAAAAGAAGATTACAACACACTAAGTTCTCAAGTCACAGATGACCTTCGTGTTATTCTTGCTACAGAAACTGCCTCAGGAACAAATATAGGAGATGCATTAAGAGTTGCTTATCACACTCTTAAAAACTCACCTAATGAAGGTTCTTCAAAATATATGATACTTAAATCAGATGGTGATTCAAACTTTAGTACTGTAGACTTTAGTCGTAATCGTTTGGGCTATGCAACAGTTAACGGAAGAAGTCAGGATTATTTCGATTCAATATCTGGATTTCGTTATGTAAATGAAAACAGCTCTAATTATAATTATTTTCTAGAAAATGTTATGCATGGGGATGAATTAGTAACACGTTTACCCTTTGACAGACTAAGAAGAGGAGTTCATAGAATATCTCATAATCTTTCATATCCAAACGAATATGCTTATGCTATGGCAAAAATGATTAGAGATGATACAGAACTTAATATTTCTTCATATTTACCTGGTTTTATGCTTGATGACACTGGACATGAAATATACAACAAACTTGGTGGCATTTTAGAAGCTTATGAACATAATAACAAACCATATATATCTGTTGAAAGTGCAAACCAGTTAACTGATGTATTCGATACAATAGCAAGTGATATACACGATAAAAACATATCAATCGAAAATCATAATTTTAATACAAATTTCAACATATCAATGCCTTTTCAAGCTGAAGTTTCAGACTTAATAAACAACGAAACAACTTACAACGCAAGAATTAACGAAATAAACCCTATTGATTCTTCAATAATAAATACATATTATAAGGAGTTTTCTGTTGTACAAGAAAATGATAAAACTTTACTCCAAGGAAATTTAGATGAACTTATATTTCATCAAATTGAACTGACAAATGAATTCAGTAGTTATAGAACAAATAGATTTGAAGTATTGGTTAACGCAACATTGTCAACTAATGAAAATATCGTATTAGAGGGTAGTAACAATCATCTACAATATTTAATTAATGATGATAAGACAGCTTATTCAACGCCACAGGACAATATTTTTATTGAAGCGCCGCATCCACAGCCAACAATTTCTGATTTGTCTTTATCGCTTGAATACAACTCTGATCCCTATAAAGTTAAAAACTGGCCTAATAATAACAATTATTTAGAATTACACAAAAGTGATTCAAGTCGTCTTGATATAACATATAAGAATCCTGGAAGTTATATTGTTACAGAAGAAGATAGAGAAAAACAATTACTTATTCTTGTGGATTCATCATCAAATATTGTTGAGGTAGAAAACCCATTGTTATCAGGCTTGGATTATTTACTGTACTCTTTTACAGATATGGATGTAAGCGGAGGCTCTGTTGTTTTTGATGGTAAAATCAGATCAGATGATGTATTTAACTCCACAGCAGGTCATATCTCAATAAGAACACCTCTTGAAGATGGAACATATGGTCCAGGTTCTCTTGAAGCTTCAGAGATAATAGCAACAGGAGGTAATGCACAAGAGCTAATAGATATGCAAGTAGATCCTGATTTGCATATAACAAAAGATGAGCTTATAGATTTATTTAATAATCAGTTTGCTAACAAACTAGTCTCTGATTCTCAAGAAGCACATGCAGCAGGCTACCATGCAGTATATAAAACAACTGACAGCATATTTACAGGTGGTGCAAATCACAATGTTAGTATGCCTGACCACGAGTTCGTAAATATCAGATATCAATCTGAAAATCCAAATCCTCCTCCAAATGGTTTTATGACCTTTGTTATAACTAATGATAATCATCCCACACAGGGAGGTCTTTTTGAAATTAAATCAGACATGTTCTTTGATGGTAACCTTCAAATCAGTTTAGAAAATATTGAAGGATTAGAAGATGCTTTTATAACCGCAAGAGGAGATATATTAATTGAAGGCAGTAATGTAACATCTGAGATTAATAATTTAAACCTTTATTCTATAGAAGGAGACATACTCTTTAAAAGTGCGGCATCATCCATATCCGGAATGGCTCTTGCACCAAATGGAGAATTACTTTTTTTAAGCACCGGAAATACTTACCACGGAAGTTTCATAGCTGACAAAATAGATGTTACAAGTGATGTTACTTTTAAACACCAAATACAAACAAACAATACAATACCCGAGACCATCTACACGTATTATTCAGAATTAAATACTTACAAAGACATTATAGTAAATGATATTTTGTCAAATTTAGAAGGTGAGGATGATATTTCTGTAGGAATAATTCCCTACGCCCATAAGGAATTAACAGATGAAGATTTTAAGTTTTATAACTTAAATGATGAATATCAGGATCTTTTACAACTAATAGAGAATATTGAACATAGAGAGACTACTGACAATAACTTAGGAGATGCTTTAAGAAAATCATTTTATTCTATTTTTGAAAGTGAAAATGTTTCAAACTATTCATTAGTGTTGTCAGCAAACAATCCTAATACAAGTTCATATTTAGATTCTAATATTCAGTTTTTGCATTATAACAATAGCCAGCCCGCAATATATACAGGAAAATCTTCAGAAAATCATCCTTTAGATTACGCTAAGTTTTATTCCGAAACCCTTAGCTCTTTTAACACAAATATGTTATTTTACGACCTTTCATTATATAACAACAGTGAAATTACAGCTAATCAATTATTTGATATAAAAGAAGGAGCCTATGATGTATCGATTGACCCTGAAAACAATTTAAGTAACACGGTTGATTTCTCAAAACCATTAAATAATAACCAGATAACAGAGGCATTCAACTCATTTATTACAGGATTAAATGTAATTATTCCTGGATCAGGTGCAGATGTAGACAAAATTATTTTCGAGGAAACATTACCACTAAGTGTTATTCCTGTTGAAATTGAGGGATCTAAGATTGATAGAAATGCTCTTTCTCAAAATGAATCTTTAAGTTTTACATCAAATAACAATAACAATTGGACTATAACACCCATTGATGAAAATGGTAGATCTCGTTTGCACTTAAAATGTGAGATTGATATTAACAGTGTTGAGCAACATGTAGTAGATAATGAATACATTTTAACAATACCTGATTTCATCATCAAATTTGGTTTCATATATGGTAGCGACTTTGAGCCAGTACCAGATGAGTGGCTAACGAGCAGAAAAGTGTTTGTATTTAAAGGAGAAGATGCTACGCTCTCAGTAACCTTAAATAATTCAGAAGGTAATTTTATTGGCATATTTACCAATGAATATCATGACATAGAAGTAGAGGTGTTTGATTCTTCTCTAATAAGCTAAATAACTTATCTATTTTTGAGACTCCATCTTCTAAAAGGTGGAGTCTATTTTATATTATGCCTACTTAATATCGTGATAATAATATTTTTAGTTGTAAATGCCTATTCATTATTTAGTTCATTAATCCAAGAATTAACCTGTGCATCACTTGGCATGCGCCAATCCCCTCTAGGTGAAAGACTTATTGTACCTACTTTTGGCCCATCAGGCATACTAGACCTTTTAAATTGCTGGCTAAAAAATCTCTTTAGAAAAAATGTAAGCCATTTTTTTATTTCATCCTCTGCATATTTATCAACAAATGCCTTATTTGCAAGAAATAATATTTTTGAAGGTGTAGCCCCATATCTCAACATATGATAAAGAAAAAAATCATGAAGTTCATATGGACCTATTAAATCCTCTGTTTTTTGCTTGATTTTCCCAACATGGTCAGGTGGAAGAAGCTCTGGTGATATAGGTGTTTCAAGAATTTTTTTTAATACACCCTCTACTTTTTTATTTAAAACATTATCTGCTGCCCAACTTACTAAATAACTTACAAGAGTCTTTGGTATGCCTGAATTTACAGAATACATAGACATATGATCTCCATTGTAGGTACACCATCCTAAAGCCAGCTCTGACATATCACCAGTGCCTACAACAAATCCCCCCTCTTTGTTTGCAATGTCCATAATAATCTGTGTCCTTTCACGTGATTGGACGTTCTCATATGTTACATCATGGATTTTAGGGTCATGTCCAATGTCTTTAAAATGTTGCAAGGACGCTGTTTTTATATCTATATCTTCCATAGTTACATCCAATGATTTAATAAGTTCTACAGCATTTTTATATGTTTCATCAGTAGTTCCAAATCCTGGCATTGTAACAGCAATGATATTTTTTCTTGATAGTTTAAGGTAATCAAAAGTTTTAACAGTCACTAAAAGAGCTAGAGTAGAATCAAGCCCACCAGATATACCAAGGACTGCTTTCTCTATTTTAGCATGTTTCATTCTCTTTGCAAGAGCAGTTGTTTGAATTCTAAAAACATCACTACATCTTTTATCTATTGCTCCTGTATCACAAGGAACAAAAGGATGAGGTGGTACATACCTGTTAATGCTTTCTGCCTCAACATGTTTTAATTCAAATTGAACTTTCCTAAATTTCATGTCTTTTAAATATCCATACTCCATATAGCTTGTATTTCTACGTCTGTGATTGATAATTTTTAAAAGATCCACTTCGGAATATATTAGCTGATTTTCAACAAATCTTTCTGATTCACAAAGATTTGTCCCATTCTCAGATATAATACAGTGTCCACCAAAAACCAAATCTGTTGTTGATTCTCCTATGCCAGAAGAACTATAGACATAACCCGCTATGCATCTTGCAGATTGCTGATTAACAAGTTCTTTTCTGTACTCATACTTTCCTACTATTTCATTGCTAGCAGATAAATTAAAGATAATTGTAGCCCCATGCATAGCTTGAAAACAGCTTGGAGGTGCAACCGACCACAAGTCCTCACATACTTCGATGCCAAAACAAAGATCCTTATTTTCTTTGTCTTCAAATAACAAATCAGCACCAAAAGGCACTTCCTCATTGAAAATATTAACAGTATCCCATATGGAATTCTTAGCAGAGGAAAAACATCTTCCTTCATAAAATTCACTGTAATTAGGTATGTATGTCTTAGGTACAATTCCTAGCACCTTTCCCTTTTGTATAACAACTGCACAATTAAATAGCTGATTATCCTTTAAGACAGGAATTCCAAGTAAAGATATTATTTCTAAATCTTTTGTCTCATCTAGTATTTTATATAAACACTTAAATGCATCTTTTTGAAGTGCATCCTGATAAAATAAATCACCACATGTGTAAGAGGTTATAGAAAGTTCGGGAAAGACAAGAATCTTAATACCTTTTTCTTCACCTTTTTTTATAACATTTATAATTTCACTAGAATTATATTCACAATCTGCCACCTTAAGCTTTGGGACAGCTGATCCTAATCTAACAAACCCATATTTCATAATTTTATCACCCTTATTTTTAAAAAATAACTTTAAATTAGTTTATCATATTTATTTTAAAATATCCACGCTAGGTAAAAGACAGGGTGCATATATTATTAGTCATGGATAAGAAATAACATCCAATTCTCATCATCCAGAACCCGTTAAATCATCGGAATTTTGTCCTTCAAAATAGACGGTGAACTCGTTTAGATAAAGCTAAACATCGAGGCTTCAGGTGAAGACTCAACTCCACCTGAAAATTTATAAGTGCAACTTCACCTTATAGAAGGTAAAGTCTTACAATAAGATTAACAGACAGAAGAACCTTCATATTGTCTATCTATAATTTTAAGAATGGATTTTTGAATTCTATTTATTTCTTTAACATTGTATTTTTTACAGCTTCCCAAAAGCCCCTTTGCTGATATTACAAATTTTAAAAAATCACAGTTTCCAGCCCTCTCTCCAATACCTCCAATAGTACAATCCACAAATTCCACCCCTCCTCTAACAGCTCCTATTGAATTTGAAACAGCCATTCCAAGGTCATTATGGGTGTGAATTTCAAGTTTTATATTTCTAAAATGTTTTTTTATAATTTGAATATCCTGATATATTTTATTTCTATAAAGTATACCTACAGTATCTGCGTATCTAACTCTTTCTACTCCTAATTTATAAGCATAGGTAATTATACTTAGAATAAAATTAAAGTCCGCCCTTGATGCATCTTCTAATCCCAAAGTAACCTCAAAACCTTTTTCTCTTGCATAGTTTACACATGTCATCATATTTTCTAGCACCCATTCTCTATCTTTTCCAAACTTATGTTGTATCTGAATATCTGATGATGGTACTGAAATGTGCATTATATGAGGGTTTATGTCAATTGATTCTTTTATATCATTTATATTCATTCTATTCCATGCAGAAATCCTGCTTTTTAAACCAAGTCCCATAATTTCATAAATACTATTTTTTTCTTCTCCCCCCATTGCAGGAATACCTGCTTCAATCTGGTATACACCCATATAATCTAGCATTTTTGCTATCTGTATCTTGTCATTTTTCCTAAGAACCACACCTGCTCTTTGCTCTCCATCTCGCAAGGTTGTATCAACTATTTTAATCAACACAATCACCACTCCCTATCAAGCCATAATAAGTTTTTTAACATTTTCTTTATAAATATCTATAATTTCTTGATCAAAAAGATCCCTCTTGTTTTCAACACTCTTTTCTCGAATTAGCCCTAATATTTCTGCCGCTTCTTCAATTCTACATTTTATACCCAATTCTTTAAGCTTTTTTTGAACTGCTCTTTTTCCTGAATGTTTACCTATTGTCAATGTTCTATTTTGCCCAACAAAACAAGGGGCAAAAAGCTCATATGTTATTGGGTTTTTTTCTATACCATCTGCATGTATCCCTGATTGATATTTAAAAATCCCTTCCCCAATTACAGGTTTATTTTCAGGTATTATCCTGCCAGTTATTGTTGAATAAAATGAAGCTATTTGAGATAATTTGCTTAAATTAATTTTGCTTTTTCTGTTTAATAAAACTTTTAGTGCCAGCAAAACTTCTTCTAAGGGTGCATATCCATTTTCTCTCCCATAGCCAGTAAAGGATGTTGTTATAAAGTGTATATTGTTCATAATACCTTCTATACAAAGGGCAGTTGCCTCTCCAAACTCATTTTGAGGACATAAATTTACCTTAAGTTTAAATTTTTTTTCTGTATTTTTTATCTCATTTATCCACTTAGGAATTACAAATGTATCCAGACCTGTTATTCTAATATAACTAATATGTTTTTCTAATATATTTTTATCTAAATATTTTATTTTAAACAATTCTTCAAATTCATTTACTGGATATTCAATAGTAATACTTACATTATGTTTTTTTAAAAGATTAAGTAAGTCTAATCTTTTCATTAAGTCTAAAGATATAACACATTTTTTCACGTGGCTATCAATACATCTTTTTGCATCTTCTTCATTTTCAATCCTGTATATAAAATCAAGTCCTGCTGGAAGCTTTCCAATAAGTTTTTGAATAGTAGTATTAATTTCAAAATAATCCACTCCTACATCCTTTAAAAGCCAGCATAAATAAATTATTTCAAGTCTTTTGCCATGTTGTTTTTCTGTAAATATTTCAGGCAAAGTTCTGTCCACTATATTTATTCTGCCATTATCTAATTTAAAAGACATAAAACCACCTCCTGATTAAAAATATTTCTATTAGATTTCTTCAGTCTTTAAACATACTTTTGTAAAGTAGAGTACTACAAATGAAATTATAAACATTACTACAGAAAGAAGTGCTGCCGATTTAATATCTGTCTGCATATATGTATATATTTGAAGTGGTATAGTTCTTGTACGTCCCATAACGTTTCCTGCAAAAGTAATAGTTGCACCAAACTCTCCCATTGCCCGTGCCCATGATACAAGAAGCCCAGATGCTATATTTTTTTTCAGCATTGGAACTACCATTTTAATAAAAGTCTCTATTTTCCCTGCACCAAAAACATATGATGCCTCTAAAACCTCTGGTGCTATAGATTCAACTCCAGCTTTAAAAATTTTAATATAAAATGCAGATGCTACAAAAAACTGTGCAATTATCACGGCTAAAGGTGTAAAAGAAATAACTATACCAAACCTTGATAACACTCCCCCTAAAATTCCCTGTCTTCCAAATGCCAAAAGAAGTCCAATACCTGCAACTGCTGGTGGTAAAACTGTAGGAATACTTACAAAGACATCTAAAATCTTAGATAAAAAACTCTTTTTAAATGTCAAATAATATACAACAGGAGTTGCTAGTAAAAAAATAAATATAGATGATAATATACCAGTTGATAGACTTAATAATATAACGTCAATATTTTGTCTGTTGGTAATAGTTTTCCCAAAATCTTTAAAATCAGCTACTCTTATTATTGATAAAATTGGGAGTACAGTGATGGCTACATAAATAACTATGAATATTGCAATAAAAAAAAGCATAATAGATTCTAGTTGCAATGACTTATGTTGGCTCATTACTTTTCTTTCTCTTTTTACTTCAACCATTGCTTTTTTATTTATTTTTATAATGTTTTCTCCTGTTTTAAACATATTATCATCTCCTAAAAGTCAGTCCACAATAAAACCATACTTTTTTAAAACATCCTTACTCTCATATAAAATAAATTCATAAAACTCTTCTGATAATCCACTTTCCCGATCTCCAATAATTAATGCAATTGGATATTTTGCATAGAGGTCATTGAATATTTCCAACTCAATTATCTCAACTTCATTTTTTATCCCTTCTGTTACATCAGTTCTATAAACCACCCCTACGTCAACTTCTCCAAATAAAACTTTACTTACTACATCTTTAACATTAAGCTCTTCTGTAACTATATTGCTTAAAATTTTTGATTTTTCATAGTTGGATATAATTTTGTTTTTGAGAGCTATCTCAAGAGACTCATTCCAATAGCTTCCCACAGGAACACTTTTATTTCCTGCTGCAATGTTAAGTCCTTCCTTATATAGATCTTCTAAGCTTTCTACTTTGTATTTACTCTTGTTATTTTTTATTAAAACAAGACGGTTTTTTGCAAAAACACTGTATTTATCAACAAAACCCTCTTCAACTAGTGCATCCATGTATTCTAAATTTGCACTTAAAAAAACATCTGCCTTTTCCCCTCTTTGAATATAGGTCTTTAATGTTTGACTTCCTGCAAAATTTATATTTATTTTTACACTTTCTTCTTGTAAATTCTCAAAGTTTTCCTTTATTTCAGTAAGGCTTTCTGTAAGACTTCCAGCTGCTAATACAGTTATTTCTTCAAAATTATCATCTTTAGAAAAAGCATTACATCCTATTAAAAAAATAAAACACAAAGTTACTCCCAATAAACTAATTATAATTGCTCTCATATTACATCCCTCACTGTCTTTAAATAAAAAACCTCTGTGGTTTATATTTAAAGTCTTTCAACCTTTATGCCATTTTCAAAATGTGACTCTACAATTTCTTCTACATCGTCAGGAGTAACTTCCTTATACCAGACACCCTCTGGATAAACAACCACAACTGGACCTGAATTACAGATACCCAAACAACCAGTATTTGTAATCATGACTTCATCATTAAGTTCTCTGCTATCAATTTCTTCAATAAATGTTTGTATAACCTCGACCGATTCTTTTGAATAACAATAACCTTTTTGCTGTCCATTAATTCTAGAACTTGAACAGACAAATACATGATACTTAGGCTTTTGCATAAAATCCTCTCCTTTTATATTACCGTTTTACAAGTTTCTTTTTTCTCAAGCACTTCAATTGCATAATTTACCCCATCTTTAATTGAACCACATGTCTGTATTACTTTTATCCCCTTTTCTAGCATTTTCTTTTGAGGGCTGTAACCAACTCTTAATGCCAACACAGCATCACAATCATTTATAGTTTTTATAAGTCTGTCAATTTTAGAGTCCTCATCATCACAATCAGATACTCCAGTACAATATTTTTCAATACTTCTTTTTTCAATGAATTTTATTTCACCCTTTTTAGAACTATAAATATAAAACTCATCAACATGTCCAAAATGCTTGTCGATAATCATTCCTGACTCTGTTGCAATTGCAAAGGTGTACTCCTTATTACTTTTTAAGCTACTACATGCACTCTTTGAAAATTGGGAAGAGACATCCTTTCCTAAAATCCCAACAGCATCTGCTCTGCACTGTTTGCAGTGATACATCTGTTTTAAATACTTTTCACATTTTTTTCTCATTTCTCCAAGTTCTCTATTATTTGTTTGAGGCATGTTTTCAAAAGAACTTCCTTTTGCAGGAATAAGGGGCATAATATTGCTTATAAAAACTCCTCGACTCTTTACTTCCTTGACTACTTCTTCAATGTGCCTTTCATTTATACCCTTTATCATTACAATGTTTACTTTACAAACTATTCCTTTTGAAGCCATATAGGACAGTCCTGATAGTTGATTTCCGATTAAAAACTCAGCTGCTTTTTTACCAACAAGTTTCTTCCCTCCAAAGTTAACTTCACTATATATCTTCTTTCCTATTTCTGGATCCACTGCATTTATTGTAACTGTAATATGGGAAATACCAGCTTCAATTATTCTATCAGCATAGTAAGGAAGCATTAAACCATTTGTAGAAAGACAAAATATAACTTCAGGGTCTACTTCTTTTATAAGTTCTAATGATTTTATTGTGTTTTCAAAATTGGCTAGAGCATCACCTGGTCCTGCAATTCCAAGAACTTTTAAGTTAGGCATTTTTTCTTTTAGGGTCAAATATTTATCCAGAGCTTCTTTAGGGGACAACACCTCACTTGTAACTCCTGGTCGACTTTCATTCATACAATCGTATTTTCTGTTACAGTAGTTACACTTAATATTACAAGAAGGTGCAACAGGTATATGCATTCTAGCTACCTTACAGGCTCCCCCTGAAAAACAAGGATGTGATAAAGTCTTTTCTTTTGCAGTAATAGTCTCCTCTTTTTTTACTGTTTCTGAAAAATACTTACCGTACATCTCTTTTCTGTACTTATTATATTTGTTTTCTAAAAGAGTATTGGTCATGTTGTCAAGAAGCATTAATGATCCATTATATCCTACAATGTTAGATCTTTGTGCTCCAACTCTGTCATGTATAGGAAAACCAATTCTCACTAAAGGAATACCTTCTCTTTCAGTTATAAATTTTCCATCAGAATTTCCAATAAGTAAATTTGCTTTAAGTTCTACAGCATGTTTTCTAATTGTATCAAAATCAGTATCATCAATAACCAAAGGCGTATGCTTTTCTTTTTTCAAAAGCTCAGTTATTGATTTATTAGAAGAACCTGTAGCTATAAGCAAAGGCTTTATTCCATTTTCCAGACAAAGTCTTCCAACTCCATAAGAAATCTCTGGATCTCCAAATATAACAGCCCTTCCCTCACCGTTAAACTTATGGGAATCTATCATCCCATCAAGTAACCTACCACGATCTTCTAAGAGTTTTTTTGGTGTTCTCTTTCCTGTGATTTTTGAAATTGTCTCTAAAAAAACATCTGTATTTCTTATGCCTATTGGATAGGGACATCTATGAAGAGGTACCTTATATTTATCTGATAAATATTCACCTGGAGAAATATTACCAGTAACAGTCATCCCCATTTCTATAGTTGCCTTGGCTCCAGCCATTTTCCTTATATCCTCAATTTTTGTACCTCCTTGGGGTATCTTTTTATACTCTTTTTTATAAGGAGAGTCTAATGTATCAGAAACATCTGGTAAGATAGTGTACTTTACTTTAAATTGGTCAAGTATGCTTTTTATGTTTCTAATGTCTCCAGGATTTAAACATCCTGTAATAATATTTATACTTTCATTTTTTGTTTTATCATCCGAAAGACTTTTCACAATGCTTGTAAGAGCCCCATAAAAGCCCTCAAACTGAGTTCCTCCATAACCTGGTGTGGATATTGGCACTATTTCCACTGCCTTTTTAGAAACAATCATATTATCTTTTTTAAACTCTTCTGTAATTCTTTTTATGTCCTCTCCAATTGTTTCTGCAAGGCAAGTAGTGGCAACTCCTATAATGGATGGACTATAAAGCTTTATCATATTTATAAGTCCCTTTTTTAGATTTGCTTCTCCTCCATAAACAGTACCCTCTTCACTTAATGAAGATGACCCCACATCTATTGGTTCATTATAGTGTCCTGCCATATGTCTTCTTATATAAGTACTACATCCTTGAGAACCATGAAGTATTATCATGCTGTTTTCTATTCCTTTAAGTGCCATTACAGCGCCCATCGGCATACACATTTTACATGGATTTATATTTAAGTTTACAAAATTTTTGTTTTTCATATTGATCACTTCCTATATTCTAAGAGGATTTTACAAATTCCCATACTGGACTGTTTACGGTAAGATCTAATTCCTTTGCAAAGTTTAAAGCACCTTCAAACCCGCATAGTGGATGCTTTCTTTCATGGTTGTGGTCGCAAAATGCAAGGCCTAACTTGTATGCTAAAGGCCGCTCCTTTACACCTCCAACCAAAAGATCCGCTTCCTTCTCTTTTATGAATTTTTCTAGTTCCGCTGGATTTGTGTCATCAAGTATGACTGTTCCTTCATCACTAATGCTTTTTAGTACCTCATATTCGTCTTTTCTTCCTGTCTGAGTTCCTACAACAACTGATTTTATTCCTAAATCATTAAACTGTTTTATTAAAGAAATTGCTTTAAATCCACCACCTACATAGATAGCAGCTTTTTTGCCTTTTAATCTTTCTCTTAAGGCTGAAATTTTTAGTCCATATTTAGCCTTTTCACTATTAATAAGCTTTTCAGCCCGTTTTATCATTTCTTTGTCTCCATATCTTTGGGCTATTGTCAAAATTGATGTACAAGTATCTTCAAATCCAAAAAAACTAACCTTTACAAAAGGAATATTGTATTTTTTCTCCATTTCCTTAGCAAGACTTGTCATCGAACCTGCACACTGCACAATGTTAAAAGATGCTTTAGGAGCTTCTAATATCTCCTTGTAAGTAGAGTCCCCTGTTATTTTAGCTATTACATTTATACCAATGCTCCTTAAATATCCCGTTATAATCCACATTTCACCTGCTAGGTTAAAGTCTCCAAGAAAATTTATCCCTTTTTCTTTTTCTGGTAAATCATCCCCCATAAGCTTTAATAATGCTTTTCCTGCTGCCCTATACCCCATTGATTTGTTTCCTGCAAACCCACTGGATTTAACAGGTATGACCCTTATTCCGTATTTCTTTTCTGCCATTTTACATACTGCGTCAATATCATCTCCAATAACTCCAACTATACATGTTGCATATACAAATATAAGCTTAGGTTTATACTTATCTACAATTTCATCAATTGCCCCTGTAAGTTTTTTCTCTCCCCCGAAAACAACATCGTGTTCTCTCAAATCAGTTGAAAAACTATTCCTGTATATTTCTGAACCACTAGAAAGACTACCTCTGATATCCCATGTGTAGGCAGCACATCCGATAGGTCCATGTACAATGTGAAAGGCATCAGTTATTGGATTTAATACAACCCTTGCTCCACAATATACACAAGCTCTCTGGCTTACTGAACCTGCAACACTGTCTTTTTCACATTTAATGCTGCCCTCTTCCTTTTGGGATTTATAACATATAAACTCTTTTCTATCTTTTAAAATATCATTTCCCTTTGCCATAAAAGCTCCTCTCCTTTCTTATGGTTAATACAGAAATTTTTCAACTTTTGATCTTAAATAGTTTTTAAGATTTTTGCTTTTAGAGCTTAAAGAAAAGCTCTAAAAGCATCAACCATAATGTATTTTTCTTTAACTACATGATAAGTTCTAAATCTTCGTCTAAAGCATCTCTGTCCTGTCTGTCTAATAATGCATTACTAATTAGCTCTATTATTCTCATTGCACCTTTGTACCCCACAATAGGCATGTATGAGTGAACACTTCTATCTAGTATTGGAAAACCAATTCTAACAAAGGGAACATCTTCAGCTCTTGCAATATATTTTGAATGAGTAGTGCCAAGCATTATATCCACCGGCTCTTCCTTCATCCACTGGTGAAGTGTAAAAAGATCTCCTCCGCTCTTAACTTTTCCTTCAACTCCTGCTTCTTCAAGCATTTCTTCTATTTCTTTTTCAAAGGCCTTTTCAGGTGTTCCTGTCAAAACATATTTAGGTATCATCCCCATGCTTATAGCGAATTCTGTAAGTCCAATTACAATATCTGGGTCTCCTGATATTGCAACTTTTTTACCGTGGTAATGGTAATGACAATCTACCATTACATCTATTACCTGCCCTCGTTCTTCTTCAATTTCTTCTGGAATATCTTTGCCTGTAACATTTGACACTTCCATTAAAAATTCGTCTGTAGCTTTTATTCCAATAGGTGTTTTTAAAACCTTTGGAGGTACTTTACATTTCTTTTCAAGCTCAAATGCACCATCAGAAGATGCAAATCTTCCTAATGAAACTGTGGCAAGAGAATTACCTGAATCTTTAATGTCTTCAACTTTTGCTCCTCCTTTAGGATACATTTCATACTTTCCAGTAACGGGAGTATCTAATACACCACTTGTATCGGGAAACATAATAAACTCTGCTCCCATTTCCTTGAGTATTCTCTTTATCTCTCTCATATCTGAAGGATTTACAAAACCAGGTATTACATTTATTTTCCCATTTGGTTTTTCAGTATTTTGAGCTAAATAATTAACCATTCCTTTAACCATATTTAAAAATCCTGTAATATGAGATCCTTTGTAACTTGGTGTATTAGCATGAATCACTATTTTTCCTTCAGGAACTTTTGCCTGCATAACATAAGTAGGTACATCATCACCTATTGTCTCTGAAAGACAAGTTGTATGAACTGCTATAACATCTGGATCGTATATAGTAAAAACATTTTTTATTGATGTTTTTAAATTTGATCCACCACCAAAAACTGATGACCCTTCTGTAAAAGAGCTTGTAGAGGACATTACTGGATCTCTAAAATTTCGTGTTAGAAATTTTCTGTGATAAGCACAGCATCCTTGTGAACCATGACTATGGGGAAGACATTTATGGATGCCTAATGCTGCATACATGGCCCCTACAGGCTGACATGTTTTGGCTGGATTTATTACTAAACCTTTTCTGTTGACGTATTCTTTTGGAGTATAATCTAACATATTAATTCCCTCCTATATAGCTTCCCTCAAGCATGGGCTGGGTTTTCCATGGAGGAGTTATCATATCCCACGCTGGAGTGGTAATACCCATTGCAATGTCTCTTGCAAAAATAACTGAACCTTTAAACCCTGCGTAAGGACCGCTGTAATCATATGAATGTAGTTGTTTTGAAAATATTCCTGCTTTGTGAGCTATGTATTTATCCTTTATACCTGAACAGAATATATCTGGCTTTAAAATTTTCAAAAGTTCTTCTGTCTCATAGTGATTCAAGTCATCAACTACAATACTTCCATTATCCATTTCCTTTATCATTCCTGAATAATAATTTAAAGAAATTTCATCTTTAAGCTTCTCATATTGCTCTTTAGTCAAAAACAACTTATAGTTTTCAGGATCTTTAGTAACTTCAAGGTTTTCTATGTTTTTGCTGTCTCCATCTTCTTTTATATCAGGAAGTGCTTCTCTACCCTCATAGTCATCTCTGTGAGCAAACTCATAACCTGCTAAAATTGTCTTGATTCCTAAGTCCTTTAGAATATGTTGATAGTGATGTGCCCTTGACCCTCCAACAAATAAGGCGGCAGTCTTTCCCTCACACATTTTTTTATATTCTTCAAGTTTATAAGTTATCTCTTTAAGTTCTTCTTCAATGACAGCTTCGGTTCTTGCTATGAGATCAGAATCATCAAAGTATTTAGCTATGTTTCTAAGACTTTTTATTGTGCTTTTTACTCCAATAAAATTTACTTTTATCCAATCCTGACCGTATTTAGTTCCCATCATTTCTCCAATGTAGTTAATTGAACGATGACATTGAATTATATTAAGATCTGCCTTATGAGCACTTTTTAAATCTTCCACCGTTCCATTTCCAGGTATTAAAGATACTATTTCATAGCCAATTTTTCTTAAAATCCTCTCTATTTCCCATCCATCTCCACCAATGTTGTATTCACCTAAGATGTTAATAGCAAATTTTCCAACTACCTTCTCACCAGTTCCAATAATATGTTTTATTAAACCATTGTTTGCTATGTGATGGCCTCCTGATTGGCTGACTCCTTTATATCCTTCACAGCTAAATGAAACTACCTTTATTCCATATTCCTTTTCTGCTTCTGAAGCAATAGAATGTATGTCATCACCAATCAATCCTACTGGACATGTGGAACATATAAATATAGTTTTAGGCTCAAATATTTCAACTGCTTCTTTAATAGCTTTTTTGAGTTTTTTCTCTCCTCCAAATACTATATCGCTCTCTTGAAGGTCGGTAGAAAAACAGTAGTTTAAAAAGTTTTTTTCATCACCTTCTGTTCTTCCTTTATTCCTTCTAGTTCCCCATGTGTAGTAACCACATCCTATAGGACCATGGGTTAAAACAACTGCATCTCTTAAAGGTCCTAAAACAACCCCTTTGCAACCTGCATAACAGCATCCTCTGTTTGTTATTATCCCGGGAACTGTCCTTGTATTTGCCTTGATTTTCTGAGGTTCCTCGGTATTATTATCCTTAACAATAATGTGTTCTTTTCTGTTTTTAAAAACAGCTGCAGGATAATTTTCAACTATTTTGTCAATTTTCTTTTTCATATATAATCACCTCGTCAAATGGCTATTTCTCCACTTTCTTTTGTTCTTATCCTTATAACTTCAGTAATAGGAACAACAAATATTTTCCCATCCCCTGGTTTTCCACTGCTGTTAATACTTATTATTGTATCTACTACCTTTTGTACGTCTTCATCTTTAGCTACAACTGACAACATTCTCTTTGGTATAAGCCTGTGAATTTCAGAAATTGTTTCTGCAATCTTAGGAGATGGTATTTCACTTTCAAAAATCAAATTTTCTATTATGGAATAATCCACTTTCTTCTTTCCTCTCCCAAGAACCCTTTTACAAGTCAATGAAGAAAATCCCTGCTTAACCAATTCTTCTTTGGTCTTATTAATCATGTTCATTCTTATAACTGCTAATATTTCTTTCATGACAAATCCCCCTTTTTCAAGATATTTTGCCTATATTACATCTCATTTGTTCCAGAACTTATGGTATATACCTCTTCAACAGGACTTATAAAAATTTTCCCATCTCCAAAAGCTCCTCTTTGCCCTGTTTTTGCATTTTTCATGATTATTTTTACAACATCATCTTTATCTACATCTTTTACTACCATCAAAAGCATTTCCTTAGGTATCTCATCATAAAAAACATCTCCTACTTTAACCCCTCTTTGTTTACCTCGCCCCATTACATCTAGCTTTGTCACTGCTGGAAAACCTGCATCACATAACTCCGACAATATTTGTGTAACTTTTTGAGGCCTAACTATTGCTCTTACCATTAACATAGGTTTCACCCTTTCCTAAATTATTTTATTGGTAATTTTTTGTTAGTTATTGTAAAACCCCTTTTATCTAGCCAAGGATTCCGTGTTCCATCATAAGTTGCTCTAATCTATCTTGATTCATAGGTTTTGGTATTACAAACATGTCATTGCCATCAATTGCTTTTGCAAGTCCCCTGTATTCATCAGCTTGATTTTCATCTGGTGCAAAATCTATAACTGTTTTTTTATTAATTTCAGCCCTTTGCACTAAATTGTCCCTAGGTACAAAATAAATAAGCTGGCTTCCTATTTCCTTTGCAAAATTTTCCAGCAAGTCACTTTCGTTATCAACTTTTCTACTGTTACAAATTATTCCTCCAAGCCTTGTCCCTCCGGTGTTTGCATATTTATTAATACCTTTTGAAATGTTGTTTGCAGCATATAGAGACATTAATTCACCACTTGCAACTATGTAAATTTCCTTAGCTTTTCCTTCCCTTATTGGCATTGCAAATCCACCACAAACAACATCACCTAAAACATCATAAAAAACATAATCCAAATCATCTGTATAAGCTCCTAAACTCTCCAACATATTTATTGAGGTAATAATTCCTCTTCCTGCACAACCTACTCCAGGTTCAGGACCTCCAGATTCAACACATCTTATGTTAAATAGTCCCGTCTTCATAATGTTTTCAAGTTCAACTTCTTCACCTTCTTCTCTTAATGTATCTAATACGCTTCTTTGTGCTAAACCCCCTAAGACAAGTCTTGTTGAGTCTGCTTTTGGATCACATCCTACAATCATTATCTGTTTTCCCATTTCTGCTAATCCTGCTGTAAGGTTTTGAGTTGTTGTTGATTTACCAATTCCACCTTTTCCATAAATAGCTATTTGTCTCATAATAATCCCTCTCTTTCCTTTTAATTAAGTTACATTGCTTGATAAGTTGATTTTTATATAAAGAAAGGGCAGCAAAATCTTACGATTTTGGCGCCCTGGCCTTTTAATATATCAATTCAATCAGAGAATTTTTATATAATTTATTAAATTATAGTTTCTGTAGATTTCATATGAAAATCCGCATAAGCCTCTGCTCCATGTTCTCCAATATCAAGTCCTGACTCTTCTTCTTCTTTCTTAACTCTAAGTCCAATTGTAGCTTTAATCGTCTTAAAGAGTATAAAACTTGTTGTTAATGTCCATGCTGCTACTGCAATAACACCTATAGCCTGAATCCCAACAAGCTCAAAACCGCCACCATATAAAAGTCCTCCCTCTGTTGCAAAAACACCTACCATTATAGTTCCAAATGCACCACACAATCCATGTACTGTAACAGCTCCAACAGGATCGTCAATTTTTAATGCTTTTTCTATAAACTCAACACCAAATACTATTACAAATCCAGCCATTGAACCAATTGCTATAGCTCCCAGTAGACCAACTTCTTCACAACCTGCTGTAATTGCAACAAGTCCACCTAAAGCTCCGTTTAAAGCCATACTGACATCTGGTTTTTTATATCGTATCCAAGTTATAACCATAACCATAAAAGCTCCTGCCGCTGCTGAAAGATTTGTTGTCATAATAATGTGTGCAATTCCCGAATCAGTACCGCTTAAACTACTACCTCCGTTAAAACCAAACCATCCAAACCAAAGTATGAAAACACCTAATGCTCCAAGAGTAATACTGTGTCCAGGTATGGCATTTGGTTTGCCATCTTTATTGAACTTGCCTATTCTAGGACCTAAAATTGCCGCTCCTACTAAGGCTGCCCAAGCACCTACTGAGTGTACAACTGTTGAACCGGCAAAGTCTATAAAACCTAATCCTTCCAGCCAGCCTCCACCCCAAATCCAATGACCTACAATTGGATAGATAAACAAAGTGATTACCGCACTATATGCTATATAGGATGAAAATTTAGTTCTCTCTGCCATGGCTCCTGAAACTATTGTTGCTGCCGTAGCTGCAAACACTGTCTGGAATATCATAAAAGCTTCAATAGGTACATCAAGCCCTAAATGCTCCATATTACCTGTACCAAAAAATCCATTTGATCCTATAAATCCACCTCTACTTACACCAAACATAATCCCAAATCCTACTGCAAAGAAAATTAATGATCCTATGGAAAAGTCCATTAGGTTTTTCATGATTATGTTACTTGCATTTTTTGCTCTTGTAAAACCTGACTCCACCATTGCAAATCCTGCCTGCATAAAGAAAACCAAAAATGCTGCTATTAAAATCCATATCGTATCAATGGCTACCACCATATCTGTTTCTGCCTCTGCAAAAGCAAATGCAGGTACAATAACAGTCAAAATAATAATCATTAAAGCTATCTTTTTTTTCATAATAAACACTACCTTTCTAAAATTCTTTTAAATAAGTTAACACTCTATTTTTTAATAAATTTTTACTTTATTATTGCCTTTTCACCTTTTTCTCTAGTTCTTATTCTTATTGCATCTTCAACATTATAGATGAAAATTTTTCCGTCACCTACTTCGCCAGTCTTTACTGCTTCTAGTATTTTGTCTGTAATTTCATCCACAATTTTGTCTGGAAGTACAATTTCAACCTTTGCCTTTGGAAGTAAATTTATACTGTACTCTGCTCCTCTGTATATTTCTTTTCTGCCTTTTTGAAGTCCACATCCTGAAACCATACTCACAGTCATTCCATAGTTTCCATAGCTGTTCAAAAGTTCCTTTAAGCTTTCTAGCTTTTCAGGTCTGGTTATAATCTCTAGCTTTTTCATAAAACCCACTCCTTAATTTTTTAATAGTGCTTTTAGGCCAATTACTTTTTATTATTGATAACAAAAAACGCCATAAATCTATAATATTTTATAGATTATGGCGTCCTGGCCACAGACATTTGTTTGATTTAAAAACTAATGTCTTTAATATATTCAATTTATTTATATATTTATTCTAGCACATATTTTTTATAATTGCAATAGTTTTTTTAATTTTTTTGCAAGTTTATTTTTTAAATCTTGCATTTATGCTGTTTTAATGCTCAAATTCACCTCTTTCTATAATACAGTTACTATTTAAATTAAAACATCCACCTTTAAACTTTATCGCCACCGTGCCTCTACCTGCGCATTCCTCCTGTCAATATTAATGCCTCTGCTATATTTTTCATAGGCATCCTGCTGTCTCGACTCTTTTTCTGTATTGTTTCGTAAGCTTCGGCCTCAGATAAACCATTTTCCTCAACTAATATCCACTTTGCTTTCTCAACTATTTTTCTACTTTCTAAAGTTTCATTAAGCTTTTTAAGCTTTTTTTCATATTCTAACACCCTGTAATAGTTTATAACTGAAATTTCAGTTATCTGGAGAATGTTTTCATCAAAAACTGGCTTTACTACATATGTTAATATCCTTGATTCTTTTAAAAAATTAATTATTTCTTCGTCTCTATTCTCAAGAATAAGTATACACCCACAAAGTAATTCTTCATCAATAATATTAAGCGTTTCCCTTAGTTTTCTAAAGTTTCTTTTAATGTCTATTATTATTAAATTAGGAGTATACTTTCTAATAAGCCGCAGTACATTAGATAATTCTTTTGTATAACCTATATAAGTGTACCCAGTGGCTGTAAGAGCGTTTTTCACAGATATTAATGCACTTTTATCTCCTCCAGCTAAAACGAATTTCTCATAACCCATGCAGCACCCCTCCATATACCAATTTCTAAACTAGCCCTTTTAAATACAAAAAGCCTTCTAGAGACACCTACCTAAAAAGGTTACTCCAGAAAGCTTCATTGCCAAGTAAAATATTACGCTTTAAAATATATTATTATAATATCATATCAAATATTTTTTTGCAAGTATTACTTATAAATATTTCATTTTCAAAAGACAAGGGGACGGTTCTCCTGTCTTTCTTGTCTTTTATTAGCTTTTATTAGCTTTTATTAGCTTTTAATATTTAGAAGCTAATAATTGGATTATGATAGAAGTATACTTGACTTATTTAATCCTATAATAGTAAACTATAGATAACCAAAAGATGTTACTATCTTTTGGTTATCTCGATTGTTTTAAATCTCGAATTAAAAATCCTAGAATTATAAGATACTAGGATAACTTTAAAAATATGTTTAATAAGGAGTAGTAACTATGTTTAAGAAATTATCCTTTTTATTAATAATAATTATTTTAACCTTTTCAGTTGTTGGTTGTAATGAAATTAATAATATTGAATTAGAAGATAAAAGTTTTACAAACGAAAAAGACAATGAGATAGTACCCTCTACAAAAAATCCAGTTTCTGATAAAGTACCTTCTAGTAGTCAGTTTCAAGAGTTGATAAGTTTTGGTTCATACACTGATATTATTAGACTAGGTGGAGAACATCGAGATTCAAACGATGTTGTATTTAATGATGACAAACTGATTCTACCAGAAGGCAAGCTAATAACAGTACTTGGTGAAACGGCTGGTATACTAAAAAGATTTATAGATGTTGACGAAGATAACATACGCCAGTTAATTAGAGAAATTGAAAATGCAAAAGTTGTAGATAGTGAAACAGTTAAATACAATTTCCAAGAAACAATTGATGGCTCAATTGATATTGTATTAATAAACACTTCTGCAGAATATATTAGATTATCTATATATCTTAACAGCAAAAACAATCATTCCATACAAATTGTACACGAAAACACTAATGGAGAAGATACTATTATAGGTAAATATCCTGATTTATTATACTTGCACTCGGAAAAACTAGGAGATTTAATAAAAGATATAATTGGATGGAAGTTTATTACTAATAAAGACTTAAATAATATACTTCATGTAAACGTTCGAAATATATCTAATGAATCTGATGTAGAATTTGAATTAACAGAAGAAGAGATAAAAATATTTATTGATACAATTGCCTCATATCCTGCAATGCTACCCCGAGAATATTCCAGTGCCTACAAAAATGTAATTATTGAAGCAATTACAGATGAAGGCAAAACCATAAATATGATTTGGGCACCTAATGGAGGAGGGCTTGGAATTGAAGGAGTTCATTATCAATTCTTTTTCGGAGATATTGGAGAAACTGATTCTCAATGGCTTAAGGAAACTTATGGCTTTAGTGCAGAAGAGTTTATGCAGCATGGTGGGGGGTCAGGGAAGCTCAATGAAATTTTAGTCAGGTAAAAATGGGAAAGACAAGGGGACGGTTCTCCTGTCTCACTTTTTAAAAAGTGAGACAGGAGAACCGTCCCCTTGTCTTTGGTTACTTTTTAAGGCTATTTAATCTTTCGGATACTTTTTGATACATCTCCTGGTATTTTTCTTTCTTTTCACGTTCTCCATCAATTACTTTTTTAGGTGCCTTTGAAACAAATCCTTCATTAGAAAGCTTTTTATTTACTCTATCAAGCTCCTTTTGAAGATTTTCTATTTCTTTTTCAAGCCTTTCTATTTCTTTTTCAATATCTATTAAGTCTTCTAAAGGAATAAATATTTCAACACCTGCAAGGACAGACGTTACTGCATCAGAAGGTATACCTGTCTTATCAGACTGTATAACAGTTTCTGAACTAAAACCTAAGTTTTTAAAAAATCCTCTTCCCTCTTCTAATATCTTTTGTTCCTCATTACCTGGTGCAACAAATATGGTCTTTGCCTTTTTTGATGGTGGAACATTCATTTCAGCTCTCATATTTCTTATGTTTTTAATAACACTCATTATAAGACTCATTTTCTTTTCTTCTTCTTTATAATTATACTTTTCCTCATATTCAGGCCATTTAGAAATCATTATACTCTCATCTTCATTTACAAGATAGGAATATATTTCTTCAGTAACAAATGGCATAAATGGGTGTAGAAGCTTCATGGATGCCCCCAGTACATAGTTTAATACATATTGAGCTTCAAGTCTTGAATCAGAATCTTTGTCATAAAGTCTTGGCTTTACAAGCTCAATATACCAATCACAAAACTCTTCCCATATAAACTCATATATCTTTTGCAGTGCTATACCAAGTTCAAACTTTTCCATATTTTCTGTAACATCTTTAGAAAGAGAGTTTATTCTGCTCATTATCCATTTATCAGCCATGGTAAACTTACCTGAATCCACATTAGAAAAATCAAGATTTTCATCAAAATTCATAAGAACAAACCTTGATGCATTCCAGATTTTATTGGCAAAGTTTCTGCTAAACTCAACTTTATCATCTGAAAATCTCATATCATTTCCCGGGGAAGTACCTATTGTAAGTGCAAACCTTAATGCATCTGTTCCAAACTTATCAATTACTTCTAATGGGTCTATACCGTTGCCTAAGGATTTACTCATTTTTCTTCCTTTAGCATCTCTTACAATGCCATGTATAAAAACATGTTTAAATGGCTCTTTATCTGTATGTTCTAATGCTGAAAATATCATTCTTGCTACCCAGAAAAATATTATGTCATAACCTGTAACAAGTACACTTGTAGGGTAGAAATACTTTAAATCCTCTGTTTCTTCAGGCCATCCTAGAGTTGAAAAAGGCCAGAGGGCAGAACTAAACCATGTGTCAAGAGTATCCTCATCCTGCTTTATTCTAGTACTGTTACATTTAGGACAAACATCAGGCATATCGTTTTCAACCATCATATATCCACATTCTAAACAGTAATATGCTGGAATTCTATGCCCCCACCAAAGCTGTCTTGAAATACACCAATCCTGTATATTTTCCATCCAGTTATAATATATCTTTGAAAATCTTTCAGGCACAAACTCTATAGAGCCTTTTTTCACTGCCTCAATTGCTGGTTTTGCTAAAGGCTCCATCTTAACAAACCATTGTTTTGACATTATAGGCTCAATTACAGTACTACACCTGTAACATTCTCCTACATTGTGAGTATGATCTTCAACCTTAATCAATAAATCAAGATTTTCAAGGTCTTTAATAATCTGCTTTCTAGCTACATATCTATCCATTCCAGAATACTTTCCAGCAGATTCATTCATTGACGCATCATCATTCATAACTCTCAATTGAGGTAAATTGTGCCTAAGTCCAACCTCAAAGTCATTAGGATCATGAGCAGGAGTTATCTTAACAACTCCTGTACCAAATTCCATATCAACATACTCGTCTGCAATAACAGGAATTTCCCTTTCAACTAAAGGCAAAACTACCATTTTTCCCACAAGGTGCTTATATCTCTCATCTTCAGGATGCACAGCAACTGCTGTATCCCCGAGCATTGTTTCAGGTCTTGTTGTAGCAATCACCAGATATTCATTGCTGTCTTTTACAGAGTACTTGAAATGCCAGAAATTACCCTGATTTTCATTGTGATCAACTTCTGCATCTGATATAGAAGTATTGCACCTTGGACACCAATTTATAATTCTTTCCCCTCTATAAATAAGACCCTTTTTGTAAAGTCTTATAAACACTTCCTTTACAGCATCTGAAAGTCCTTCATCCATAGTAAATCTTTCACGTTCCCAATCACATGAGCTGCCCAATTTTTTTAATTGCTCTACAATCCTTCCACCGTAGAGTTCTTTCCATTCCCATGCTTTCTCTAAAAATCCTTCTCTACCTATTTTATCTTTTGAAATTCCTTCTTTAGCCATCGCCTGAACAATTCTTGCTTCTGTAGCAATGCTTGCATGATCAGTTCCTGGAAGCCAAAGAGCAGAGTAACCCTGCATTCTTTTAAGCCTTATTAATATATCCTGCAAGGTATTGTCAAGGGCATGACCCATATGAAGCTGTCCTGTTATATTAGGTGGTGGAATAACAATTGTATAGGGTGTTTTTTCATGATCAATTTCTGCGTGAAAATAACCTTTTTCTGTCCATTCATTATAAATCCTGTCTTCAAACTGTTTAGGATCATATGTTTTTGCTATATTATCCATTTAAAAACCTCCATTTATTTAAATACTATTAAAACCATAATTATACCAGGCAATGCCAAAAGCATTCCTCCTAATTTTACATTTACTTCTGCTTTGCTAAACTTATATTGCAAAAGCTCTTCTTCACTCATTTCATGTTCAAAGTTACATTCAACTTTTTCATCAAGATTAAATTTTCTTACTATAACCTTAGAAAAAATAGCACATGCAAATCCAGGTATAAGAAGTAATATTGACAAAACTTTCAAAAACAAATCATCCCTCCTTTTATATACAAAAAAATCCTTCCATCCTAAAAGTTGGACGAAAGAATAGTTTTCCCGCGGTACCACCAAAATTCCCAATGTAATTGGGCACTTATCGAAATAACGGTTCTTTACCGCCACAGTCTACTACTATTTCAACTGCAGAGCTTCCAAGCTACCTTCAACAGCTGCTGCTTACTTAGAAAACTTTCAGCCTAAGGTTTCCTATCTCTTTTTAAGCCATCACTACCTACTCCTCTTGGTCATTGCTTTTTTGTTTATAACATATTTTTACCTTATTATAAATAATAATTCAATTTTGCTTCTCTGTCAAGGAGTCAATAGAACACCACCCAACTAGCCCCAGCCACAACTAATACACAAAACAAATGTTTGTATTTTGTTTCACATTACCCTCCCTAGATTGAACTGATTAATTCAATTCAAGAACCGTCCCCAAGTTGAACCAGCACCCAAGTTGAACTCATTTTTTTGTTATATCAAAATATAATTAGTATATATTTAAATGTTTGATATGAGAGGAGATAAAAATGGGATTACATTTTGAAGAAATAGGCAATATCAAGGCTTCTACAATAGTTTTTATTCATGGAGGATTAGTTCTTAGTAGTTGGATGTGGGAAAAACAAATGCATTATTTTAAAGACTATCATTGCATTATACCCGATTTACCTGAACACGGAAAAAGCTTTAGAAATGGAAAAATATCAATATCCAGATGTGCAGATGAAATTGCAAAAATTATCGAAAAAAGAGCTAACGGTGGTAAAGCAAATATAATTGGCTATTCTTATAGTTCAAAAATTGTCATTAATTTATTAATTTCAAGACCTGAACTAATTTCTCACGCTATTGTGGCAAGTCCACTATCAAGACCGGTTCCTATTATGAGATTTGCCCAAAGTCCTAATATTATAAAATTAATAACACATATAATAAAGTCAAACACAGTAAAATCTTTTTTAATTAAATCTTTAAATTTCCCCTGCAATAGCTATAGAATTAACTGTATGAAAGAAATCCATAAACTTACCCATAATAAAATATATAGAATATTTAATGAATTTTGCACAAAATTAAAATTACCTGATGACTTAAAAAAAGTGAGAATTCCTACACTTATTATTGCAGGAGAAAAAGAATCAAAGCCTATGAAACAATCAGTTATTGATATGACTAGATTAATCCCCAGTGCCAAGGGAGTGCTTTTAAAACATGGTTCCCACACCCATCCATGGTCAATGCACGAAGCTTTTAATATAGTGGTTGAAAGCTGGATAAACAATGAGCAAACATCAGACAAATATACTATATTGATCTAATAATTTTCAAAGTTCCATCTCTTATAAAAATCTATCTTCGACCATAAAAAAAGGGTGGAATTTTATTCCCACCCTTTTTATACTTTTATTCACTAAAATTTAAAAATAACTACCGTCTGTGAATCTCCATCCCAATCAACAATTGCATCCATAGCTTCTGACACAAATCTTATTGGAACCATTGTACGTCCATCTAAAATATCTGCGGGCACATCAAGCTCATATTCTACATCATTAATATAAGCTGTAGTTTCTCCTATATTTAGCACTATTGTCTTGTCATCATCTGTAATTGTAACCGTCCTTGTTTCATGTTCGTATTCTACGTCTGCACCCATTTCTTCTGATATTATTCTTATTGGAACTAACACTCTTCCCTCAATGTTTTGAGGAACTACATCAGGAAACTCAATATACTCATAGTTTAACAATACGTTGACTCCATCTTCAACTGTAGGCTCCACAGGTTCTATATCTTCACCAAAACCTGCTCCAAAAGCACTGGATAATTCTTCAAATAAATCCACTGAGTTTTCCTCTGTTACTTCAGGTATTTCTATATCAATTTCTTCATTTATGTTATAAATTGAAGATTCATAGTTTATACCTAATTTAATTTTACCATCCATATCTGCGTCTGCATCTTCATCTTCGTCTGCATCTACGTCTACTTCTACATCTGCGTCTTCATCTTCATCTTCATCTATTTCTTCATATATTTCTTCCATAACTAAGTCTTCAGCAATTTCTGACTCCATACCCATAGTATCTAAACCAAAAAGAAGCTCTGTAATTTCTGCAATATCTAGCTCTATATCAATAGCATGCTTTTGCTCAACTACATATCCCTCATCATTAACGTAGTAAGTTGATGTAATACCATCTTCTCCAAGTAATTGAACATCTTCAATAGTTTCAAATACCTGTGTTACAGCTTCTCTGTACTCTGGAAGATTTTCTACAAACATCTTCATACCTTCATCCATTTCGTTCATCAACTCTTCAGTAAATGCATCTTGATCTAATTCTTCACCTAATTCTTCACCAAATTGCTCATAGTCAACAAAACCCATGGACAGTTCCATATAGTCTTTGAAAAAGTCCACTGTTCTCTCCTGAAGTAAAACGTCATTAATTGTAGCTTCCATAAACTTTTTAAAAGATGCATCATCTAGTTTCACTTCATATTTTGTAGCACTTTCGCCTCTGCTTGTATCTTCAGTCCCTTTCTTTTCAGCAAATTCCATTCCCATGTCTAAATCAGTAATACTTGATTCTATATAATCAAATACCATTTCAAGAATTTCTTCTCCTAATCCACCTAAATTGCTATAATCCATAGACATGCCTGCTTCTTCGAAAATATTGTCATAGTCCATTACTATGTACTTTCCAGCATATTCAGCATCTAAAAATGAATCAACTAACATATCAGGAACATCAAATATAAACTTCATTGAAGAATTTTCATCTGAAAAATCTGCATCCATCCAAACACTAAATTTAGCTACCATATCGCCCATGTCTAATTCATAATCAGCTGCCATTTTAGCTTCTGTCATTTCATCATCTGACAAAGCTTTTTCATTTGAAACCAATTTTAAACCATCTAAGTACATGGCTGCCTCATCAAACATTTCCTGAAGTTCTTCTTCGCTACTCTCTCCACTAAAGTTTACTTCTAAAGTTGAAGTGCTCTCGTAAGAAGCTATTTGAGATGTCTTAATTAATGAATCCATAAGCTCAATCTCATCAGCTGTACACCCCACCAAAGACATCGCTGCAAGCGATAAAACTGTTACCATTGCCAATACTTTTTTTACTTTCTTCATAATTAGTTACCCTCCTTGTAATAATAAATAAATTTTTATATTTCTCAATTAAAGCACTTCACATTCAATATTTTTTTTTAATAAAATACATCATGTTAATACTTTAACACATCACATTATACCACAAATACTTCAAAAATGTAATTATTATATTAATTTTTTTTAAATGTAATATAAATTTAAAATTATATTAATATTTTGAGAAAATTTTAAATTTCATTGATATTTTTTTTACCTGCTGCTACAATTAATGATACAAATTCAATAGTTAAAAAGAAAACTAGATTTACCTAATGTGAATAGATAAACTATAAATTAATAAGGTTGTGTTAACTTGAAAAAAATAAATTGCTTTAAAATATTTATTACAAGTATAATGTTATTTGTTACCGGTTGTAGTAATAACCAAACTTCTGATTTGCCCAAAACCACTATATCACCTACTTCTCCACCGCCATTGTCAACACCTGAAATAACTCCAGAATCTTCTAATGATACTGATATAATCGATGGTTTAATAAAGTCAATGACATTGGAGGAAAAAATCGGACAACTCTTTATTGCAGCTTTTAGAAAAAATGAACAAGGCAATAACCTTTATTTTTTAGATGAATATACCAAAAGACAAATAAAAGAATTTAAGTTGGGAGGGGTTATACTTTTTAGCGAAAATATAAATACTATAGACCAGACAACAAATTTAATTGACAATATCCAGTCTGTAAGCAACATACCTATGTTTATTTCTGTTGATGAAGAAGGTGGGAGGGTAAGTAGAATTGGCAGTAATTCCAAAATGGGAATTACAAAACTTCCTTCTGCCCAAGAAATAGGTGAAACAAATAATCCTGACCTTGCATATCAGATTGGAAATAAGTTAGGGACTGAGCTTTCAAGTTTAGGGTTTAATATGAATTTTGCCCCAGTTGCAGATGTAAATACAAATCCTGAAAACCCTGTCATAGGGGACAGGGCATTTGGCTCTAATCCACAAAAAGTCGGCATAATGGTAGAAAACATTGCCCTTGGAATGCAAAACCAAAATGTCAGTGCAGTTTTAAAACACTTTCCCGGTCATGGAGACACTTCTAAGGATTCTCATAAAGGATCTGTAGTAATAGAACACGATATACAAAGACTTCATGATATAGAATTAGTTCCTTTTAAAAAAGGTATATCTGCAGGTGTGGATGCAATTATGACAGCTCACATAATAGTGCCAGAAGTAGATTCAGATAAGTTACCTGCAACTCTTTCAAAGAACATACTAACTGACCTTTTAAGAAAAGAACTAGAATATGATGGCCTTATAATAACTGATGCTTTAGAAATGAAAGCAATAAAAAACCATTGGAATTGTTCTGAAGCATCAATTATGGCTTTAAAAGCTGGTGCAGATATCCTTCTAATGCCCGATTCATTAGAAGAAGCATACAACAGCATTTTAAATGCTGTTGTAGATGGTTATATTACAGAGGATAGAATCGACCAATCTGTTCGCAGAATACTTGAAGTTAAGCATAAAAGAGGTATATTAAAATAGTTGCATAGTTATTAGCAAACAACACAGAGTAGCAATACTCTAAATCCTTCATATATTGTTATTAAAGGAACAAAAATTGTTTAGCTATAACCAAACAGTTTAAGTATATGTTCATCTCGCTTTGTAAACTTAACTGTGTTTTTCTCTTTAAACATTAAAAGTGTTTGGGCAACCACTTTATCCACCCAACCTAATTTTATAAGTTTTTCACAACAATCATAAACAGAATAGTCGTAAAAGGAATTTTCTTTACACCAATATACATATCTCCAAAGTACTTGAGGCGACAATTTTTTGTTATACTTGTTTGCTAGGTTATATATTTTTGACGTTCTTTCAACATCTCCCTTAATCATAGATGAACCCAATATCATTCCCACATACTCGTCTGAACAATTAGAATGGGGAATTGATGTGAATTTCCTAGCAATATTCATATCATAAACAAGATTGTCACCTGAATCTGATAACGTCTTTAAAAGCTCCCATCTTAACTGATTATCAAGCCCATCCCAATACACACATGTTTTAAACATCTGTGTCACAAAAATATTATTTTCGCCTTTTTGTAGGTAATACATGGACAAAATAATCTTAAGAACTATATTGTTGGATTCTTTTTTTACCAATTCCTTTGCATAGTTCATAGTATGTTTTAAAAATAGTTTTTTTATAAAACCCATAGAATCTGTTCTAAAAAATTTTTTTTCACTATAAAAAGAACTAACTCCTCGAACTAGTTTAACTCTAAATATATAATTTTTGTTAATATCTTGTCGATACTTTGAAAAAAGATGTACTGCTTTCATAAACTTTTTTCTAAATATATATGATTCAATTAAACCTATTTTAGCACGAGTATAACTATCATCAATTGAAAGGGCTTGTTTAAAATAGTTTTCAGCCACTTTATATTTCTCCATCATAAAATGAAGCCTTCCCAAACAGTAAAAACCATAGGCCTTTTGAGGATTTTTCTTAACATATTCTTCGTATTTTATTACTCTTATATCTATTTTTTCAACCTTATTCTTCATATGAATCACCCTGTATTGACTGAAGTCTTTCACTGGTTTCATAAAGGTAATCATCTAGTATATCTTGAATACTAGAATCTTTAATTGCTATTTTAATCTCTATTCTTCTGTTTCTTTGCCTTGCAGTTTCTGTGCTCCCTAAAGCTATTGGTCTAAATTCTGAAAAACCTACCGTTGCAAAATAACGGGCATACTTTCTTTCAAGTTCAGGATTAGAACTCATAAGATAGTTCACCACTTCACCTGATCTTTTTGTAGACAGCTCCCTATTATAGGCTGGAGTACCAACTTCATCGGTATGCCCCTCTATATTAATTGAGTCAATATAACTTCTTATATCCCTGTCATCTAAAATCTTTTCAAATGCTATGGCAAACTGTTCTAAAAGCTCTCTCCCTTCTGGCTTTATGTTATATGAATTGCTTGCAAATACAAGACTTTCATTTATAATAATATTTGCATTCTCTCCTATAGTAACAAGTTCTTCTCCACTATCGGTTGTTCTTCCCAATTCACTTTCTATTGACTGTTTTACTTTTTCTAAAATATCCAAACGAAGAACAGCTATTGCTTCAAGCTTTGTACGCAATTCCTCCAATTCAAGATTACTCCTTGCAATTATTTCATTCTGTTCATCAATTTCTCTTTGTGAAATAGCTAAATCATTACCTATCCTATCTGCTTCCGCTCTAGTTTCTTCAAGTTCTATTTTTTGAAGCCCTAACTGATGTTCAACATTTTCAAGCTCTAATTGTTTCTCTTCTAGTTTCAATATATTATGCAACAAATTATTGCCCGTCACCATATTTTGTATATACGCCAACAGCATAAGAAAAAATAATACCAGTGCAATAGTTGACATTACATCTGTAAATGAAGGCCAAAAATTTGGAGTTTCATCGACGCTTTTAAAATTTCTTCTTCTAGTTTTCATTAAATTTCACCTCAACTATTCCTTAAAAGCCTTTTTACTTCATCTAGCTGTTTATTCATCTGAGCTGATGCTGTTTCATTATAAGTTATCACCTGATCAGGAAGCATAACAATTGTTTTGGCCAGCATTTTTTCATTTTCTTTAAATTCATCCATAATGACAAATACTTCTTTTAAAACATTGTCCATGCTTTCAACAACACTTTGGGATATAACTTTACCATTTTCATCTAGGCTTTTTGAAAAAGCTTCTGATGTTTTTTGTCCTAAAAGACTGATTTCTCCACCTAATTTTGCCATTAAGTTATTTATTTTATCATGGTATTCTTTAATTTCATCAGTTCTGACACCTAAGTCCTTTTTAATCGCTTCACTGAGTTCATTAACTGTTGATACCGTTTCTTTTACTTCTATAACTATATTTGATATATCCTGAAGAACCTGACGGTTATAACTTGTCATCTCCTGGGCAGCATCTTTTATATCCTTAGAAAAACTTTCAATTGAGTTGTAATTTTCAGCAATAATTTTAGATGTATCTGACAAAGCTTCAGTAACCTTAATAAAACTTACATCCATTTTTTCAATGTTGTTTTTAAGATTATTGTTAAATTCAGTGAAATCCTTTATGTTTAAAGCAAAATTCTTAAGAGATGAATCAAATTTTTCTACAGTAGCATCCAATGTTTTCGAAGTAACATTAACATCCATTACTACATTGGTAAGCTTTTCTCCAAAAGATTCTACAGTTTGTTTTAAAGTATTTTCTATCTTTCCTCCAAACTCAATAAATGTCTCTCTTAGAATTTTATTCATAAGATTATATTCTGTCTCTTTGTCCTTTGCAATAGCAAGTGAAACTGTATTGTCTAAATACTCTTCAATACGAACCATCAACGTCTCTCTAGCCTCTTCAGCACTATACACAATAGTAAGCACTGTAAAAAGTATTGAACTGGCTATACCAAAAAGACTTGTTATAAATGCAACTGCCATGCTATATACAGAAGGAATAAGCTCACTTAAAAATTCAGTAGAAAATGTAGGATCCGAAACTGCATCTGATTCCATTATTTTTTTAAACACATCTACTAAATCAGAAACCGCTAATGTCAAACCAAAAAATGTACCTAATAGTCCAAGAGTTATCAATATTGAAACTGTATATTTAACAAATCTCTCACATACCAAAAGAGCACGAAGTTTTATATTAAAACAATTTTCAATTATAGCCTGAGTATTTACTTCATTGTGATTAACTAAAGCAGTGTTTTTATATGACTCTACTATTTTGTTGAGTAAATCTGTTTTAAACTCTTCTTTTCCATCATTTTTACTCTTTTCTAAATCATTCTGAATAGAAATATATTTTCTTTTCACTATTAAGTTAATAATAAATGAAAATACAAAGATAGAAAGAATGAGAAATATTATACCCACTCCTATTGGATTTAAATTAACTATCATATCAGTTAAAAAACTCATACATACCACTCCTATTATTAAATTTACATAACAACTAAAGCTTTTTTGATTTGACTTTTTTTAAAAATCATAATTTCACTCATAACCGAAGTTAAAAAAACTTTTAATGAAAATATAATTTACTTTTGTTTTATCAACGAACTTTTTTCAAGATACAGTTTTTACTATACTGTTAATTGAACCTACACCTATATGATATCATATTTTTTAAAATTGAGATACAGTTATTTTATATTTCCTGATTATATTTTTCTAATATTACTTAATTGTCTTATCTGCTCGTCAGTTAAATCTTTTTCTCCCCCAGCTATATTAGACAGTATAAGAACCTTTGCTATACTTTCTGCAGCTTCAATCTTAAAAAAAGCGTTAAAAACATCTTTTTCCACTGTCATAATCCCATGATTTGCAAGAAGTATTGTATCATAATTTTCTATATATTCCTCTGCACCTGAACAAATATCTTCTGTAGAAGGTGCCCCATATTTTGCTAAAGGTATTTTTCCAAAAAATATAAGCATTTCAGCATAGGCCTTTGTCTCTATCGGTTTATTTGCAACTGCAAATGCTGTAGCATATGGAGAATGAGCATGTATAGCAGCACCTGCATCTTTTCTTTTTTTATACGCTGTCAAATGCAGTTTTATTTCAGATGAAGGCCTGTAATTGCCTTCAATAATTTTGCCCTCCAAATCGGTTTTTACTATCATTTCTTCTTTTAAATACCCCTTACATATTCCGCTTGGTGTTATATATAAATTATCATCTTCACGAACTGATATATTACCCGAAAAAGCATCTGCCATGCCTTTTTGATACATGAGTTTGGCAACTTCCACTATATGCTCTTTTGTTTTAGACGACATATCTCTTGCCTCCATTTTATCTTATTCTAAGAATTCACCTTAAGCTACTATGTTTAGCTTTAGCTAAACCAGTTAACTTTTTAATCTATAAAATCAAACTCTTTATATTCTTCTTTTACAATATCCACCTTGTTTCTAATGCCTTCTGTAATATATACATGTCTATCTTTAGTAACAGCTATTCCATCAATTCCATTAATTTTTTCTATCATATCAAATCCCTCATCTATTCCTAATACAAAAAGTGCCGTTGACAAAACATCTGCATCAATAGAACTCCTTCCTGTTATACTTGTACTCATTAAATTTGAATCTGCTGGATAACCTGTGTAAGGATTAAATATATGATGATAACTCCTACCATCAATTTCTACATAGCGTTGATAGTCCCCTGATGTAACAACACTTATATCTGCCCCCTCAATTACTGCAAAATAACTAAATCCTTCATTTTCATATCTTGGATCTTCAATTCCAATTCTCCACAGTTCATCTTCTGGCTTCTTTCCAACTACTGCAATGTCTCCTCCCATATATATAAGTGCATGTTCCACTCCTCCCTTTACTAAAACGTCTCTCACCTCATCTACTGCATAACCTTTTGCAATTCCTCCTAAATCAATTGCCATTCCCTCTTTTTCTAAAAAAACTGTTCTCTCATTAGAGTTAAGTTTTATTTTTTCATAATCAACTAAATCAAGAACATCACTTATTTCCTCTTTAGTTGGTATCTTTTTATTTTGAGACTTCATATCCCATAATTTCACCAATGGATATACCGAAACATCAAATGCTCCATTTGTCAGTTCCCCATATTCTAATGCCTTTTCAATGACAAAAAAAGTATCATCATGAACCTTTACAGGACTCTTTCCAGCATTTTTATTTATCACTCCAACATCGCTTTCTGAAATTGTAGCACTCATTCTGTTTTCTATTTCATATATTCTGTCTACAGCCTCTTGTAAAACCTTCTCTGCCTCTTCATCACCATACACAGTAATATTTATTATTGTATTCAATGAAAATATATCTTTTTGTATTTTTTTATCTTTAACTCCACAGCCTGATACCGATAAAAATAAGATTATACAAGTAATGCTACAAATAAATATTTTCTTTATATTAATTTGCATTTCAAATATTCTCCTCTAGCTTCTAAAGTTATTCCAAATTAGAAACTTATCATTTTTTTTTTGGAACCATCATAATATAATTACAAATTTATCTCTAATCGTATTAACCGAGCAAGTACATCAACATCTTTTTTGTAAACAGTATTTGTAATAATACTTCCACTATTTTGAACTAATATTATCTTTCCTCCACTAACTGCCCTTAATTGTCTTATCATTTTCTTCTCTTTATATTCAATTAAGTAAATAGAGCTCCTATCTACTTCACTAGTTTTAAAAGCCAGTGCCAAATCGCCTTTATTTAATCTAAACCCTTTCATATCATCGTCTTCGATAAGCAAATAAATAACTTTATCTTTTGGCAATCCTTCAACCTTATTAGCTATTATAGGTAGTTTTCTCTTTCCTAATTCCCTGTCCATCTTATAATTATAAACAGGCACATTCATAATTACTCCTGAAAGAGCATCGTTCCAGATGTCCTGTACAGGCTTTTCAACAACTTTCTCTACATTTATATCTGGTTCTGGTTTATTTTCGTATATATCCAGATTTCCAACTTCTTTACGCAACACCTTGCTTATTCTTTTAAGAAGATTGTCTTTTACTATTTTTCGACCTGTTTCTATTTCTATAATAAATTTTTCTGTTACTCCTATACTTCTAGCAAGCTGTTTTTGAGTCATACCTAATTCTTTTCTAAGCCTGCTTATTTCCAAACCCATTCTACTCATTTTCTTCCCTCCAATTTCTTTTCGTAAACTATTATATACTTTTTAAGCAATACAAACAACAATCAGAATACATTTAGTTATATATCAAATGTGAAGAACAATATTTCAGAAACTAATGTTTTTTCATGTTTTCATTCACATAAATAACATGCTCCCAATACATTTATTATATATCTGACACTATAAAATCTGTATAAAAAATTCTTTTTATGACAATACTATACTTATAATGAATTAATTATTTTAGACTTAAAACCTCCTATCTTTCCTTGGAGTTTATAGTCAAAAATCAGTTAATTCCAAGATTAAGGAGGTAGAAATATATGTCTGATAAAACATTAACATGTAAAGATTGTAGTGTCCAATTCATTTTTTCAGAAGGAGAACAGAACTTTTACAAAGAAAAAGGATTTATGAATGAACCCCAACGCTGTCTTAGTTGTAGAACTGCTAAAAAACAACAGCGAAGAGGAAGAAATAATTTTTCAAAACCCAATGCTTTCGGAAATAGAATGGAGTTTAGATTTGGCAGTAAGTGAAGCTTTTTTTATAAATCAAAAATGTTTATATTTTACAAACTCTGCTTTAAAGTAGTATAGACTTAGTGGAATTAATTCCACTAAGTCTATACTACTTTATCTTATTTTAAGACTAACTATTTAATTTTCCTGCAATATAAATTAAACTTGCTTTTTTATATTTAATATAATTTTAATAATAATTCTTTAGTTAAATGATATAATATAGTTAAGCCTTTATTAACAATTTTTCATACACAACCTCTATATTTATAGAAATTCAGATAAAAAGCATTTATTTAAAAATAAATGCTTTTTATCTGGAAAACATACTAATTTTATCTTAAGCCCGAACCTTAATCCCCAGTGTTTAGTTTCAGCTCCAAAGCTCATTATTTGAACTTTATTTCTTCATCTTCAATATAAATAACAATATTACTTCCTTCTTTATAAATTCCTTTAAGATACATATCGGCAAGTTCATCTTCAATATATTTTTGAATCATCCTTCTAAGTGGTCTAGCTCCATATTTAGGGTCATAACCTTTTTGAAGTATAAACTCAATAATCGAATCTTCTATCTCTACTGTCATATTCTTTTCATTAACTTCATCCACTATTTCTTCAAGCATTAAATTAATTATCTTTTTAAGTTCATCTTTCTTTAATTGGTCAAATACAATTATTTCATCTATCCTATTTAAAAATTCTGGTCTGAATATTTCTTTTAAAACATCCTTTACTTTGTTTTCAATGGCAATATAATTATCACTTCCAAAACCTATTCCACTTGCCTTAGCACTTGTTCCCGCATTGGATGTCATTATTATTACTGTATTTTCAAAACTTACTATCTTGCCATGACTATCAGCTATTCTTCCATCTTCAAGTATTTGCAAAAACATGTTAAATACATCTGGGTGAGCTTTTTCAATTTCATCTAACAATATAATAGAATATGGTTTTCTTCTTATTTTTTCAGTAAGCTGACCTGCATCATCATAACCTACGTATCCAGGAGGTGCACCAATTAGCTTGGCAACTGCATGTTTTTCCATATATTCAGACATATCAAATCTTATCAATGCCTCTTCACTTTCAAAAATTTCTTCTGCAAGAGCTCTTACCAATTCAGTTTTCCCTACTCCTGTAGGCCCTACAAAAATAAAAGATGCTGGCTTTTTCTTTTTCTTAAAATCCGCCCTGTTTCTTCTTATAGCCTTAGAAACACCTTTAACTGCATTGTTTTGACCTACTAATCTATTATGAAGCCTTTCTTCCAAATTCAAAAGCTTTTTTGCTTCTATTTCAGTAAGTCTTTGCACAGGAATTTTAGTCCAAGTTTCTATTACATGTGCAACATCATCTAAAGTAATCTGTATTTCTTTGTTTTTATATTCCATATCCTGTATTTGAGTTAACAATTTACACTCTCTAACTTTCAAATCTGCTGCTTTTTGATAATCCTCAATAGAATCTGCTGATACCGCACTTTCCTTTTTTTCCTGCACTTCTTTAAGTTGCTCTTTTAATGTATCAAGCTTAACCAATCCAACATTTTTTATATTAGCTCTAGATCCTGCTTCATCTAAAATATCTATTGCTTTGTCAGGCAAAAATCTATCAGTAATATATCTTTCTGAAAGAATTACAGTTGATTTTATTATTTCATCAGTTATTTTTACTCTGTGGAACTTCTCATAATAATCTTTAATTCCCTTTAATATTTCAATTGTATCTTCAACAGAGGGCTCTTCAACAAGTACGGATTGAAACCTTCTTTCTAATGCAGTATCTTTTTCAATATGCTTTCTATATTCATTAAGAGTTGTTGCCCCAATAACTTGTATTTCACCTTTAGCAAGAGAAGGTTTTAATATGTTAGCAGCATTCATTGCACCTTCTGCTTCTCCTGCCCCAATAATATTATGAAGTTCATCTATAACCAGTATTACATTTCCCAATGCTTTAACTTCTTCTATAATACCTTTCATTCTGCTCTCAAATTGACCTCTAAACTGTGTTCCCGCTACAACACTTGTTAAATCAAGTAAATATATTTCTACATTAAATAACTTTGCCGGAACCTCTCTTTGAGCAATTTTAACTGCAAGCCCCTCAGCAATGGCAGTCTTTCCAACACCAGGCTCTCCTATTAAAACAGGATTATTTTTATTTCTTCTGTTTAGTACTTGAATAACTCTGTCTATTTCCTTACTTCTACCAATTACTCTATCTATTTCATCATTTCGAGCTTTCTCTGTAAGATTGTTTCCATAGGTGTTTAGATACTTTCTTTTCTTAGAGACTTTTTTTTCTTGGGTTTTTGTTTTTCTCTTACTTTTAAAGCTTCTTTCTTCCTTTTTATCATCACCTATTGTATTATCTTTCAAATCTTTAGAGTCTTTAAAGTCTTTAGAGTCTTCACTTTTAAATAGATTTTTATTAAACATATTTAAAAACGGATTTGCGGTATTTACAGAATCTGAATCCAAATCTTCTGATATATTATTTAAATCATTTATATCCATGTCCTGCATGAAATCTCCCATCTGTTTGTTTAAATCTTCTATCTCGTCATCAGATATACCTGTTTGTTCAAGTATTTGATTAATTGGTTGAATCCCCTTCTTTTTTGCACAAGAAATACATAGTCCTTCTTGTGCCTGCTTTCCATCTATAATTTTTGTTATAAAGACAACTGCTACATTCTCTTTACAAATAGAACACATCATCATATTAAACATCTCCCATCCCTAACACACTTAATTTTCATAAACAACTTACTCCCATAGAATAAAAACTTCAGGCTTAGAGTCTCTTTGCTGTTAATTCTTTCACTTGGTTGCAAGACTTATAAATAAATGTCTGAGCATTAACACCCACTTACTTTGAAATTTTTACAACCTTCAAACAGAACTATATAGTACATATTCTGGTTTATCAAGCAAATACTGCTTATATTTAATTAAGTATTTTAGAGTAAAATACTTAATTAAATATAAGTAAAATCAATTTGATTACTAAGGAATTCCTTAGAATTAACGCTCCATTCTCAATAACAAACTTCCTATGATTTAACGGGTTTTAGCCGATGAAAATGGGATGTTATCTCTTAGCCATTCTAATTAAAATCCAACAAAACATTGGTACCAAATTGACTTTTATAGTACCATAAGATTTATTACACACAAAAACCTATTCTTAACTTTTTATAACATCATACCCTAATATAAATAATACAAATCAAATATTTCTTGATTAAACACATATTGCCTTAACAAAAGACTATAGTTGAAACAATAAGCAATAATCTACCAATCCTTTTAAGTTTTTTCTTAGTTAAAGTATAACACACAGCAACAAGTGGTGCAAGAAATCAAAAATAATTGGATATCTATTGAAAAATATATTATTTTGTTATATAATATATTTATACAATTTAATAATTATGTTTTGAAAAGGGCAAATCTATCGAAAGGTAGAGGCGCAAAGCTACGGGTCTACGGTCTAAACACTATGACAGCCGGGTTACCAAAATTAGAGTGTGATGTATGTTTATTAGCTCTGCCTGGTAGTCCGGTCAGAGCTTTTTAGTTACTCTAAAACATACATCAGTGCCCTTACGACAAAGGCAAACTCAATGAAAATTGAGGACGCAAAGCTTCAGATCTTCGGTTTTAATTTTAACCAAGATGGCTGAGTTACCGAAAAAAGGGAGGAATTGTTATGAAGAAAAGTATTAAGGTTTTTGCTATGCTCTGCATAGTGGTAACAATGTTTGTAAATGTCGTATTTGCTACAGGAACTTACACACCAGGTTTTATGCGTATCAGAAATGTGACTCTTCAAAATATCCCATCAGAAGTTGACGGCAAAGTAACCTTTTCTGGATCAACTGACAATGAAAAAATAAAAATACTTATTGTTAAAGATGAACGTCAGCGTTGGTATGATGTTGATTTAGAAGATGGAGATTTTCATGAGGAAATATGGCTTATTGATGGAATAGGCAATTATACTGTTTCAGTTTTAGTTCATGTGGAAGACAGAAGATATGCTTATGGCCCTACTGTAAAAGTTGAAAACATAACTGAAGTTAACAGATTTACTGTACCTACATTACACGTTGAAAGCAATCACGAAGATATTATTGAATTGGCAAATGAAATAACCAAAGATAGTGAAACTGACATGGAAAAAGCACAAAGCATTCACAATTGGGTATCATCAAACATTACATATGACTACGAAAAGTATGAACTACAAAAAGAAGGTCATTTTGATAACGACTATGGAGCTTTACATACTTTTAGAACTGGTACAGGGGTATGCTACGATTACTCTAATTTAGTTGCAGCATTAGGAAGAGCCGTCAATTTACAAGTAAAAGTTATTAAGGGTAATTATACAAGCCCATCCCGCAGTGAGCTTCATGCTTGGAATGAAATATATGTATCAGAAGAAGATAGATGGATTTTATTAGACTCTACATTTGCATCATCTAGAAGAAGTTTTTTTGACACCAGCGAGCATTTTATTTATCACGAAAAAATTGAAGCTTACTGATAAGTTGGGGCGTTAGTCCCCTAACTTTCTCCTTACGCCTTCCTGCACTTACAATAAAAAAGCCCCCTCCTCTTTTTTAGGTGGGGCTTTTTTTATTACTTTTAATCATTTAGTTTTTCTAAGAAAACTTCTCGCCCTTCTTCATCCACATAATAACTGTGATCAATAGCTCCTTTAGCAATATCACCATATGCCCAGTAAGTATCAGGTACATCCGGGAAATTTTCCTCAACCTCATATAGTGGTCCTCGGTCTAGTGCTCTGTTTATTAACGCAACACTTTCGGCACGCTTAATATTTGCTTGAGGCTTAAACGTGTCATCTGGATAACCATTAATATATCCATGTTTTGATAATTTCTCAATATATTTTTGAGCCCAATGCCCTACAGAGTCATCAAATTTATTTTTAACCTGTTGTGGCTCTTCTAACTCCATAAACTTAAAAACAACAGTTGAAAATTCAGCTCTTGTAATACTGTTGTTAGGCTTAAATGTTCCATCTGGATAACCAGTAAACAATCCTAAATCAGAAACATGTTCAACTGCCCAAGTTGCCCAATGGTCTCCTGACAAATCAGTATAGTTAACATCACTTTTTGATTGTGTATTCTTGTCCACTTCTAACAAATTAGCAAATATAACTGCCGCCTCTGCTCTGGTTATATTATTTTCAGGTTTAAAGTTCCCATCTGGATAACCACTTAAATATGCCTTATGTATTCCTTCTTTACTACCTGGCACTAAATCTTCTGGCTTATCTAAATCTTCTGTTTCTTCTAATTCTATTTGGTCAGAATCTTCTTTATCAGAATCTGATTCTTTATCTTTATCTGTTATAATGGTAGATGAATCATCACTTACCTTCACTCCGCCTTTGGTGAAATTTAAAGGAATTGTTTCTAACTCATAATTTGCAATTGCCCCCATAGATTCTAAATCAACATAACTCACTCCATCATCAGCTGAAGATTTGATTTTAAATACTATTATTAAAAACTCTCCATCTGTTTTTATTAATTCTTTTCCGAGCCCTGTTTCATCCACAAACATTGTAGCTATCTTTCCTAAATTACGAGTATTAAGTCCTAAATTTACTCCTGGATTGGTAATTATACTTCCTGCCCTCACTTCATCTACTTCCAAAACATTTTGATCGTAGTTTAGCATAAAATCACAATTATTAATTCCTGAGTCAGGAACATTTAAAAACTTTACTGGCACCTCTACTGTATCTCCAGGCTTACCCTGTACAGTGCTTACTTTTATCTCCATATCACCACTTGCAAAAGTTAGACTATTTGAAAATAATATACTAGTCAAAGTAACTGCTATAAGAATACAGATATAAATAAATGATATTTTTTTTAATTTCATAGTTAAACCTCCCTAAATAATTCAAAAGCAACATATTTAAATTTCGTCATATAATTAAATGTTCTCTTTCTAGTTAGTTTTTTATTGACTGTTCTGCAACAACATTCTTTCAAAATTATTACCATAATTTCTAATTAGTTTTTACAACACCCCCGCTAAAAAATACTTTATAATGTCCCCTGCTTAATTTTTTAAAACAATTCACCTCCAAATAAAATAATTTTTTATAAAAATGACATACTATCAATGTTTCAAATTCACATTATAATTTATTTTTGTTAATCACCAGTAAATTGAAAAGATATGATTATTAAATTCAAATTCGCAAAACTAGACTAAAAATCAGTTAAAGATGCTTGTTTCAATTTAAATTAACATCATTAGCATCAACTTCCCCATAAAATAATAAATTAGTATAAAAACCTATACGTATATATGGATTTTTATATCTGTTATATACATAATTATAAGGCAATTATAGTAAAATTTCAAGATGTTTTATAAACAATATCTTATATATTTTTTTAATTTTATTCTAAGACTCCACCTGAAGCCTCAATTTTTAGCTTTAGCTAAAGGAGTTCACTTTAAAGTCTTCTTCATAAAAAAATCACTGTACCATTATGGTACAGTGATTTAAATTTATGCACTAATTATATTAGTTTATTACTAGTCTAATCTTTCTATTAACACTTCACGACCATCTTCATCAATCATGTATGCATGATCTATTGAACCTTCTGCAATGTCATAAAATGCCCAATGATCTTCCTCTACATCTTCATATATCTGTGGTGCCTCATACAGTGGCCCTCTGTCTAAAGCTCTGTTCACTAACGCAACAGTCTCAGATCTTAAAATCTTGTCTTCCGGTTTAAACGTTCCATCTGGGTAACCACTAATATGACCAAGTCTTGTAAGCTGCTCAATATAGTTCTCTGCCCAGTGTCCTTCTGAATCCTCAAAGCTAAATTCATCAAAGTGAATTTCACTTATGCCACTAACTAATTCCAAGAACTTAAATACTGCAGTTGAAAACTCAGCTCTTGTTATATTTTGATCAGGCTTAAAGGATCCATCTGGATATCCTACAAATAAGTCCCTATCAGATACAAACTTAATCGCCCATGCTGCCCAATGTTCATCATCAATATCTGTGTATTTGTCACCAATTAACAAGTCATAATTATCTTCAGCACCTAATATTCTTGTAAATATCGCAGCCGCCTCAGCTCTTGTTATGTTTCTATCCGGTCTAAATAGTCCATCTGGATATCCACTTAAATATGCCATATGTTCACCTGTAACAGCGCCTGGAATCTCATCATCATCTGGCTCAACTATTTCATCATCTTCTTCGTCATCATCAGGCGTTGGCGACGGTGTTGGTTCTGGTGATCCACCACTTGGAGGTCTCCTTGTTGGTGTTGGTGTTGGTGTTTCTGCAACCTCTACTCCTCCAGATATAAGTTCAACTTCTAATGAAATTAAATTACCATCTTCAAAATCAAACTCATCTGCAAAGTTAATTTCACTTATACCAACAGGTGCAGAATCACTAATTTCTACCTGTAATGTTGCAAATACACCATCTGCTTTAATATTGTTGTTTTCAGAACCTGATTCATTGTTAAACATAAACTCTATTCTTCCCTCTTCACTGTCTATGCTTGAACCAAAATCAGCACCTTCTTCAACTATAGCACCATGAGTAACTTCGGTTACTTCAAGTACATCTGGGTCATAAAACAACACAAAATTAGAATTATTTATTTCACTTGCAGGTACATTAATAAAATTAACAGGAACCTGCACTGTTTCACCTACGTCTCCTTCAACTGTTTCTACTTCCACCTTCAACTTCTTATCATCTTCGTCGTCTTCATCATCTTCGTCATCTTCATCATCTTCATCTTCGTCGTCTTCATCTTCTTCTTCATCTTCGTCATCTTCATCATCTTCGTCGTCTTCATCTTCATCATCTTCATCATCTTCATCATCTTCATCATCTTCGTCATCTTCATCTTCGTCGTCTTCATCATCTTCGTCATCTTCATCATCTTCATCTTCGTCATCTTCATCTTCATCATCTTCATCATCTTCGTCATCTTCATCTTCGTCATCTTCATCTTCATCATCTTCATCATCTTCGTCATCTTCATCTTCGTCATCTTCATCGTCGTCGTCTTCATCTTCGTCGTCTTCATCATCTTCATCGTCTTCATCATCTTCATCGTCTTCATCATCTTCGTCTTCATCATCTTCATCATCTTCATCATCTTCATCATCTTCGTCATCTTCATCTTCATCTTCATCATCTTCGTCATCTTCATCTTCATCATCTTCGTCATCTTCATCTTCATCATCTTCGTCATCTTCATCTTCGTCGTCTTCATCATCTTCGTCATCTTCATCTTCGTCGTCTTCATCATCTTCGTCGTCTTCATCATCTTCATCATCTTCGTCATCTTCATCTTCGTCATCTTCATCTTCGTCGTCTTCATCATCTTCGTCATCTTCATCTTCGTCGTCTTCATCATCTTCATCTTCATCTTCTTCATCATCTTCGTCTTCATCGTCTTCATCGTCTTCATCATCTTCATCGTCTTCATCATCTTCATCTTCGTCATCTTCATCGTCTTCATCGTCTTCATCATCTTCATCATCTTCGTCATCTTCATCTTCGTCATCTTCATCGTCTTCATCATCTTCGTCGTCTTCATCATCTTCG
>NZ_JAVDDS010000032.1 GCF_030848475.1 Herbivorax alkaliphila
CTATTGGGGTGACCCAAATGATCCACTAAGTTTGAATCTCTACACGTATTGCCATAATGAGCCTATCATGTACTTTGACCCAACAGGACATTCAAGGGAGTACAAGTTACAACTTAGAAGTGCAGCAAAACAACATAATGCAAGTCTCATTGATTGGGATGATGACAGCAAAATGGCAACTATAAGTATTGGTGATGTTAGCAAAAATTATTATGTAAGATCTGATGGAAAAGTTTATGCTTATGGAGGTAGTCAAGTTGGTGTGTTGGATGAAAATAACAGAATAATGGTTAATGAAAGTGAGTTTTATAGTGATTTTGCTATATCTCCCAATATAATAACAACAAGTCTTTCAAATCCGAATTTTTTAGAAATAGAGCATCAGAATAATATTTTTTACGGAGGTGCTCAAAGCTGGTTTGAGAGAGATAGTCAAAGATTTGGTGGATGTGGACCGGCTGCTGCTGCTAATGTTTTAGCTTATATGGCAGTAAATGATTCTGAATTAGCAGGTTTATATGATTATGACACAAATAACATTAATAGTGTAGATTTTGCAAGTTATATGGAAACTCTTTACAATTATGTTACTCCCTTTGAATTATATAAAGCAGAAGAGCGTGAAGACAGAAAGAAATTTATTCCACCATCATTTGGTATTGGTATTGGAGATTTTATTAAGGGAGTAGAAGAATTTGCAGAAGACAGAAACATCAATCTAAAAGCAAATTGGAGTGATGAAAAAGGTACATTTAATAATGTAGTAGCTTATATAAGAGAAGGATTAGAAAAAGATAGACCTGTTGCATTAATAAATGTATTTAATCCAGATCTTAAAGAAATAGAATACATAGACGCATACGGAGATAAAAGAACATCAGATTTTGATAGACATTGGGTAGTAATTACTTCAATGGCTGAAGACAAAAACACTGGAGATATTGAGATTACTGCTTCAACTTGGGGAGGCATAGTTACTCTTAGCTTAAACGATGTTTATGATGGAGCTCAAAGCAATTTTTTAAATAATTTTTCGAGACCTGGTGTTATATATTTTGAAGTAGAATAAGACTTTGGGGAGTAAAGAAAATTTTCAAAACTATTCTTTACTCCTCAAAATATAACTAATCTATCATATTAATAAAGATAAACGTTTTAAATAAATTACTGAGAAATTAAATTTGTATATTAAATAGTATTTATTTTCATTTAAAACTTATAAAAGGAGAGGTTGTATTTTATGAAAAAAAAGATAAAAATTATTCTTGCTGTAGCTATTATTGTAGCTATGCCATTTATAGTATTTGCATGTTATTATATTTGGCCACTTCTCGAAACACCATTTTATGACATAGAGGAATGGGACGATTTTAAAAAGACTACTTTAAATGAATATAGCCAAATAGAAAATGTTAGTATCGGCAGTTACAGAACATTTCTAAATTTAACTTATAGACTAAATGAAAAAGTAGATATAGACACAATCAATGAAATTTTTGAGTCAGGAAAAGAATATATAATGCAAGAAAATGTTTTTGAGACTATTAAAAATGCTCATATTAGAAATCATAATAATCATTTTGGTGAAATTTTGATTGAATTTCGTAACCCAGATAAAGAAATAATTTGCCAATTCGAAGGTCGTTTAGGAAGTGTCGGAACTCCAAATGAAGATAAAGTTTCTGAATGGAGTTTTCATTTAAGAAAAAAAGATTACTTTTTAGAGTAATGGTAGAATATAAACTTGGAGCATAGGTTTAAATCTTAAGATAAAAACCTTTAGTAATTCAGTAATAATTAAAACTTTCACAGAGTCATCTTCGAAAGACAACTATTTATATGACAAGGCTAGCAATAGAGAGGTTGGTAGGTGAATTATTATCTACCAACCTCTCTAGCTTTATTTAGAACGAATCAATTATATTTAAAACATATCGTGACATTAACATGTAGTCAGTTGAATCAATTTCACCATCACCATTTATATCTGCTACTGATTCATAAGGATAAGGTGTAGGCAAGTCATCCATTATGCCTAATAAATATCTTTTCATTATTGAAAGATCTGTTGAATCAACAATGCCATCATTATTTAAATCTCCCAATATAATTTCAGGAGGTTCTGTTGGTGTTGGTGTAGGAGTTGTAACTGGTGTTTCCCCATCAAAGTGTTGGGATAGTGAAACACCGTTTGAGCCTAAAGGTATATCCTGATCAAGTCCTATAAAATTACCGTCACTGTCCTGCCATAGAGCAGGTTTAACAAGAGCATATTTTTCCTCATCCCATGTTTTAAAGTCATGGTCAACCATTCCACCAGTATCTCCAGAATTAGCATTATAACACCAAAATGTGTGGTGAATACGATTGTCTATCATGTAATCACGAAGAGCTTTCATCCACTGTTCATTAGGGCCATCGTCCATAAATCCACCCCATTCTCCAACTAAAAGTGGAGAGATTTCCTCTTCGTGTATATAAGCCCAATTATCCTTCCAGAGATCATTGTATAGAGTTTCTTGATTAAAGCCGTCGTAAAACCATGGCTGTTCATGTACTAAAGGACCGTAGTCATGAGGTGAATATACAAGCTGAGCTTGCCCCTCTCCTAAATCTATAGGATAGTCTCTAACACCTCTTAAATTTCCGCCCCACCATGTGAAATGATATTTACTGGGTTCTCCAGGCACATCTCTTGCAGTGTAGTCATAACCTTCTTTAGGATAAACATAATTGCCTTCTACAACAATAAGTAAATTAGGGTTAATTGCAAGGATTTTCTTACCAGCAGTTTCGGCAGCATGTTTCCAGTTGTTTTCATCGGTAGAACCATCCCATTTAGCAAAAAGTTCGTCTTCATTTGGGTTACCATGAGGTTCGTTTGCAAGGTCAATTGCAATTAAAGTGTCATCATTTTTAAATCTCTCAGTAAGCCATTCTAAAGTTTCGAAATAAATTTCAGTTGTATATTCTTCATTGTACCATAATGGATAAAAATGTCCCATTGCATGTGTATGTGGACTATGTATATCTACCATTACCTTCATACCCATTTCACGGCATAATTCAAATGCATAATCAAATATTTCCAAGCTATTCATACCTGCTAATTCAGGATTTACAAAGTCGTTTACGTTTGCTTCAGGGTATATTCCATTTTGCCATTCATGCAGAAGTTGAGTTGATATAGGTAATCTTAAAAGGTTGAACCCACGGTCAGCCATTCCTTGAAGAGCTTCTTCCATGTTTACACTCCATACACCATCAAAAACCCCTGTTCCTGTATTATAACCAAACCAGTTGATTCCTGTAAGCCAAACTACGTTACCATTTTGATCCACTATATTATTGCCCTGTGTGGTAAACCAATTTCCATCACTAGACGCATTTGCTTCTGTTTTATTTTTTTCAGGGAAAAAATAAACTGTAAGCATTGAAATTATAGTTATCATAACTATAAATTTTAAAAAAGTAATTTTTTTAGTATTTTTCATATACTCTCCTCCAATTAAATAAATAAAAAATCAAAAGGCAAAACTTTAAAATTTTTTTGCTCTATATTATATATGTTCGTTTTATTAAAAAAATTTTGAGGGGTTATGTACTCATATTGTATGACTTTACGAATACAAAGTAAGGGAGTAAACTTGTTTAGCTAAAGCTAAACATCGAGGTTTCAGGTGGAGTCTTAGAATAAATAAATAGAAGAGACGTACCGAGTTCGATACGTCTTGCTGAAAAGTATTATCTTATTTTTTAAATAAAAAATGCTCCAGCTCCAAACATTGGGAATATTAGCAGTAACAATACTATAAGGATTATTATGAAGAAAAATCCTCCTCCTCCAAATCCTACTCCTGCACCTGCATATCTTGAATCATCCATTTAAAGCACTCCTTTCGTTGAGATATAACCCATAAGTATTTTCATGTAATATCATATTATTTATAATACATATAAATTGTTACTGTTAAATTTGATATTATTTCATATAATTAAAAGAATGCTTAGAAAGTCAAATAATTTATATAAGTTAGGAGAAGGATAATGAAATCACTTACATACATAGGGCTATTATCTAAATATAAAATTGGAGGTGCTCATCCAGGAGGATTACCCCTTACAAAAGAGCTGCTTAAAAGCCTTTATATAAATAAAAATACAAATTTATTAGATGTAGGTTGTGGCACAGGCCAAACAGCTGCACATATATCCAAAACTTACAAATGTAAAGTGACTGCAATTGATATTGATAACAAAATGTTAGAGATAGCAGATGAAAGATTTAGAAAGGAAAATCTTGGGATAAAATTATTAAGAGAAGATGCATCAAATATGAAATTTTTATCTAATACTTTTGACATTGTATTATCTGAATCTGTTACGGTTTTTACAGATATAAAAAAATCAATAAAAGAGTATTTTCGTGTAATAAAAGAGGGAGGAACTTTAGTTGCAATAGAAATAACTGCTCAGTCAAATTTAAGTGAAAATGACTTAAAAAAAATTAAATCAGTCTATGGAATAGAAAATATTCCTGATTTACAAGAATGGACGGATATATTTTTAGAAGCTGGGTTTAAAGATGTAAAGAGTTACAAAATAAAATCAAGACCTACATGCAGATTAAGATCCTTTAAAATGTTGAGAGATTTTTCTCCACATTTAAATTTTATAAGATGCTTTTATAAAAAGGTAGGGTACAGAATTTATATTTGCAAGTGAACTCGTTTAGCTAAAGCTAAACATCGAGGCTTCAGGTGGAGTCTTAGAATAAGATAAATTTAAATTTTTAGATTAATAATTTAGAGTATTGTTTGCTCATCCAAAGCAAAATATTTTTTGCCTTGGATGAGCAATTTTATATTAAGAAGCAAAAAGCTGATTAAGTATTGGAATGAAGAGAAAGACTTAATATCGAAAGGGCTGGATGTGCCGAAATCTTATTATAAAGTTAAAAAATATGTTGAAGCTTCTAGAATGAGCGTGCTTTATGTATAAAATAATGCTATTAAATAATAATTTACTACTATATACTCTACTTGGATTATTTTGATATAATTTAAAGTAAGGGGAGTTATATTTAGTTTGATATACTATTTTAAAATTAAAAGTTTTTTAAAAAGGAGATGGTTTATGAATTAGTATATTGGCTTTATTATAACACATTTTGTTACATCTTTTCTGTAACACCGTGAGCATCCACGTATTTTTTGTCATTAAAGTTTTTTAAAGTAAAAAGATTAGATATTAATAGGGAGGGAGTGTATTTATGAAAAAAAGATTTTTTTATTTGCTAGCAACTCTAGTGTTTGTGATTTCTGCTATGTTACCAAGTTTTCTAATTACAACTCCAGTCAAGGCTAATGTTGAGCTGGAGTTGCCAGACAGAGTTACTTTTGAGGCGACTATAAGAGATTTTCATCATACTCATCCGGATTTTGAAAACAATGCTTATAGGGACTTTGACCGTGGTGCAACTTTAGGTCTTGTGGCAGAAGAATTAGATGAAGAAATGAAGCCTGTTTTTGCAGGAGTGGAAGGGCAAGTAATTACAAATGCAGAGACATTTAGCCAGTGGTATAGGGATGTTGAGGGTGTTAATATTCCAATTAAACGTGAAATTGAGTTAGGGCTAAGGTTTAGAGAAGAAGATGGTTAACCTTATTATGAATTTACCGATGATCAGTTTTTCCCAATTGATGACGATGAACTTTTGGAAGGGGAGGAAACCTTTGGACATTTTGAGCATGACGATGGGCTTGTAGAGGTTACTAGAAGAGTAGGTAGCAATGAATTTGAAACAGTACGTGAACATAGAAATTTCCACTTTACTACAGAAATACAAAGTGAATTTATGTATAAAGGTGGAGAAACTTTTACGTTTGTGGGAGATGATGATGTATGGGTATTTATTGATGGTAAGTTAGTAATTGACATAGGGGGAGTTCATGGAGAAATTGAAGAAGAGATAAATTTAGATGATTTAGATATTGGTTTAGAGGAAGGTGAAATATATACCTTTAATTTTTTTCATGCAGAAAGACATACAATTGCCTCTAATTTTACAATGCAGACCACTATTGATTTTTATACCGAACAGGATCATGATATGAATCTTCGTGTAAGAAATGAAGATGGGAGTTATAGTAACGAGGCAAGTGGAAAGGTAGGAGATATAGTAGAGCTTCAATATGTTTTTCCAGAGCAGGAAATTGATTTGCCAGACAGAGAAGATTTAACAATAAGTGGAATTAGCTTCAGCTTTGAAACTAATTTGCCATTAGGATTAGAAGTAATTGATTCAGGTGTATTAAGAAAATCAGATAAAGTTAATGAGGAAGGTAATATAGTTGGTACTAAATTAGAAGAACCTATCTCAGATGAGGACTTTGGATTGGAATATAAATTTGATTCATCTACAGGGAAGTATCTGATTGAGCAATATACAATAACAGTAAAAGCGAGACTAGTTAAACCAGGGGAATATAAAGTTAATCCTGATGATACAATAACTAGTTATTCATTAAATTATACTTCTGGAACAATTGTGGGTCTGCATACTGGTGATTTTTATGTAGATAACAATGTGACAATAAATGTTGAATTTGGAGTAAGAATAGATGGTCCAGGTTCCATTTGTCTTGGGCAATTTGCAACTTATACTGCAATAACTGAGCCAGAAGATGTAACTAATCCGAGTTTTACTTGGTATGTAGATGAAGATGTTCTAGAGATTATTGAAGAAGATGGAGAGACAATTATAGTAAAAGGTATTGACGTAGGAGAAAGTGAAATAAGTGTAAATGTTGAGCTCGGTGGATTTGAACAGGAGGCTGATAAAACAGTAGAAGTTACTTGGGAAATAGACATTCAGTAAATTACGTTAATTTCCATAAAACAACAAACATCCATTTTGATTTACTAGAGGGGTGCATGAGTTTTTACGGTTCTTGTTTAAAAAGAAGAGCATCATTGTATTTGAAGGTGATCGGTGATTTTTGTAAAAGAGGTGTTTTTTAAATGAAAAAAAGTAATAGCATGTTAGTAATAATAATTTCAGTTTTATGTGCTTCAGTTTTAATGACTAATGCAGTATCTAATGGTATAACAGCTTTAAGAGCTACTTTTGACATTTATGTTAACGATGTACAGTACAAAGGTGAAAATCCTCCGCTAGTAATTGATGGAAGAACTTATCTTCCACTTAGAGCACTAGGAGATGTATTGGGAATAGATGTTAATTGGAATGAAGAGTTAAGAAGAGTTGAAGTTGAGAGGCCAGATGAGGAGGAAGTAATACAAGAGGATGAAATAGTACAAGAAGACGAAGTGATTCCAAGTGCATCTGTAGGATATGATATTATACCAGAAGTTAGAGATGTTAAATTTAGCCAATATGATACCATAGATCTAAGTCTTGGTGATGTGTCAGCTACTAAGGGGAGTACTGTTGAGATTCCTGTTTCCTTGGCATATTTACCTAAAGGAGGTATATTCAGAGTTGATTTTGAACTGTTGTATGACAGAGATATTTTAGAAATAGAAAGTGTCAGAGCTGGAAAATTGCTATCAGAAGATGGTTCAGGGTTTAGTTACAATGGAAGAAATGGAATAGTGAAGATATCATTTGATTCATTTTCTGCAAGAAGGCAACCCATTGATTCTGATGGAGAGTTTGCAGTGATTACTGCAAAGATTAAAGAAAATGCACCTGAAGGTAAGACTGCAATTCGCTTAAGTCATGGTGAATATTTTGAAGATCAGTATTTTGATGCACTATCAGTATGGTATATACCTGGAATTATAACAGTTAAATAGTGATTAACTTAAATAAAATTCTAACACAAAAAAGCTTGCTTTAAAGCAAGCTTTTTTGTGTTAGAATTATTATATACTGGGTATATTTAATATGAAATAATAAAGGAGGTAGTGTAAAATGATTAGTGATAATATGGTTAAATTACTAAATGATCAAATTCAAAAAGAGTTTTATTCTTCGTACTTGTATTTATCAATGACGGCATATTTTAAATCTATTAATTTAGATGGTTTTGCCAACTTTTACTTTATCCAAGCTCAGGAAGAGAAGGATCATGCATTAAAAATATTTGATTACGTCAATCAAGTGGGAGGCAAAGTATCTCTTTCTAAAATTGATTCACCTAAAGTTGATTTTGAGTCAATAGAAGAGGTTTTGAAGCTTACTTTAGAGCATGAACAATTTGTTACTAAGTCCATTCATAATATTGTGGATGTTGCATTAAGTGAAAAAGATCATTCAACATATTCATTTTTACAGTGGTTTGTAAATGAGCAAGTTGAGGAAGAAGATACAGCAGATGGAAATCTTAAAAAATTCAAGATTGTAGGTAATGACGGAAAAGGAATTCTTATGATTGATGCAGAAATGGCTAAGAGAGTATATACTCCATTAGCTGAAAATACAGGGCAATAATAATAAAATATTTAAAAATAAAGGAGAGAATGATTATGGCTGAGTATAATGTTATGGCAGTTGTTATAAACCACAGGTCTAATAAAGCACCTAAGGTTCAGGAGGTATTTACTAAACATGGTTGTAATATTAAAATGAGAGTTGGACTTCATGAAACAGAAAATGTTTGTTCAGAAGAAGGGCTGGTTTTGTTACAGGTAACAGGTAATGAAGAAGAAATTAAGTCATTGGAAAATCAGCTTAATGATATAGAGGGTGTAAGAGCTAAAACCCTTAGCATTTAATCTTAAAAAAAAGAAATGGTTTTTGCTTTAAATATTAAAAAAGCAAAAACCATTTCTTTTTTTTGTGAAAAATTAAAATAATCATATCTTTAACAATTAACTAAATTTTTCTGTGAATTAAGGATTAACTAAAAATTAATAAAATCCGATATATTAATTGATGAAAAAAAGATAAAAAACATTAAAAATAATAAAGGTTGGTGAATTTAATGGGATTTAAGAACATGAAAGTTGGTACAAAGTTAATTGCCATTATGCTTATAATAAGTTTGATACCTTTAATTGGAGTAGGTACTTTTGCATTTTTACAGTCTAGAGATTCTATACAGAATTCTGTTTATCAGCTTCAGGAGGTATATTTAGATCAAAAGACGGAAGAAATAGATACTTGGATTGAGGATTTAGTTGCAAATACAGAAATAGCAGCATCTACTAGATCTACATATCAATCAATGAATATTTTAAGAGATGTAGAAGGTGACATAGAATCGACAGAGTGGCAGGAAAGAGTTGAAATGATGGATAGTGGTTTTAATATATTAGTTGAAGAATATGATATTCCTCTATTAAATATAATTGATACTGAGGGAAGGATAGTTTATTCTTCAGATGATGGAGTAGTTGGGGCAAGTCTTTGGGATAGAGATTATTTTCAAGAGGCACTTCAAGGGAATTTAAGTTATTCAGAGTTCTTTTATTCAGATATTATTAATGAAGATTGTATGGCTATATCTGTTCCAGTGTACTCTGAAGGAACTTCAGGTGATATTGTAGGTGTTTTTAGTGTTGTTGCAGAAGAGAGTGCAATTTCAGCTATAGTGACGGATGGGTTAGAAGTTGCTGGGCGGTCTGCTGATGCATATATAGTTGATGAAAATGGTCTTCTGATTTCAGCTCCAAGGTTTGGACATGGAGAGCCTTTTAGAGACAGGGTTGATAATCATGCTGTAAGCGAACTTTCTACTAATATAGGTTCAGGTAGTAGTTTTAGAGAAGCTTCAGAGTATACAAATAGTTCAGGCGAAGATGTTTTAGGAAACTATCAAGTGTTTCATATAGGTGGAATGCCCTTTGGTATGGTTTTTGAACTTGATTCACAAGAGGCCTTTGAAGAAGTAACAAGACTTTTGTATGTGATTATTGGAATATGTGCTTTGGCTGGATTTATAGTAGTTTTTGTTGGGATTTTGTTTAGTAAGAGCTTTAAAAAACCAATTGGAGAGCTTGTAGAAGTGTCTAAAGAAATTGCAAATAAAAATCTTGATGTAGATGTAGAAATAAGAACTAAAGATGAGATAGGAGAGTTAGGAGAAGCCTTTTCAAAAATGGCGTATAATGTTAATGAAGTTATGACAAATATAGATTCTGCATCAGAAGAGGTGGCTGCAGGAGCCAAACAATTGTCTGATTCTAGTCAGGCTCTTTCTCAGGGAGCTACTGAGCAGGCAAGTTCAATAGAAGAGGTTTCTTCATCTATGGAAGAATTAGAATCACAGACAGAAAAGAACACAGATAATGCAAACAGGGCAAATGAACTTTCAGATAAAGTTAAAGAAGGAGCAGAAGAGGGAAATGCTAAGATGCAAGATATGTTAAAATCTATGGATGAAATAAATGATTCTTCTTCAAATATATCTAAAATAATAAAAGTAATTGATGAAATTGCATTTCAGACTAATATTTTAGCTCTTAATGCTGCAGTAGAAGCTGCAAGGGCAGGTCAGTATGGAAAAGGCTTTGCAGTTGTGGCAGAAGAGGTAAGAAATTTAGCAGCACGAAGTGCAAATGCGGCTAAAGAGACAACAGAATTGATAGAAGGATCAATTAGTAAAGTTGAAAATGGAACAAAATATGCAAATGAAACAGCAGAAGCATTAGATAAAATTGTGAAAGGAGTTGCAGAAACAGGAGAATTGCTAGAAGCAATAGCTTCTGCATCTAATGAACAAAAATCAGGAATGAATCAGGTTAGTCAGGCAATTGACCAGATATCCCAAGTGGTTCAAACTAATTCTGCTACTTCCCAGGAAGCTGCAGCAGCCAGTGAAGAGCTTTCAAGTCAGGCAGAGGTTTTAAAAAGGATGGTAAGTGAATTTAGATTAAAAAATAGAAAAAATGAAACCAATATTGACAAAATAGATTCTGACATTCTTAAACTCCTTAAAGAAGCGGATACAAAAAAACTAATAGATAGGCAAAAAAATACAAATGATGATGAACAGATAAAAAGCAAAGAAGTTTCAAAAAAAGATTTTAATAATGATTCAGATAGTTCAAGTATTTTATTAAATGAGAATGAGTTTGGAAAGTATTAAAAAGTTGTTTACAGCGTATAGTGAGTGAATAAAATAAGAAATCTATATACTTTTGAACTTTTCATTTTAGCGGTGCATATATGTTCTCTCCACACAATAATATTATTATAAGAAATTAATATTGTGTGGGAGAATATTTTTTATGAAGCTTTATGTTTTTAAAATTAACAGCATATTAAAAAGTATCTTTTTAATTATTGCTATAATTGTATTAGTGGTAGTCTTTTTTTATTCAAGACAAGAGGTCTTAACAGTTTTTCAAACAAAAAGGGATTTGCCTATATATTCGGTGGACTGTCCGGATAAAAAAATTGCTATTACTTTTGATTGTGCATGGGGAAGTGATGATATCCCCGATATTTTAAAAATATTAGAAAGTCATGATGTAAGAGCTACTTTTTTTATTGTGGGCACATGGGCAGAAAAATTTCCTGAGGCTGTAAGAATGATTTTTGAAGCAGGTCATGATGTTGCAAATCACTCATATTCACATATCAAAATGGGGAATATAGATAAAAGCAGAGTAAAAGATGAAATTTTAAAATGTGATACGGTTTTAGAAAAAATAACAGGTAAAGAAGTTAATTTATTTAGAGCACCTTATGGTGAATATAATAATAATGTGGTAAGAGCAGCAAGAGAATTGAATTATTATACAATTCAATGGGATGTAGATAGTCTAGATTGGAAACCTGGTATTACTCCTGAAAAAATACATGAGAGAATAAATAATAATATAAAAAATGGATCAATTTTATTATTTCATAATGATACAGCACACACTGTAGCCACAATTTCAGATATAATTGTTAATTTAAAAAACAATGGGTATATTTTTGTACCAGTTTCAGAATTAATAATTAAAGACAGCTACTATATTGATAACACAGGGAAACAAAGAAAAAACAAGAGTGACAATTTATAATTAAGAACTTTGCACATAAAAAACAAAAAAAAGCAAAATATAAAACTGAGTTTAAAAAAGTAAATATAGTTTAAAGGTTACTATTATTAGAATTTTAAATGCAATATGAAATGAGGTATATTAATTGCTTATAGCAGCTATAATTGGTCAAAATAACAAAGAAAAGACAGCTAATTTGATTAATCAAATTTTATCAAATTCAAGAAAAAGAGTAAGTATTGTTGATTCTAAAAACTTATCAAGTTTTGATACAAGAAGAGTTAGAAGCTATTTTAATGAACTTGAAAAAAACAATATTGATATTGTTATTTTAAAGGTTGACTTTAAGGATGCTTTAAAAGAAATTTTCTATAATTTGAAATTTGATATTATTATTTTTACAGATAAAGCCGATGAAATTGATGAAGACAAAATTGAGAGTTATAGAAAAATGATGAAAAAAACATTTTCATCATTAAATGAAAAAGGTGTTGCCATTGTTAATTCTGACGATAATAATCTCAACAGTTTTTTAACTGGAATAAAGCATTATATAGTTACGTATGGCTTTAACTTAAAGGCAAGTATAACAACATCAAGTATAGGTGATTTTATGGAAAAAGACAATATTATGTGTTGTTTGCAAAGATCAATACACACAAAAAATGGCAAGATAGTTGAGCCGCAGGAATTTAAAATAAAAGCTGACTTAAATGGTTTGGATACATATAATGTTTTAGCAGCGGCTACTTTCGCTTTAATTAATGGTGTAGATATAAACTTGATGAATAATTGAATTTAAAACAAATTTAATGCATTTTTAGTTGAAATACAAAAATAATTGTATTTGCAAGATGAAAAAAATGTACTATAATAAAGATTGGAAATGCTTTATTGATGAAAGTATAAATAATATTTAAAACTTAATATACAAAAGTAATTCTAAAAAGAACTTTTCTTGAATAACATGACATTAGATATATTTTTAAAATGTCTAAGGAATGTCTTAGAAATAATTTCGTATTCTCAAGGACAAAATCCAGATGATTTAACGGTCTTTGGACGATTAGGATCGGATGTTATTTCTTAGTCATTACTAAAGAAGTGTAACAAGCCTAAGAGAGGAGTGGGGGGCAAATGGTCGGAAACATCATTGAGAACAACATGGTGACCATTTCCGGTAAGATATCATCAGAAGCAAAATTTAGCCATGAGGTTTACGGTGAGGGATTTTATTCTTTTATACTGGAAGTGCCAAGATTAAGTGATAGTTGTGATAAAATATGTATAACCATATCAGAGCGATTGAGTACGAAGGAAGATTTGGAAATTGGAAGATATGTTGAGATTGAGGGCCAATTTCGTTCTTATAACAATTATAACAGTAATGATGGAAGTAAGCTTATTTTAACTGTTTTTGCCCGAGAGATTGATTTTTTAGAAGATAAGGAAAAGATAAAAAATCCTAATCAGATTTACCTTGATGGATTTATTTGTAAGAGTCCTATCTACCGTACAACTCCTTTTGGTAGAGAGATTACAGATATGTTATTGGCAGTAAATAGACCTTACAACAAATCAGATTACATACCATGCATAGCGTGGGGAAGAAATGCTCGCTTTTCATCTAATTTAGAAGTGGGTCAGAATATAAGGATATGGGGAAGAATTCAAAGCAGAGAATACCAGAAGAAGCTTGAAACAGGTGAGTCTATAACAAAAACAGCCTATGAGGTGTCTGTTTCAAAAATGGAAATATGCAAAAACGATAAGGAAGATACATAATTAACATGAAAAAAGCTACAAAAGAAAAGTTTTACATATCAAGGATGTTTTTTTATGATTAAAAAAGGTGATATATTTATATTTGGAGTTATTTTAGTAATAATAATAATTTCATCTATGGGAATTTATTATTATAAATCTGATAAAGGTGATTTTGATAAAGTTGCAGTTATAAAACAAGGTGATATAGAGGTTGAAAGAATTTTTATTGATGATTTAGATGAATTAAAAGAGCTTGAATTATTTAAAGAATATAATGTTACTATACATGCGGAGAATGGACGTATTAAATTTTATAAATCTGATTGTCCAAATCAGGTATGTGTTAATAGTGGGTGGATTTCAAAAAAAGGTGAAATGGCAGTTTGTCTTCCATACCAAATTATCATTAAAATAGAAGGGGCAGATAGTGGAGTTGATATAGTAACACACTAGAATTTGTAGAATTAAAAACCATTTATTTTTAGAAGGGGTATATGTGAATAAAACAAAAAAATTGGTTTTGATATCGCTTTTGATATCACAAGCTTTGATTTTATCAATAATTGAATCATGGATACCTGTTCCTGTACCAGTTCCAGGGGTGAAACTTGGGCTTGCAAATATTATTACTGTTGTTGTAATAATATTTTTTAGTTTTAAAGAAGCACTGACTGTTGTTATGATTAGAACTATGATTATTTCAATTTTGGGTGGAGGTGGACTGATAGTTTTTTTATTTAGTAGTGTAGGTGGAATTTTAAGTGCAATTGTTATGGCAGGTTTATATAAAGTAAAAGGTGATATTTTTAGCATTATAGGTATTAGTATAGCAGGTGCGGCAGCACACAACATTGGACAGGTACTGGTTGCAACATTTTTAATGAGGGATATAGCTGTGATTACCATTTTGCCATTAATTCTTGTTTTTGGCAGTGTGATGGGGGTTTTGATTGGAATTGTCAGCAGTTTTTTGGAAAGGAAACTTAGAAAAGCAAAGATATTTGATACTTAGGACAGCAACAGCTATTATTATTGTTGTCATATATAAAAACTTGACAAAAAATATCCTTGAAAACATTTAGGATTTGTATTAAGGTATAGATATAAGTATAATTTGAGGAAAGGATAGATGCTGATGATAAAAGTTATTTGTGGGAAAAAAGGTGTGGGAAAGACAAGGGTTTTGGTGGATTCCTCAAACAGTCTTGTGGATACTTGTTCTGGAGATGTAGTTTTTATTGATGGAAGTAGTCAGTTGATGTATGAATTGAATCACAAGATAAGGTTTATTAATTTATCTGAATTTCCTTTACAAGTCAGTGGGTCTTTTATTTTTCTCGGTTTTTTATGTGGAGTGATATCAGGAAATTATGATATTAGTGGAGTATTTGTCGATAATGTTTCTAAAGTTATAGGTGAAGATAATGATGAGTTAAAAAAGTTATTTGATGGTATAAATAAACTTTCTGATGAATACAATATTGATTTTTACATGTCAATAGAAGGAGATCCGAATTCTATGCCGGAATTTATTAAAGAGTATTATTAAATCATAGTTGTTTATAAAAACAGACTATGTTTTTATTTTGGAGTTTTAGAGAAAAATGCTGCTGTAGAACAAATTTGTTTTGCGGCAGTATTCTTATATTTTGAAGTTTTAGAACTTAAAATGAAAGATTTAGAATTTATATTAAAATATTTGGATGGAGTAAAATGCATAAAATTGCTGTAGTTGTAATAAGTAATTCTACAAGAAAATTTGATAAAGAATATCACTATATAATTCCACATGAGCTTCTTGATTTAATAAATACAGGGATTCGAGTGATTGTTCCCTTTGGTAGGTCAGACAGGCATATTGAAGGATATGTTTTTGATATTATTGAAAAAACTGAAATAAAAGGATTGAAGAAAATAAAGGATTTTATTGACCGAAAGCCTTTGTTGAGTTATTCAATGATTAGATTAGCTAGATGGATGAAAAAACGGTATATATGTACATATTCAGATGTTATAAGGAGTATGCTTCCACCGGGAATCGGAGTAAAGAGTTCAAAAACTGTAGTGCTTAAAAATAATGAAGCTACTCTTAGAGGAAACAAGGCTAAAATAGTTAGTAAACTTAGTTCATGTGGAGGAAAAATAGATTATGAAGAGCTTAGGGAAATTATAAATTCTAGGACTTTCCCTAAATACATAAAGAGTCTTGAAGAACTAGGAGTTATTGATGTTACTGAAGAATTTACAATGGGGGTTAATAAAAAACATATAAAAGTTGCCTTTATTGTAAAGTCTATTGAGGAAGTTATTGAGGAAATTGAGTCAAATGGTATAAAGAACATAAAGCAGATAAGGGTACTTGAAATGCTTATAGAAAATGAATATATTTCTGTAAGTGATATTACAAGGTTTACAGGGGTATCGTCTAGTGTTTTAAATACTTTAAATAAAAATGGCTATATTGATTACAGGGAAATTGAAGTAAAAAGAGATCCTCATAAAAATACTGTTTTTGAAAAAACTTTTCCTTTAAAACCTACTTATCAGCAGGCTATTGTATTGGAAAAAACAAAAAAATTTCTCAATGAAAGAAAATTTAAAGAAGTTCTTTTGCATGGTGTTACTGGAAGTGGAAAGACAGAAGTCTATCTTCAGCTTATAGAAAACTGTATTAACAAAGGAAAACAGGCAATTGTACTTGTTCCAGAGATATCTTTGACACCTCAGATGGTGGAAAGGTTCAAAGGAAGGTTTGGAAATGATGTGGCTGTATTACACAGTAGGTTGTCTTTAGGGGAGCGTTATGATCAATGGAGATTAATACGTGACAGCGATATTAAAGTTGTGGTTGGAGCAAGGTCAGCAGTGTTTGCTCCGGTAGATAAATTAGCACTTATAATAATTGATGAAGAGCATGAACACTCATATAAATCCGAGCTTACTCCAAAATACCAAGCAGCCGATGTAGCTAGAATAAGATGCAAGCTGGACAATGCTGTTTTGATGTATGGATCTGCAACTCCTTCGGTTGAGACATATTACAAAGCTCAAACAGGCAAGATAGAACTTATGGAAATGACAAAAAGAGCTAATAATATGATTCTTCCAAAAGTACATATTGTGGATATGAGAGAAGAGCTAAGTGATGGAAACAGGTCGGTTTTTAGCAGGAAATTGACCTGTGAGATAATAAAGAATATTGAAAAAAAGCAGCAGACTATAATATTTTTAAATAGAAGGGGATATTCATCGTTTATTTTATGCAGAGGTTGTGGGCATGCTCTTATGTGCCCTAATTGCAATATTACCCTTACGTATCATGCTTATGATAAAAGATTGATATGTCATTATTGCGGTTATACAATAAAAAATCCTGATGTATGCCCTAAATGTAAAAGCAGTCATATTAGAAGTTTTGGAACAGGAACTCAAAAAATAGAAGAAGAAGTAAAAAAACATTTTAAAAATTCTACAGTTTTGAGGATGGATATGGATACAACAATGAGAAAAAATTCTCATGAAAGAATTTTAAAAGTTTTTAAAGAAGAAAATATAAATGTTATGGTTGGAACTCAGATGATTGCGAAAGGACATGATTTCCCAAATGTGACTTTGGTTGGAGTTATAGCAGCTGACAGTTTATTAAATGCAGGAGATTACAGAGCAACTGAAAGAACTTTCCAGCTAATAACCCAGGTAGCAGGAAGGGCAGGAAGGGGTACTGTTGAAGGGAGAGTAATAATTCAAACATATAATACTGAGAATTTTAGTATTGTATGTGCCTGTAATCAGGACTATGAATCATTTTACAAAAAAGAGATATTAATGAGAAAAAAGCTCTTATATCCACCTTTTATTAATTTAGCATCATTAATACTAAGTGGAATTAATGAAAAAATGGTGATTGATAGAGCAAATGAAGTAAAGAAAAATATTTATGAGAGTTTTAAGGGTACAGAGGGTATAAGTGAAGTATTAGGTCCTTTGCCGGCACCTTTATCTAAAATTAAAAATAAATACAGGTGGCGAATAATTATAAAATGTGAGAAAATAAATGTACTTTTAGCTGTTTTGACAAAAATATCGGATGATTATTATAATGCTAGTAAAAAGAATTCTGTCAATTTAAGTGTGGATATAAATCCTGTAAGTATGTTATAATATACAATGTTGTAATGGTTGAATTTAAAAATAAAGATGTTAAGTATATTAACAATGGGGGATGGCGTATGGCAATAAGGAATATAAGAATTGATGATGATGAAATTTTAAGAAAAGTATCTAAAAAAGTTGATGTGGTCAGTGAAAGGGTTTTAACGCTTTTAGCAGATATGGCAGAGACCATGTATTATTCTAAAGGAGTTGGTCTAGCAGCACCACAGGTGGGGGTCCTAAAGAGAGTAGTTGTGATTGATATAGGAGAAGGATTAATAGAGCTTATTAATCCTGAAGTAATAAAAAGAGAAGGCGAGCAGACTGAGATTGAAGGATGTCTTAGTCTTCCAGATGTTATGGGGGAAGTTGTAAGACCTGAGCGTGTAGTAGTAGAAGCTTTAAATAAAAAAGGAGAAAAAATAACTCTTGAAGGTGAGGGACTTTTGGCAAGAGTTTTTTGTCATGAAATTGATCATCTTGACGGGACGTTGTTTAAAGATAAGGTTATAAAATTTGTTGATAAAGAAGAGATTATAAAAGACAACAGTAAGTAGATACGAGGTGATAGAAATGAGAGTAGTTTTTATGGGAACACCTGATTTTGCTCTTCCAAGTCTTGATATGCTTGTTCAGGAAGGTTATGACATAGCAGCAGTTGTTACACAGCCTGACAAGCCGGCTAAAAGGGGGAAAAAGGTGACAATGCCCCCTGTTAAGGACTATGCCATTAGTAAAGGAATAAGAGTTTTACAACCTGAAAAAATAAAAACATCGGAATTTTTAGAAACACTAGAAGAAATAAAGCCTGATATTTTGATAACAGTAGCTTATGGTAAAATACTATCAAAAGAAATACTAGATCTTCCTCCACATGGTTGTATAAATGTTCATGGTTCTCTTTTGCCTAAGTACAGGGGGGCGGCTCCTGTGCATTGGTCAATTATAAATGGTGAGAAGACTACAGGTATTACTACTATGTATACAAATGAAGGAATGGATACTGGCGATATGCTTTTGAAATCAGAGATATCAATATCAGAAAATATGATTGTGGGAGAGCTTCATGACGAGCTGTCGGTGCTAGGTGCCCAAGTTCTAAAAGAGACTCTTCAAAAATTAAATGAATTAGAAAGAATTCCACAGGATAAGAGTGAGGCTACTTATGCTCCAATTATTAAAAAAGAAATTGGAGAAATAAATTGGTCAAAGTCATCTAATGAGGTTCATAACTTAATAAGGGGTACAAACCCTTGGCCGGGAGCTTTTACTTATTATACTGGTTCAAAGATGAAAGTCTGGAAAACTGAGGTTGTAAGTGAAGAATTGCACAATTGTAAACCAGGTACAATATTGAAGGTTAATAAAGAGGGGATTTTAGTTTGCTGCGGTAAAGGAAAGATAAACATAAAAGAAGTTCAATTTGCGTCTTGTAGAAGGATGTGCGTAGGAGACTATATTTGTGGAAATAAAATAGATGAAGGTGAAATACTTGGATAAGAGTTTAAAAAAGTTTTTGCTTTTATCTGGTGCTTTGATTTTGTTTTTTATTTTAATGCTTGCAATATTTGGACTGGTTTATTATTCTTCTTCAATATTTACATATAATATAATGACATTATTATTAATATTAGTGATAATAATAATGATAGTCTTTTTTATTTTTTCATCTCTAGCTATTTTTTATGTTTACAGGAACAGGGGAGTTAAAAACAGGATTATATTAGCATTATCAAAAGCAGGTATTAAGGTGTTACTGCCGTTAATCATGATGTTGGCGAATTTGTTTAACATTAAGAAGGATGTTGTAAGAAATTTCTATGTAAATTTTAACAATATTATGGTAGGCATATTACAAAAAAAGTATAAAAAAGAAGATGTGATTGTGCTTTTGCCTCATTGTTTACAGAACTCTGATTGCATTTTTAAGATAACAAATGATATTTCAAACTGCAAAGCCTGTGGAAAGTGTACAATTGGTGATGTTTTAAAGATAACAAGAGAAAAGAAAGTTAGATGTTTTGTATTGACAGGGGGGACAGCAGCTAGAAATATTGTTAAAAAGTTAAGGCCTAAAATGATTTTATCTGTTGCATGTGAAAGAGATTTAACAAGTGGTATAATTGATGTGGGAAATATACCGGTTATAGGTATTATAAACAAAAGACCTAATGGTCCTTGCTATAATACCTGTGTTGATGTAAATATTTTTAAAGAAAAGCTTGACAGTATTATAAAATAACAATAAAATGTAAAAAGGAGGTAATTTTTATGCTGGGATTTATATTTTTGGATCAATATTATATACTTCTTGTGATTCCTGCTTTAGTATTTTCAATGTATGCTCAATTTAAAGTAAAGAATACCTTTGGAAAATACAGCAAGGTATCAAACAAGAAAGGATTGACAGGTGCTGATATAGCAAGGGTAATTCTTGAGAAAAATGGGCTTAATGATGTAAGGATTGAGAAAGTTGGAGGGGAGCTTACAGACCATTATGATCCTAGAACAAAGGTTGTAAGACTTTCACAAGTTGTGCATGGAAGTAATTCAGTTGCAGCTATAGGCGTTGCAGCTCACGAAACAGGTCATGCCATACAACACAGTGTTGGTTATGGACCTTTAGTTTTAAGAAGCACCTTGGTGCCTGTGGCAGGAATTGGTTCTAATATGGGGTTTCCTATGGCTATAGTAGGGCTTATTTTTGGTTGGGATCCATTAATCTATATAGGTATAGGAGCATTTTCACTGGCGGTGTTGTTTTATTTAGTCACCCTTCCAGTAGAGTTTAATGCCAGCAGCAGAGCCATAAGGACTCTAGAGGATACAGCTATTTTAGACTATGATGAAGTTGACCCAGCAAAAAAGGTTTTATCGGCAGCGGCGATGACATATGTTGCTTCGGCGGCTGTTGCAATAGCTAATCTTTTACGTTTGGTTTTACTAGCTAGAAGAAGGTGAATTAAAATAAGTATTGATAAGACGAGAGAAACAGTAATTAAAATTTTATACGATATAGACAATAAAGGTGCTTACTCAAATATATCTTTGAGTAAGCACTTAGAGAGTGGAAATTTTAAAGATATAGACAGAGCTTTTATCACCGAGATGGTTTATGGTATTTTAAAGTGGAGGCTGACTATTGACTTTATAATTTCAAGTTTTTCAAAAATAAGATTAAAAAAAGTATCTTCGTGGATATTAAATATTTTGCGTTTAGGGGTTTATCAGCTTGTTTTTACAGATCGAATACCTGTATCAGCTGCATGTGATGAAAGTGTTAAGCTTGCAAAGAGGTATGGGCATGTAGCAAGCAGTAAGTATGTAAATGGAGTCTTGAGAAATATTTCTAGGAATAAAAATAAAATAAAATATCCTAATAGAAAAGATAATTTGGTTAAATTTTTATCTGTGAGTTATTCTCATCCAATTTGGATGGTAGATAATTGGTTAAAAAGATATGGAGAGGAGTTTACAGAAGAACTTCTTAAAAGTAACAATGAAACACCTTCCTTTACAATAAGGGTAAATACTTTAAAAATTTCTAAAACTGATCTTAAAAAAAGTTTGGAAGAAGAAGGTTTTGAAGTAGATGAAGGAAGATATGCAAAAGATGCACTGGCAATTAAAAACCCTAAGTCTTTACAAAAAATAGATGCTTTTACAAAAGGATATTTTCAAGTTCAGGATGAAAGCTCCATGCTTGTAGGAAGAGTATTAAATCCAGAGTCAGGTGATGTTGTTTTAGATGTGTGTAGTGCTCCAGGGGGAAAATCTACACATTTGGCTCAGTTAATGAATAATAGAGGAAGAATAGTTGCAAGGGATATTTATAAGCACAAAATAAAACTTATAAATCAGGCTGCAAAAAGGCTGGGTATAAATATTATTGAAGCAGAAGTTTTTGATGCAGGTGTATTAGATGAAAAGCTTAAAGACAGTATGGATAAGGTTTTAGTCGACGCTCCATGTACAGGTCTTGGAATTGTAAGAAGAAAGCCTGACATAAAATGGGCAGAAAAAAAAGAAGGTAAGAGTGAAATTATAAAGCTTCAGAAAAAAATATTATCCACATCTTCAAAATATGTAAAAAAGGGTGGTATAATAGTTTATAGTACATGTACAATAGAACCAGAGGAAAATCAACATGTAGTTGAGGAATTTTTGAAAAATAATGAAGAATTCTCTTTAGAGGATATTTCAGAGGATTTACCTGAGTTGGTTACTGAAAAAAGAGGTTTTATACAATTTTATACAAACAAGCATGAAATTGATGGTTTTTTTATTGCAAAAATGAAGAAAAGGAGTTAATATAGTATGGAAGGGAAAGTAGACCTTCTAAATATGGAGATAAATGAATTACAAGATTTTCTTGTTGACTTGGGAGAAAAAAAATTTAGAGCACGCCAGATATTTGAATGGTTGAATAAAGGTGTTAAAGACATTGATGATATGACAAATCTTTCTAAGGTGCTGCGTGAAAAGCTTAAGTTTAAGGCATATATAAATAATTTTGAAGTTGTGAAAAAACTTATATCCCAAGTTGATGGAACAAGAAAGTATATTTTCAAACTTTATGACAGGGATGTAATAGAGAGTGTGCTAATGAATTATTCACATGGGTTTAGTGTGTGCATATCATCTCAGGTTGGATGCAGGATGGGCTGTAGTTTTTGTGCATCTACAGGTGCAGGATTTAATCGAAATCTAAGTGCATCTGAAATGTTAGATCAGGTTTTAACGATAGGAAGTGATATAAAAAAAAGAATTGGCAATGTTGTTATTATGGGAATTGGCGAACCCTTAGACAATTATGACAATTTAATTAAGTTTTTAAGATTGATTAATCATAAAGATGGATTAAATATTGGACTTAGACATATTGCAATATCTACTTGTGGTCTTGTGCCGGAGATATTGAGGTTTTCAAAAGAGAATATGCCTGTTACTTTGTCAATATCATTGCATGCTCCTGATGATGAAACTAGGGGGAAAATTATGCCTATTAACAATAAATATCCACTTGACAAATTGATTGAAGCATGTAAGATATATACTATGACTACTAGCAGACGAATTACATTTGAATATTCTCTTATAGATGGGGTTAACGATTCACTAGAACATGCAAAAAAACTTGCATTACTTATAAAAGGTATGTTGTGCCATGTAAATTTGATACCTGTAAATACGGTATCAAGTACTGATTATAAAAAAAGTAGCAGGGAAAAGATTCAAATGTTTAGAAATGTTGTACAAAGGCATGGAATTGAGGTAACTGTCAGAAGAGAATTAGGAAGCGAAATTGATGCTGCATGTGGTCAGCTGAGAAGGAATATAAAAAATAATATATAGTGTTTTAAATATAGTAATTTTTATAAAAAAGCAGTAAAAAGAGTTAATGCAAAACATGAGTGAAAATAGCATTTTCCATACAAAATGTATAAAGTTAAACTGGGGAGTGGTATAGTGAGATTTGCAGCGGTAAGCGATAAAGGCAGGGTTAGAGAATTAAATGAGGACAGCTATAGAGTAATAACAGGACATGATAAAATTCCAGATGCATTTATTATTGCAGATGGTATGGGTGGGCATAGTTCTGGAGATGTAGCAAGTAATATGGCTGTTGAGTTTGCAAAAGAGTACATATTAAATAATCCTGAAATTTTTTCCAGTGACGAAAACACATTAAATGGAATAAAAATTTTAATGGAAGAAGCAAATAGGGCAATTTACGAAAAGGCATCCCATTCTGAAGAAAACTCAGGTATGGGCACCACATTTATTGTAACTGTTGTTTTAAATAATAAAATATACATTGGTCATGTAGGTGATAGTAGAGTATATCTTATAAGAAACAACAGCATAAAAAGATTAACGATGGACCACTCCTACATAGAAGAACTTATTAAAAATGGCTCTATTACAAGAGAAGAAGCTCAAAACCATCCAAAGAAAAATATAATTACCAGAGCATTAGGTTGTAATGCCAACATTCTTGTAGACACATTAAATAGCTCTATAGATGAAAATGATATATTTGTTTTGTGTACTGATGGTTTGACAAATATGTTGTCTGATGATGAAATTATGAAAATAATATTGGAAAATGATAATCCTAGCTATTCTTGTAATGAATTAGTGAGATTAGCTAATGAAAAAGGCGGGGACGACAATATAACTGTTGTTATTCTTAAAGACAAGTAGTGTGTTTTTAAGAAGTTTTGGGAATATTGTTATTAAAAATTTTATTTAAAAGATATAGATTAGAGGTGCTGATATGATAGGTCAAATCCTTGGGAGTAGATACGAATTAATTGAAAAAATAGGTGGAGGTGGAATGGCACTTGTCTATAAGGCAAAGTGTAAGTTGCTGAACAGGTTTGTTGCAGTAAAGATTTTAAGACCTGATTTTACAAATGACGAAGAGTTCATAAAGCGTTTTAGAATTGAGGCACAGGCAGCAGCAAGTCTTTCCCATCCCAATATAGTTTCTATTTATGATGTAGGTAATGAAGAAGATACTCATTATATTGTAATGGAGTATGTTGATGGTGTTACTTTAAAGGAGTACTTAGAAAAAAAAGGTAAGCTAAACTGGAAAGAAGCAGTTAATATATCAATACAGATATCTCTAGCAATTGAGCATGCTCATAAAAACAATATTGTTCACAGAGATATAAAACCACATAATATTTTGTTTACTAAAGATGAAATGGTCAAGGTTACAGATTTTGGAATAGCTAGAGCTGTAACCTCTTCTACTATAACAATGGCAGGTGGGACAATTGGCTCTGTTCACTATTTTTCCCCTGAGCAGGCAAGAGGGGGATTTACAGATGAAAAATCCGACATTTATTCTTTAGGAATAGTGCTTTATGAGTTGTTGACAGGGGAACTTCCATTTGATGGGGATTCACCTGTTGCAGTAGCTATCAAACATATACAGGATGAGCCAGAAGAAGCAATAAAAATAAACAAGAAAATTCCAATTGGAGTAAACAGTATTGTAAAAAAGGCTGTGCAAAAAGATCAAAACAGTAGATATCAAAAATCTTCAGAAATTTTAGATGATTTATATAGGGTTTTAGATGAACCAAATACTCAGTTTTTTGAAGAAGAAAACATTAAAGATTCTCCTACTGTGAGAGTGCCAGCATTAGGAGAAAAAGATTCAATTAATGATAAAAAGGTATCTAAGAAAACAGGTGATAATGATATGAAAAGGAAAAAGAAAAAAGATAAAATTACCACAATAGTTGCAGTTTCTACATCCATAATTGTGGTTGCTGTAATAGCAATTATGGGAGTGAAGGTTATACTTTCTCAAATGGAACAGGACAGAGAAGAATTTACTGTAGGTGATTATATAGGTATGGATTATTCTGAAGTGGTTCAGATGTTAGAAGAAAATAACATTCAGGTTAATCCTGTGGAGAGGTATAATGAAGATGTTCCAGAAGGTGAGATTTTTTATCAGGACAGAGGAGAAGGCGAAACTTTAATACCTGGTGAATTTAGCGAGATAGAAATTCACATAAGCAAAGGGTCTGAGTATTTTGAAATACCTGATTTTAGAAGAACTGACTACAGGCAGGCAGGTATAACGTTGCGTGAAAATGGGCTTTTAGTTGAGGAAGAGACTGAATACAGTGATACAGTTGCAATTGGGTATGTTATAAGGACGGAGCCTCCTATGAATGAAAGCGTGGAAAGTGGTGATACGGTAACTGTATATAGAAGTATAGGACCTGAAATAAAGACAACTACAGTTCCAGATTTAATTGGTAAAACTAGAGTAGAAGCCACTAACATTATATCAGAAAGAGATCTTACTGTTGGTGATGTTGAGCCTGAGGATATATCAAGTGTTGTTGATGAAGTGACAAGACAGGTGCCTGAACCAGGTATAGAAGTTAATGAAGGAACTTCTATAAACCTTTATTTTGACGAATTAATACCTAATGAAAAGATAGTTAACAGAGTTATAACATTAGAAAATGAAGACGATTATGGTGATAGAATATATGTTATGGTAAATGCAGAAAAATCAAATAGTGATGAAATAGAACAAATATATAGAGAAAATGTAAAAAAAGAAGATTTTCCAATAGTTATTTCGATACCTGTTCCTGAAGACGGAAGTACAAATGCCAAAGTGTATTTAGACAGAAGATTTTATAAAGAGTTTGAAGAGATTTATTAGGGAGGTACAAAATTTGCCCAAAGGTGTAATTATTAAAGGTATAATGGGGTTTTACTATGTAAGAACAGAAGATGGGGTATATGAGTGTAAACCTAGAGGGCTTTTTAGAAAAAATTCTATAACTCCTTTGCCTGGTGACAGCGTTTCAATTTCTGTTATAAATGAAAAAACAAAAGTTGGAAATATTGAAGAAATATTTGAGAGGACTAATGAACTTGTTAGACCTTCTGTAGCAAATATTAATCAGATTGCAATGGTTTTTTCAGTAAAATCACCTCTCCCAGATTTTATGCTACTTGATAAACTCCTTGTTACTGCATCTGAAAAGGGGATAGAGGCAGTTATTGTAATCAATAAAATAGACTTAGACGAGATGGAAAAATATAAGAAGATTGTAAGTTGCTACGAAGATATTGGGTATAAAACAATACCTTTGAATTCTTTAAATGGGATTGGCTTTGAAAAGTTAGAAAAAGTACTAAAAGATAAAATCACCGTTTTTGCAGGACAATCAGGAGTGGGAAAATCAACAATCCTAAACAAGATAATGAATTCTTATATTATGGAGATAGGAGATTTAAGCAGTAAAAATGATAGAGGAAAGCATACTACAAGGCATGCTGAACTTATAGAGTTGAAAACAGGAGGATTTATTGTAGATACTCCAGGTTTTAGTTCTTTTCAGATATCAAATATAGATGTTGAAAACCTTAAAAAATGTTATCCAGAGTTTGTATTTTACTCTAATGAGTGTAAGTTCAGTGGATGTTCCCACATAAAAGAACCAAAGTGTGCTGTTAAAAATGCTTTAGAATCAGGCGAAATTGATTCAGGTAGATATAATAGATATGTTGAGCTGTATAAGGTTTTAATGGACAAGCATAAAAGAAGATATTCATAATTTTCAATAAATATTATTCACAAAGTTGGTCTAAAATAGAGGCTTCAGATGGAGTCTTAGAATAAGATAAAATTTATATACAATTTATAAATTAAGCAACATGATTTTGCAATAACTAGAGCAGATATTGTGAAGAATTATTGCAAAACATGTAGAAAGTAAAAAGGAAGTGTTTTAAATTGATTAAAATTGCACCTTCCCTTTTGTCTGCTGATTTTTCAAAGATGGGGGAAGAAATATCCGAGGTTGAAAGTGCTGGGGCGGATTTATTACATATTGATGTTATGGATGGAAGTTTTGTTCCTAATATAACAATCGGGCCACCTGTTATTAGGTCTTTAAAAAAAATAAGCAAGCTTCAATTTGATGTTCATCTTATGATAAAAAATCCAGAGAATCATATTGAGTCATTTGTTAAAGCCGGTGCCGATAGTATAACTGTACATGTTGAAGAGAATACTCATTTACATAAAATAATTCAACAAATAAAATCCTATGGCGTTAAAGCCTCAGTGGCAATAAATCCAAGTACTTCATTATCAACTATTGAGTGGATTTTAGATGAGTTGGATATGATACTTATTATGTCTGTGAATCCTGGATTTGGCGGACAGGAGTATATTGAGTTTACAACTAAAAAGATTGAAAATGCTAAAAAAATGATTGACAATAGAGGTCTTAATGTAGATATTGAAGTTGACGGAGGAATAGATACTAGCAATATACATAAAATTGTAAAAGCAGGTGCAAATGTAATAGTATCTGGATCTACTATATTTGAATCGACTGATAGAAAAAGCATTATAAAAAAACTAAGGGAAAAGGCTTAAGATACATGCTTATTAATTTAATATATAATGGTGGGTATTATGACAGGTATTATTGTAGCTAATGGTAGCATAGAGGACTATTCATTTTATAAAAAATATTTTGATGGAGAAAATTTGGTTATTGCAGCCGATGGTGGAGCATTTCACTTAAGAAGGCTTGGTGTAGAGCCAGATATTTTATTAGGTGATTTTGATTCTATATCAAAAGAAGATTATAATTTTTATAATAAATCTAACATAGAATTATTGGAGTATCCTAAAAAAAAGGATGCCACTGATACAGAGATAGCAATAAGTGAAGCTGTAAAAAGAGGTTGTAACAAAATAATAATAATTGGTGGAGTAGGTTCTAGATTTGACCATTCTATATCAAATGTATTTTTATTAAAGCAGATGTTAGATAAAGGAGTAATAGGAATTGTAGTAAATGAATATAATGAAATTTATTTGGTAAGGGATAGAATTAGTGTGGAAGCTGAAAAGGGATATAAATTATCTTTGTTGCCTGTTACAGAAAGGGTTGAGGGAATAACAACCAAAGGTTTGTACTATGAACTAGCTGATGATACCATTGAATTAGGTAGTAGCAGAGGAATAAGTAATGAGTTTTTAAGTGATAATGCAGAAATATTAATAAAAAATGGAACGTTAATGGTTATAAAATCAAAAGATTAAAAACAAGATTTGAAAAAGTGGTTAATTCCTAACCTAGGAATTAACCACTTTTAAATATCTTATTAAACTAAGGTGGAGAAAAATCTCCACCTTAAGCTTTTATGTTTGGCCATTTATTAGCTAATTATTCTCAGCAGGGAAGCTTGAAATAATTTCTAAGATGTATCTTTGTAGTAAAGTAGAATCAGTTGAATCAATCTGACCGTCATCATTTAAATCTGCTGCTAGGTGCCCAGGGTATGGATTACCTTCTGTATCAACCTGCGGAAGGTCTGATATTTCTAAAATATATCTGCTTAGCAACATATAGTCTGTTGAATCAATTATTCCATCGCCATTTAAATCTCCATAAGTGAATGTGTCAGGTTCTGGGGTTGGTGTTGGGGTAGGCGTTGGTGTGTCTTCTGGAGTGCTTCCGTCAGGCTCTTCACCAAAGATAAGCAATCCGTCACTGTATACTGGTATTTGAGGTACAGGTTCCCACTCCTCTGTAATACCAGGATATGAAAAAGCATTTGTATTGTCCCATGGTGCATCATTAGGAGGCATTATATTAAATTGCACTTCTTTTTGATGGTCACTTCTACTTCCAGGGAAAACTGGTGTACCAGTCAAATCAATTTCAAAGTAGTATATATTGTTGGAAGCGTCATATTCTATCGGGTCAGAGATGCTTGCTGTGTCAGCTGCACTGTATACTATACTTGTTGTTATTGCATCTGGGCTGTGACCAGCATCAATGTAGTCTGTTAAATCAACAAAATACTTAAATGAAAGGTCATCTTTAACTCTTGCAGGCCAGCCTGATTTATTAACTACATATGCTTCAACTTCAGTTGCATTCTCCCTATCACCTAATGATGCTGAAACAAAAATTTCCGGATAAGGAACTTCTTCAATTGCATCAAAATCAGGTATTGGGTCTCCGCCGTAAATATCATACATCTTTGCAAGAGCACCAACAAATCCAGCATTGTAGTCACATGCAACTTCATTTTGCACATAGTCATTTATATCATCAACATAATCGTCACTTTGATCAGGACCTCCAACCAAGGCACCATAAAGAGTATGCCTGTGATATGATGGTTCATCAGAAGTATCAACCCACGAACTGTGTGCTGTCCTGTGGTGAGGGTGTTGAGGTGGATCTTCTCCAAAACCGATTACATAGCTTCTACCGCTACTTCCTAAAGCATAGTCTACTTGTTGTTTTGCAAAGTCCATGTAATATTCAGCCTTTTCTTCAGGACATTCGGACCAGTCAGAGTAAACAGAAGCTAAAAAGGCTGTAGTTGTTGCATGACGAAGTACGCCCCAAGATGTTAAATGTGCCAGCCCCTCAGGTGTGTATGCTATTCTATCACCATCGTAACCAACAGTCCAGTAGTCAAGATGTCTCTCAACATGCTCTTTATATATTGATTTATTTGTGATTCTTGCTAATAAAAGTGATGCTCCATACATAACATCATCCCAGCAATGTCCCCACTTATAGGCAAGTAAATCGACTCTTTCTTCACGATTCCAATTTTCTACATAGCTTTCAGCTTTATCAAGGTAATAGTCATCTCCTGTTGCCATATACAGCCATACACCTGCCCAAGAAAGCTCATCCCAAAAACCACTCCAAGAGTCATAATAATTATTTGCAGCAGTATATCCTTCATCACTTTGTGTTATATCTGCAAATTCAAAAAGATCCTCTGCGTGTTGTAAGCAGAGTTGGGAATACTCTGGATCTGAGTCTTGAAAGACTATTGCAGCTGAGGCAAGAGCAGCTGCAGTTCCTGCTACAACAGCAGAACCTGGACTATCAAGGGTTACTTTGTGTGATAGTCTTTCAGATTGCATGTCAATTACTTCAGCAGGTACCCACCATCTGTGATCAGCTATTCCGTCTCCAACTTGATAGTAGTAGACATATTTTTCAGGATGACACCTTATAAAATAGTCTGTAGCCCAGCGTATTTGCTGTTTTAAATATGGAAGTTGACCACTTCTTTCTAATGCGTCACCATACTCATAAATTGCCCATGATAGCATTGTAGCAGTATAAGACATAGGAAGATTAAATTTGATGTGATCGCCTGCATCAAACCAACCACCAGTCAAATCAAGACCTACATCGCTACCGTCTCCAAGGCATGAATCTCCACGCCAGTTGTTACGAATGTTGTCAGGCAGTTCTCCTGACATTTGAAACTCATAAAACATAATTGCCTTTTGTAGTGCTTCTCCATAGTTATAATCTGATGCATCAGCTGTTGATGGAGGAACCATAAAGGTTACAAGAAAAGCAGCAATAACAACTAGGCATACAAGTTTTTTCATTATACATCGCCCCTTTTTAATTTTTTAATATATTAAAGCTTGGGGACTAAGGAATGTCCTCAGCTTTTTATTAAAACTCAACCTTCTATAAAGCGAGTTTTTTCAAGTGGAGAACTACCACCTGAACGCTAAACCAGTTCACATATGTTTTCCACACCATATAAAATATATTCGACTAGAATAGATATTTTAAGGGGGGTTATATGTTCTTTATAAAAGGTTATAATCTTTTGCCAGTGATTTAAAAGCAGTATATGAATTTTCAATAGTTTCAAGACTTACACAGTATGTGAGTCTAAAATAACCAGGACAGCCAAAGCCTTTACCTGGAACCAAAAGAAGATTATACTTTAAAGCAGATTTTGCAAACGCTACATCATCTTCAATAGGTGATTTAGGAAATAGGTAAAATGCTCCTTGAGGCTTTATGCATGAAAATCCTGTATTGGTTAAAATTTCGTACAGTTTATCACGCCTTGCTTTGTACATTTCAACATCGACGTTAGCATTTAGTGAATAGCCGATTACTTTTTGAAAAAAAGCTGGGGCATTTACAAATCCTAAAATTCTGTTACAAAAAATCAATGAATTAATAACAGTGTCAAAATCAGAGATATCTGGATTTACTGCAATGTAGCCAACTCTCTCTCCTGGAAGAGACAGAGACTTACTAAATGAGTTTACAATAAATGAGTTTTTGAATATTTTTAATATAGAGGGAAGTTCGATTTCATCATAAACTAGTTTATTATATGGCTCATCTGATATAACGTATATTGTGCTATTAAATTCTTTTTCTTTTGAGCTCAGTACGTTGGATAGATTTTTTAAAGTTTCTTCACTATAAATACAACCTGAAGGGTTGTTAGGTGAATTTATAATTACTGCTTTTGTTTTTTTAGTTATTTTCTTTTTTAATAATTCAAGGTCAGGTTCAAAGCTACCCTTTTCAGGTGCTACTATTACAGGTGTTCCACCGTGGTTATCAACATAAAAATTGTATTCAGCAAAAAATGGTGCAAAGATTATAACCTCATCATCTGAATCTAAAAGAGTTTTAAAAATAACATTAAGTCCACCAGCGGCACCACACGTCATTACTATATGATTTTCAGAAAGAGAAAGTCCTGTTTCATCATTTATGCTTTGAGAAATTTTTTGTCTTACATCAGAAAAACCAGCATTGTTCATATAACGATGAGCACCTCTTTCGTTTTCTGATATTATTTTTTTCAAAACATCCCTAACAGCTTCTGGAGGTTCAGGGTCGGGATTTCCTAAGGAAAAATCATATACATTTTTTTCTCCATGAATTTTACGAAGCTTATCGCCTTCATCAAACATTGCTCTAATCCAAGAAGCTCTTTTTAAATTTTCCACTACTTTTTTTGATACCATTATAAACACTCCTTATTTTAAATATTAGTTTTTAATTTATTTACCAATTCCTCGTCAGGGGTAGTAACTATTGTTTTATGATTTTCGTAAGTTACCATGCCAGGTTGTGCACCTTTGAGTTTTTTTACATTTTTCACTGTGGTATAGTCCACTTCAACCTGAGCTGACATTTTAGCTTTGCTGTGATAAGCTGCCAACAGTGCCCCCTCAAGTAGTGTATTGTCAGAAATATCACATTTTTCTTTTCTTATTATTACATGTGATCCAGGTATTTCTTTTGTGTGAAGCCAGATATCATTTGAAGATGAAATTTTAAATGTCAGCTTATCATTTTGTACATTATTTTTCCCAACATATATATGTGTACCATCAGAGGATTTATACTTTAATGGGGAAGATGGCAAAGCATCTTTTTTGTTTTTTTTCTTTTTCTTATCCTTTAAATATCCTTCTAAAATAAGTTCTTGGCGTATTTCATCAATTTCTGAAAGAGATTTGCAATTTTCTAGGTTGTGAAATACACTTTCTAAGTATTCCAATTCTAAACGAGTTTCCTTAAGCTGTTCTTTAGCATGAATATCAGCTCTTTTAGATTTTGTATATTTTTTGAAATATTTTTGAGCATTTTGCTGGGGAGAAAGAGTTTTGTCCAAAGGGATTTCTATATATTCATTATCATTGCTATAATAATTTAATAAAGATACTTTCTCTAAATTTTTAGGTATACAGTAAATATTTGCTGTTATTAGTTCTCCAAAGAGTTTGTACCTATCTCTCTTTGCTGCTTTGCGAATTGCATCTTGAAATATTGTTATTTTTTTATTACACCTGTTAATGCTTTTATTAAGTACTTTAAAAAGAGAAGACTTTTTTTGCACAAGCCTTTCAATATTATCCTTTGAAGAATAAAACATGTCTAAAACATGACTAATTGATTGAAAGTATTCTATATTTTCGTACTGAGTTATTTTAAAAGAATGAAAATCTAATGGTTTCAAAGAGTCAAAACTATTCCATATAATGCATGGAGTGAAGTTTGAGTTAACAATATCTTTAGTCATATCATTTAAGACCAGTTTTAGGTTTTTTACATCCTTATCTGAAAGTTTTTCTATTAGAGTGTCTGGTTCAATTTCAGAACAAAAACATGCTTCTTTGCATAGCAAAGGGCTAAAGCCTTTGATGTTAGACAAAAGAAATTTTGAAACTTGCATATTAGATTGATCTTTTATTTTATTAAATAAACAATCAACATTAAAATCTTTAGGACTTATTTTATTTTGTGCAGGAGGAAGAGAATATTGTCTTGCAGGCATAATTTCTCTTATGCTGCTGGTATCTTTGTCTACATGCTTTATAGAATCAATAATTTTATTTTCAGCGTTTAAAAGAATTATGTTACTATGTTTTCCCATTACTTCCGCAACAAGTTTTTTATGTGTAAGGTCACCTAGTTCATTTAAGCTATCAATGTTTAAGGTGACTATTCTTTCAAAGTCGTGAAAGATTACATCTGTAATTTTACCTCCTGCCAGATGCTTTCTTAAGAGCATACAAAAAACTGGGGGAGAAACAGGATTTTCTTTTGTATGTTTTGTAAAATGAATCCTTGGATAGCTTGTGTTTGCAGAAATAACAAGTCTAAGGTTTTTCCCCTGAGCCCTTATATTTATCAGTATTTCATCATGTTCTGGTTGATATATTTTATCAATACGCCCACCTACAAGTATTTGGGACATTTCGTCAACTATACTCTTTGTTACTATACCATCAAATGGCAAAATATACACCTCTTTTTATAAAATTCATAATTTTTATCTTATTCTAAGAATCTACCTGAAGATTCCATATTTAGATTTAACTAAACTAGTTTACTTAGTCTGTATCAGCGCATTATGTTAATGCCTACAAAAAAATGATACCAAGATATTATACCACTTTGCAAGCCTTTTAACAAATTAGGGTAGTATATATTAAATGTGAAGAGAAATGTTTAAGAAACTAAAGTTGTGCAGTTTATCAATTTCTAACTTCCAACTTCTAATGTCTAACTTTTAGAAAAAATGGATTTTAGTTCATTTTGAACATGCAGGGAATTTTATTATAAAGTTACTTCCATTCATTTCTTTTGATTGTATTTCTATTGTGCCACCAAACTCCTTGACTATTCCGTAAGTTATAGAAAGTCCAATTCCTGTACCTTTATCAACTTCTTTGGTGGTGAAAAAAGGTTCGAAAATCTTTTGTTTAACTTTTTCAGAAATTCCAATACCATTATCCATAAGTTCAATTACAACGGTATTTTTATGTGAATATCCATTTATGATTATTTTTCTGTCTTTTTCATCTGGACTGACACTTTTAAGTTCTTCAATTGCATCTCTTGCATTGCCTATGAGGTTCAAAAACACCTGTTCAAGCTTATTATGGTCTGCAAGTATAGTGGGGAGATTATCTTCAAGGTTAGTTTCTACAGTTATTTTTCTTTTTAGTAATTGTTCGCCTATAAGTTTAAATACGTCAAATAGAGGCTTTTTAATGTCAATTTCTTTTTTGGTTTGGTCAGACTGTCTTGCAAAGGTTCTTAAGTGACCTATTATTTTATTGATTCTTTCAACTTGTTCAATTATAGAATTGAGTTTTTCAAATAAGAGTTTGTCATTTAGCATATTTCTGACTTTAGCAAGAATAAGTCCCTGAGTTATAAGGTTTATGCCTGCTAAAGGTTGATTTATTTCATGAGCTATTCCAGTTGCCATTTCGCCTAAAGTTGCAAGTTTTCCCGATTGGATTAATTGAGCATCTTTTTCGCGCAATTGATCAGTTCGGATTTTAACCATGTTTTCCAAATTATCTGCATAATCTTTTATTTCCTCAACAAGACGTTTTCTTTGAATACCTGCTGTTATTTCATTTGCAATAAGACTTAAAACCTGAGATTCTTTAAGTAAAAATTGTTTTCTTGTAGTTGAAACAATAATGTGAAGTATTCCAATTAGTGAATCGTCAGAAGTTAGTGGAATATGAATTATTGACAAATCATCTTCAGTGAGAGTATTTTTCTTAACATATTTTAAAATTTGATGATTGTTAAGGTTTTCAGAATTTATTGTAATCTGTGAATATGTTTCAAAGCAACTCTTTGTATCTTTTGGCACTTCATCTTCCTTAGAATAAAAGCTGCAGCTGTGTGTTTTGCATTTTGTACAAAGCCCTGAATGGGAATTAATATAAAAGTTATTATTAAGATGGTCAAATAAACATATAAAAACAGAAGATATCTCTAAAAAATCACTTATAGCAGTACATATTTTAAAGCACATTTCATCTACTGATTTATTGGTGTTTACTAGGTGAGCAATTTCGGTAAGGGCAACTCTGCATTGTTCTTGATGAATATATTTTGTTATTTCACGGGTCATTATTAATAAGCCTTCTGTTTGATTGTTTTTATTGATTCTAGGAGTTATGGTAACAGATACTGGTAGTGATGAACCGTCTTTTCTAAGTGCACTCATCTTATAATCTACCAGATTTGACTTAAGAGGATTATCAATTAAATAAAGAAACTTTTTTTCTATAGAAACTTTTTTGTGAAGGTTATCAGGAAGTTTATTTCCAATCATTTCATTAAAGCAATAGCCATATATTAGTTCTGCACCTTTATTCCATAAAACCACTTTGTTATCAATGTCAGTTGCAATTATTGCATATTCGGTGGAACTAATCATAAGGCTTTCAAGAAGATTAGAAGGCTGGGTCTGTTTGGACAAGTGAAAAAAATTTCTATCGGTTTTCATTTTATACAACCTCAATTCCTAAAATTGTTGTATCATCATGACAAGAATCGTCTGAAAAGTCTTTTGTGACTTTCAATATTTCTTTTATAGTATCTGAAAGAGAATAGTCTTTACAGTCTTGAAGAATTTTTAGCAAATTTTTATCACCAAATATTTTATCATCACGTGATACTTCAATTATTCCGTCAGTGAAAAGCCATATTTTATCTCCTTTATTTAGTTGATTGACGCTGCAATTGTATATTGTGTCATCAAAAACACCTAGTATAGGTCCAGTAGATTCTAATGTGATATAATCGTCTTTTTGTATTACATATTGATCAATATGTCCAGCGGATACTGTGTAAAGTGTTTTTGTCTTTTTATCTATAAAGCCTAAAAAAAGTGATGCAAAAATATTTTGAGCAGTGTTAGAGTATAACTCCAAGTTAAGGTCTAATACAATTTCAGGGAATCGTCTTCTATTAATCCCCTGTTTATAATTGTATTCTATGTTTTGAAGAAAACTTTTTATTATTGTTGATATAACTGATGCCAATATTCCATGGCTGGACACGTCAAAGACATAAAAACATATATAATCTCCTATATCTGAAACGTCATACATGTCTCCACCAACATCATCACAACTTTTGTATTCTACCTTAAAGTTAAATCCATCAATATCAGGAAGCCCTTTAGGGAGCATGTTCATAAGAATTTTTAACGCTGAGTCATGAAGTCCCTGCATATAGTTTTGATGTTCTAGCAGTTCTTTGTTAATTCGAGCATTTTCTAAAAGAAGGTTCTTTTTTATTATAGCATTATTTATAGCTATTGTAAGGTTATGTGCATCAACTGGTTTTCTAAGGTATTCAAATGCACCCTCTTTCATGGAAAGAATGGCATTTTCAATGTAGCCATGACCAGTAAGGATAATAACACCCATTTCAGGCATTATTTTTTTTATTTCCCTAAGTATATCCATGCCTGATATTTCAGGCATTTTCATATCGGTAATAACAACATCTATATTATCACAATTTTTTTGAAATATTTCCAAAGCTTCTTTGCCGTTTGATACAGTTACAACTTCATTTTTATCAAGTTCTAGGATGAACCTAATGTTTTCAAGGATAGTTTTTTCATCGTCAATAACAAGTATTTTTGACATAGTATTTACTCCTTTGTTGTTTCAGAGAATTATATTCATAATTATATCAAAGATTAAATAATTTTTCTATACAATTAACAGCTTTGAAATGTTATAATGGTGACACATTTACAATGAAATATCAAATTGGAGGATTATAATGGTTATCGGAGTATGTAAAGTTATTCTTAATATTGATGAGGCATTTTCTTTAAAAGAAAAAAGACAAATAGTAAGGAGTATTGTAGAAAAATTAAAGACAAAATTTAATGCCTCGGTTGCAGAGGTTGAATTAAATGATGTTTGGAAAAAAGCTGTTATTGGAATTTCATGTACTTCAAACAAATCATCTCATGCAGACAGTATGATGGCAAATATGGTGAATTTTATTGAAAATGATGGGAGAGCAGTTTTGTTTGACTACAGTACAGAAATTATACATGTGGATTAACAATGATAGTAGAATATTTCTTTAATATGTTGTATAATATGTTTAGAGCGTTTTACATGATTAAACTAAATAAGGAATGGAATGATTTATATGAATATTCGGCGTATTGTGGCAATTATTTTTATAGTTGTGGGGTTGTTTTTGCCTTTTACTCCATCTATTAGTTTGGCGGAATCTGATAATTACGTTTATGTAATACCTGTAAAAGATGAAATAACTCCAACTATGGCAGTGTTTTTATCAGATGAGATACAAAAAGCTAATGATGCAGGTGCAGAAGGAATAATAATAGAAATCACAACATTAGGGGGCAGAGTGGACTCAACCCTAGAAATGACAGAGGCAATAATGAATTCAGATGTAGATGTATCTGTTTATGTGCAAAATAGGGCGGTATCAGCGGGAGCGTTGATAACTATTTCGGCAGATACAATATTTATGGCTCCAGGAAGCCATATTGGAGCAGCAGAGCCTAGACCTTATGATGAAAAAACAGTTTCTTTTGTAAAAGCTGAGTTTAGAGGTACTGCAGAAGCAAGAGGTAGAAGAACAGATATTGCTGAAGCAATGGTGGATAAAAACATTGAAATAGATGATTTGGTAGCAAAAGGAGAAATTTTGTCGTTGACAGCTTCAGAGGCAAAAGAGTATGAGTATGCAGAAGCAATACTTGATTCTAGACAAGATGTTTTAGAGCATATGGGATGGGATGATGCAGACGTTGTAGAGACGGACTTTTCATTGAGTATGAGGCTTGCTCAGTTTATGACCAGCTATGTAGTGGCCTCATTACTTCTTAGCATTGGAACTATTGCCATATTTACTGAAATCACAACGCAGGGATTTGGTGCTCCAGGTATAGTAGGTATAATTTGTTTTTTCTTTTATTTTGGAGGGAACCTAATTGCAGGCTATAGTGAATGGTGGCCTTTGCTTTTATTTATAGCAGGTTTAGGTATGATAGCAGGTGAAATTATTGCACCTGGATTTGGTGTATTGGGAATAGGAGGATTTATATCTGTGATTGCGGGGATTGTATTGTCAGCACCTGACTTAACACAAGGTCTTACAACTATAGGAATAGCTTTGGTGGCAGCTATTATTTTTCTACCTATATTATTTATTTTTCTTAGTAAAAAAACCAACGTGTTCAAGAGATTTATATTATCTGAAGCGGAAACTGTTGAAGATGGATATGTAAACGCTTCAGGAACTGATACGTTATTAGGTAAAAAAGGTAAGGCTGTTACAACATTGAGACCTACAGGAACTGTTTTAATTGATGGAAAAAGAGTGGATGTTGTTACTGAAGGTGAATTTTTGCCTATTGATACTGAAGTTAAGGTGGTAAGAGTTGAGGGATCGAAAATTGTAGTAGGCAAAAAAAATTAGATGTATATAAAAATAATAATAAAAAAAGTGGTTGAATGTTGCTTCAACCACTTAAAATTTTTAGTTTTGATCTTCTACAAAAACACGTTTTTTCATGTTTTCATAAATGCATTTGTACATCTTAAACAACTTAGCTGAATCAGGATTTTCACAATTCATATCTGGATGATATTTTTGAATTATGCCATTCCATCCAATTTTTAAAATCTCCTCTTGGATTTGGTTAAATTTTGTTATCAGCTTTTTGCTGTGTTGCGATGGATTCATACTACTCCCCCTCAATAAAAATTGCTTTATGTTAATATTAATTAGATTTAACTTAAACTAAGTATTTTATATAAATTTATGCGATATATTTTCTACAAAGCCTACAAATAGCTGTTTATATATAAATTATACCATTAAAAAAATGTTATATCAAGATAAATGTAATTGTTTTGAAAGGGTAGAAAAGAAAAACAAATGTATAAAAAGCTTAAGAATAATATAAATCTTAAGCTTTTAAAATATGATGTTCAAAAAAGCTGATAAAATTATCTTCTTTTTTTTGATTTTGGATCTAATTCTTTAAGTTTTTTGTCAGCAGAACGCATTAAGAAAAAGAATACAAGCCCTATTAAAGTAGCTGCAGATAATAAATATACTATATTTTGCCAAGGAATATTTTGCATAACCTATAATCACCTCCACCTAATAATAAAAATTTTAACATAAACCGAGTATAAAATCAATTATCAAGGAAGTATTATTTTTTTAACTTACAGTAAAGAATATATGGGTTATATAAACAAACGTCTGTGATACTTGCTTTTAAACTTTAAAAATCTTAAAATCTTTTGAAGTAATAATAAGTTTAAATATGAAGTTTTATATAAAATGAAATTAAAGATGAAGGTAATATCTTGTGTAATAATTAAGGGGTTTTAAATTGCAAATGGCAGTAATATGAGGTTATAATGTAATGGATGAATGCAATGATACAGTGAAGCTGATTTATATAAATATTGAGAATTGTAAGAAGGGTGCTAGAATTAAGTTAATAGTAGTTTGTATCAATGAGATTGAGAACAGTGGAGGATTAACAAATGAAGCGAAATAAAGTACTGGTTGTGGATGATGAAGAGAGAATGAGGAATATGATATCAGAATATTTTTCTCAATTAGGATATGATATTGATAATGCAGCAGATGGATTTAAAGCATTAGAAGTTTTTGAAAAAGAAGAGTATTCTCTTGTTATTCTTGATATTATGATGCCTAAAATGAATGGTTGGGAAGTTTTAAGAGAAATACGCCAAACTTCTCAAGTCCCCATAATTATGCTTTCTGCTAAAGGGGAAGAATACGACAAGCTTTTTGGATTTGAACTGGGAGTAGATGATTATGTTGTAAAACCATTTAGTTTGAAAGAACTTCTTGCTAGGTCAAAGGCAATAATAAAAAGAAGCTTTGCAGCTGATGAAAGCAAAAATCAAAATCAATTTAAAATAGAAGAATTTCAAATTGATTTTGATTCAAGAAATGTAATTATAAAGGATAAAGCTGTTGAATTGACCCCAAAAGAATATGAACTTTTAAGTTTTTTTATTCAAAATCCCAATAAAGTTTTTTCTAGAGAGCATATTTTAAGTAGTGTGTGGGGGTATGACTTTTATGGTGACAATAGAACTGTTGATACTCATGTTAAAATGCTTAGAGAAAGCCTTGGGGAATATAGAAAATTTATAGTAACTGTATGGGGAACAGGTTATAAATTTGAAATAGGAGAATTAAAATGAAAAGTATAGCTCATAAATTGTGGACAGGAATGATGCTGCTTGTAATTGTAGTTTTGGTGCTTTTATGGTTTTTTCAGATTGTTTTTTTAGAAAAATTTTATATAAATCAAAGGCTTAATGAAGTAAAAAATAGGGGTTTTTCTATTTTAAAAGAGTTTGATAATCTAGATAGAGAAGAACTTGAATATCATCTTGACAGCTTTATATACGATTATAATTCAAGTGTGGAGCTTATTGATATGGAGGGTAAAGTGATTTACAGCAATGGGCAGGGAAATCAAAGGCCGATGATGTTATATAATCAAATAAAGGGAAGTTTATTAAAAGAACTGTTAAAAGGAGAAGTAATAACTACAAAGATGGTTCATCCAAGGTTTAATAGCGAATATATGGCTATAGGTATACCTTTACTTGTAGAGGATAAAGTACAGGGGATTTTTCTCATTAACATGCCATTGGTTCCAGTGGAAGATACTGCAGACATATTAAAAGGACAGCTTTTATATATTTCTATTATATTGTTTTTAATTGCGATTATAATATCTTTTATTATTTCAAAATCTCTTACAAAACCACTGCTTAAAATTACAAAAGCAACAGGACAAATTGCTAAAGGGAATTTATCTGTAAAAATTGAGACAAATTCTAAAGATGAAATAGGGGAGCTTTCAGAAAAAATAAATTATCTTGCAAAAGAATTATCAAAAATAGAAAATTTGAGAAAAGATTTTATTGCGAATGTATCACATGAGCTTAGAACACCATTAAGCCTTATAAGAGGCTATGCGGAAACAATAAAAGATGTATCAGGAAGTAATAAAGATAAAAGAGAAAATCAACTTGAAATAATAATTGATGAAACAAAAAGGCTTAGTGAAATTGTAGATGATATATTAGATTTTTCACAAATGCAGTCAGGAAAATTGGTACTTAATAAAGAATCATTTGATATAAATGCTACAATTTTATCTGTTGTAAATAAGTATGAAATTTTTTCAGAACAACTAGGAATAAAAGTGATTTGTGATTGCTTACCAAGCATTTTGGTAAATGGTGATGAAGTAAGAATTGAGCAAGTTTTGACCAATTTGATTAATAATGCTTTGAATTATAGTGAAAAAGGTGGAAAAATAAATATAAAAACAGAAAAGAAAGAAAAAAAAGTGAGAATCTTTATATCAGACACAGGTAAGGGAATTGATGAAACAGAAATTAAATATATATGGGATAAATACTATAAAACAGAAAAGTCAAAAAGGATTGGAACGGGTCTAGGACTAGCAATTGTAAAAAATATTTTGGATGCACATGGGAATAAATATGGTGTTAAAAGTATTGAGGGAAAGGGAACAACTTTTTGGTTTGAATTAAAATTGTCTCAATTTTAAAAAAATTCATTTTTCTATCACAATTCTATCACAACTAAAAGTCATAATAAGAATATGTACTAAGGAATAACTAAATAATAATTTTCTTACTCTAAAACAGGAATTTATTAGGACTTATTCTATAGTGCAAAATTTAAAAACAGGAGTGGATTTAAAAATGAAAAATTTAAAAAAAGTTGTAGCTGCTACGGTTGCAGTGTCAGTAATTGCATCAGCGGGAATAGTTTTTGCATCAGAGTACAAAAGACCAGTTGAAATTGCTTCTGAAGTGACAGGAGACTCTACGGAAGATCTTCGCAACATTAGAGTGGAGGAAGAAAGAACATATGGAAACATAGCAGAAGATTATGGGAAGCTAGATGAGTTTAGAACAATAATGCTAGAGCAAAAAAAGGCTCTTTTAGATGAAAAGGTTGAAAGTGGTGACATTACACAGGATCAAGCAGATGAAATTCATGAGTCATTTTGTAGTGATGTTGGACAAATGAATTTTGGTAAAGATTTTTCTCTTGGGTTTGGAAAAGGACTTCATAAAAATGAAGCAGGAGAAGGAAAAAGAAATAATATGAATATGAATTTTGATGGTCAGGGAAAAAGAAATAATATGAATCAAAATGGTGAAGGCAGAGGCCCAGGTAGGGGCTGGGAAAGAAAATAAATCTAGCATAACTTTTTTAAAGCATATGAATCTATAAAAACTTAGTTTTTATAGATTCATATGCTAGGGGGTTGATAATAATTTTTTAATATTCACTTTTATAAAAGGCATGTACACTACTTAAAATCATAAGTGGGAACATAATTAATAATGTAATTATTTCTGTAGCACTATATCCAGCTTTTTTAGAAATTCCTGATTTCCAGCAAAGGGTTTTGAAGTTGAATTTTTTCATAACATTGCATATAATATTATTAATTGAATAACCGTGTTTATCAAGTACTTTTTTTACTTCGTCTACATTTTGCCGCATAATATCACTCCGTTTTTGGTTTATTTGTATCTCAAACTAATTATACCATAAAACTCAGTGATTATGCGGCTTTTAAGAGTTTTTTTGTTGGTTTTAGCAAGGGTTTTTTATTGATTTTTCAAGGTGCGAAACTCAAGTTATATTTTGGTATATAGATTTGAAGGATATACTTTTTAACACATAATAATATTAATTTAACAGAGGAGGTATAGAATGAGAAGTGTAGTAGCAAAGGAACTTAGAAAGAAATTTTCTAAAATGTTTATTCAAAAATATCCTTTTTTTAAAGAAACAAAAGATATTGATGTGCCACCAGGATGTAGGGTATACCAAAGAAAATATGAAACAGGATTTATATTTTTTTTAATATTAATAATATCACCTAAAGCTGATAACTATACTTTAGAATTTGGCTGGAATAGAGAAAATAAGGTGCCTAATTATAATGCGCCTTACATATCAAGAGAAAAATTCATTACTCCAGAAGAAGTAATGAATATTTTTGCTGAGAGTAGCACTCTATGTGCTAGGTTAGGAAGATTAACACATCCAATGCTGCAAATAGGTAAGGTTTATGTTTTAGGGCGTGACTTAGATGAATTATCACTAGATGATGATTTGTTTAACTTTGATATAGAAGAAGTGCCATTAGAAGAATCTTTGAAAAATTTAGAAGAAAGCCTTATTGATGTAATGGAAAAACTAAATAAGTATATTATTCCACTTTTTAAAAGAGTAGCAGAAAGAAATGGATTAAAACTGGAAGAGTAAATGGTTAAATAACAGGACAGGGGTAAATTCCCTGTTCTGTTTTTAAAATCAATAAAATTAAAGTAAGGGGTGCACAGCATTAAATAGAATTTGTACATGGTGTTGAAGGGTTGTATAATTATTTAAGATTATATTTTGGAATTTAGGTTACTATATTTATAAATAAGCCTAGGAGTGATTAAATGAGAAGTCTAATAGCAAAAGAATTAAGAAAGAAATTTCAAAAACTATTATTAGAAAAGTATCCTTTTTTCAA
>NZ_JAVDDS010000033.1 GCF_030848475.1 Herbivorax alkaliphila
TTCCGCCATCAGTTAAAGTCATAGTTCCATTTCCTTCGTCTACCCAATACTCAAAGTCATATCCTCCATGGGTGCCAATTTCATTACTGGTTACAGTTCTTGCCTCTACCTCCGTACCTAAAAACATAAAAAATGATAATGTTAGAGCTACTGCCAATAAGCAAATAACTGCTTTCATGGTTCTTACCACATACATAATATGTCCTCCCTTAAAATTATATTATATTTACTAAACACAAAAAATACATTAGAATGTACATTCTGTATAATAGTTCAGTTTCAGTTTTACTTTTAGATTAGTAATGTAACTGTTTTTATAAATTTCACATCTTAATTTTTAAAATAAAAATACACACACGCACATTGACTTGCATTAACTTACATTAATTTGCATTAGTATTTGTTTATTTGCTTGTAATACATGTTAATTATGAAGGGATTTTGAATTTTAATTGTTAAGGAGTTCCGAATTCTAATTTGACGTAAATTACTTGTTTAACTTTTATGGTTTTATAATTATTTTATACAATTTTCTTTTCAATATTTTGAGTTTCATAGGTTTACATATTTATAATATTACTTATGTTAATAAATTTCTATGATTTTTTTTAAATATAAATTGACCTTTCTTATGGTTTGTGTTTCAAATTTATTAACCATTACTTTTGAGTCTCCACCTGAAGCCTCGATGTTTAGCTTTAGCTAAACGAGTTCACTGTTTAAAAAAAGATTTCAGTCTAGAAATTAGCATAAAAAGAATCATGTTTACATTCTTAAAAAAACAACACAAGTATCAAGTATAAAAAAAATCAATTATTGTTCAAAGAAAATCATAGGATTTAATTTTTGACAAAGGTATAATAATGTATGTATATTCGTAAAACAAACTACATTTTATATACACAAAAAATATTTATTTTAAAAATATTGAGGAAAGGAATTAAAATTAAATGAAAAAGTCAAAGCTAATTATTGATAAACATTTTATTATAGACAAAGTTGATAGACATATTTATGGATCCTTTGTTGAGCAATTGGGACGTGCAGTTTATGAAGGCATATATCAACCTGACAGCCCCTTTGCAAATGAACTTGGTTTACGAGAAGATGTTATGAAGTTGGTTTCAGAATTAAACGTTCCCATTGTAAGGTATCCTGGAGGAAATTTTGTCTCTGGCTTTAAATGGGAAGACAGTATTGGTCCTAAAGATCAACGTCCCTATAGAGTAGAAGAAGCTTGGAGTACAATAGAATCTAATCAATTTGGTCTAAATGAATTTATAGAATGGTGTAATAAGGCAAATACAGAACCTATGATGGCTGTAAACCTTGGAACACGAGGTGTGTCAGATGCGAAAAATATACTGGAATACTGTAATTTCAAAGGTGGCACCTACTGGAGTGATTTGAGAAAAAAACACGGTTATGAAAACCCACATGACATAAAGGTATGGTGTTTAGGAAATGAAATGGATGGTGACTGGCAAATTGGCAGTAAGACTGCTTATGAATATGGACGTATTGCAAATGAAACAGCCAAGGTTATGAAAATGATTGATCCAGATCTCCAATTGGTAGCATGCGGAAGTTCTGGACGTGGAATGCCTACTTTTGGGGAATGGGAGATGAAAGTCCTTGAATTAAGTTATGACAATGTAGACTTTATATCCCTTCATTCTTATTACGGAAATCAAGCAAATGATACAGCTGATTTTCTTGCTAATACCATGGATATGGATGATTATATTTCTTCTGTTATAGCAATATGTGATGCTGTAAAGGCAAAGAAAAAGTCTAAAAAACAAATTAAACTTTCTTTTGATGAATGGAATGTATGGTATCACACACTTGAATCTGATGAAAAATTAGAAAAATGGATACATGCCCCTCACCGTTTAGAGGATATATATAATTTTGAAGATGCTTTACTTGTAGGAAGCATGATGATAACTCTTTTAAAACACTGTGATCGTATTAAGATGGCTTGCCTAGCACAGCTTGTTAACGTGATAGCTCCTATCATGACTTCTGATACAGGAGCATGGCGTCAGACAATTTTTTATCCATTTTTCTATACATCAAACTATGCCAATGGAACGGTATTAAACACATTAGTAAAAAGCCCGAAATATGATTCTAAGAATTATACCGATGTCCCTTATTTAGACGCTGTTGTTGTACAAAATGATGAAAAAGATGAAGTTGTTCTTTTGGCTGTAAATAAAGATTTAGAAGAAGATATGGAAGTAACATGTGACATGAGACAATTTGAAGGCTACGATGTCAAAAAACATGTTGTACTATATCATTCTGACCTAAAAGCAGTTAACACTGAAGAAAAACCAAATAATGTTGTACCAGCATTGATATCAGGTGCAAGTATAGATCAGGGAATTTTTAACGTGGTACTCAAGAAACATTCTTGGAATGTAGTAATACTTGGCAAAGTTTAGTGCTAAATTTTAATTTAGCACTTTCAAAATAGACTTTTACAAGGATTCACCCTGTTTTGTCAAAATTATATTACAAGGAAGGTTGAAATATGAGAACTTCAACAAAAGAAATTATTAAAACTGGAAAGGCTGTTCTTGGTATTGAATTCGGTTCAACTAGGATAAAAGCCGTACTGGTAGATCCATCAAATAAACCTATTGCTAAAGGCTTTTTTGAATGGGAAAATCGTTTTGAAAATGGTTTTTGGACTTACCACATCAAAGATGTTTGGAAAGGTTTACAAAGTGCATATCGTTCACTATGTGATGATGTGAAAAACAAATATGGAATAGAAATTAAGAAACTTGCTGCTATAGGATTTTCGGCAATGATGCATGGATATCTTGCATTTGACCGTGAAGATAACCTTCTTGTTCCTTTTAGAACATGGCGCAATACCACAACTGAAAAGGCAGCGAAAATTCTAACATCCAAGTTTTCTTTTAAAATACCACTACGTTGGAGTATAGCTCACCTATATCAGGCAGTTTTAGATGATGAAAAACATGTTAAAGATATTTCTTTTATTACAACATTAGCAGGTTATGTACACTGGCAGTTAACTGGTCAAAAGGTATTGGGCGTAGGTGATGCTTCGGGTATGTTTCCTGTTGACAGCAAGAGTAATTCCTACGATACCAATATGGTTAATATCTTTAATGAGCTTATTTGTGATAAAAACCACCCTTGGGGATTACAGGATATACTGCCTCAAATAAAGCATGCTGGTGAATTTTCTGGAAAATTAACTAAAGACGGAGTTAAGCTGATTGACCCTACAGAAAATTTAGAGCCTGGAATTCCAATCTGTCCTCCAGAAGGAGATGCCGCAACTGGACTTACTGCTACAAATTGTACCTCACCACATACAGGTTGTATTTCTAGTGGAACTTCAATATTTTCAATGGTAGTTTTAGAAAAATCCTCTTCAAACCATCACAATGAATTTGATATGGTTGCAACCCCTACTGGTAATCCTGTTGCAATGGTGCATTGTAATAACTGTACATCTGACTTGAATGCATGGGTAAAATTATTTTGTGAGATTTCTTCTATTTTAGGCGGAGAAACAGATATGAATAAAGTATTTGAAACACTTTATAAAAAAGCTCTTGATGGTAGTAATGACTGCGGAGGTCTTTTATCCTATAATTTTCTTTCAGGTGAACCTGTTTTAAAGATAGATAATGGAATACCTATGTTTATGCGCTTACCTGATTCTAATTTCGATGTTGCAAATTTTATGCGTGCACAGTTATATACATCAATGTCTGCTCTAAAAATAAGTATGGATGCCTTATTTGAAAAAGATGAAACTAAAATAACCCGACTTGTAGGTCATGGTGGTTTGTTTAAAACAAAGGGAGTGGCACAACGTTTTATGGCCGGTGCTTTAAATGCACCAATTTCTGTAATAGAAACCGCCGACGAAGGTGGTGCTTGGGGAATATCTTTGCTTGCATCGTATATGCTAAATAAAGAAAAGTATCAATCTTTAGAAAACTTTCTTTTAAGTGAAGTATTTGACTCATCCCAAATTAGCACTATCCACCCCTGCGAATCTGATACCGATGGTTTTCAAAAGTATTTAGAGACATATAAACAATACTTTGAAGCTGAGACCCAAGTTCTTAAATCATGGAAAAAAGGAGTGGACTCTAATGCTTGAAAAACTTAAACACGAGGTCTTAAATGCTAATTTGCTTTTACCTAAACATAATCTTGTTACATTTACATGGGGCAATGTTTCGGGTATTGACCGTGAAAAAGGTTTGGTTGTAATAAAGCCATCAGGTGTTGAATATGACAAAATGAAAACTGAAGATATGGTTGTAGTTGATTTAAATTCGGGAAAAAAAGTTGAAGGAGATTTTAACCCTTCCTCGGACACACCTACTCATATTGCTTTATATAAAGCTTTTAATCAAATTGGCGGAATTACACATACACATTCACGCTGGGCAACAATATTTGCTCAATCAGGAATGGGCATACCAGCTCTTGGAACAACTCATGCTGATTATTTTTATGGAGAAATTCCATGCACTAAAAAGATGTCAAATGAAATAATTAATGAGTGTTATGAGACTCAAACTGGAAATCTTATTGTTCAAACAATAAAAGAAAAAAATATTTGTGCCAAAGAAGTTCCTGCTTGCCTTGTATACTCTCATGGACCTTTTTCATGGGGAACTGATTCCTTTAATTCTGTACATAATGCCGTTGTACTTGAAGAAATTGCATTTATGGCATGGCATAATCTTATGATTAATCCTAAGATTGAGCCAATTCAAAAAGAACTTCTTGACAAACATTATCTTAGAAAGCATGGAAAAAATGCTTATTACGGTCAAAAGTGAACTCGTTTAGCTAAAGCTATACATCGAGACTTCAATAATGTTTAAATAATAGCCAAGAAATAACATCCAGCTTTCATCGTCTAAAACCCGTTAAACCATAGGGGTTTTGTCCTTGAGAATAGGGCGTTATTTCTAATGCATTTCTAAATTTGTGATTATTTTAAATACTTTAACTAAAAGATTTTCTATACTGTCCTGGAGTTGTTCCAAACTGTTTTTTAAAATGACGTATGAAATGATACTCATTTTCATAGCCAATCATTTTAGCTATTTGATTTATCTTGAGGGAATTATTACTTAATAGATACTTAGCATATTCCATACGTGCTTCTATTAGAGAAGCCTTTGGTGTCTGATGAAATTCCTCCTGATAAATGGAATAAAACTGACTTGTACTCATATGTGCAAGCGATGCCATTTCCTCAGCAGTCCACGGATATTCCAATTTCCCAAGTATCTTATAACGAATTTTTTCAAATTCCTGACGCCTAGTATTTTTAACTACACATGTATCAAAACTTTTAAGGTTTCTAGCAACTTCAATCAGGAGACTCTTTACATATGCATCCTGTTGATGATTATGAAAAAATGTCCTACTAATAAATTCATTTTCAATCCAGCGAAAATATTCTTGTATCTTTGCTGTATTTTCAATATAAAAAACCTTATTTAAGGGTATGGATAATTCCCTAACCAATTTGTCAGCACCACTAAAATGGACAAAACTATTGCCAAATCTTTTTATCGCCTGATACCATTGCTTGTAGTCTGGTGAGTATAATAAAAAACTTTTTGCAGGTACTTTAACAATCTGATTATTAAGTTCTACTTTCATTGGTGTCAAAAAATAAAGAAGTAAATAATCTCCACCCCCATTTGGTCTGTCAATTATATCAAAATCAGCATTATAATAATTATATCCACAATAATTGACTTGAATCATGTTCTTACCCCTTCTCCTTTTAAACTACTTATGTATATTATATAACCCTATTATAATAAACGTCAACTCTTCACTTTTTTATGGGTGCATATATTAAATGTGAACTAGTTTAGCTAAAGCTAAACATCGAGGCTTCAGGTGGAGATTCAACTTCACCTTATAGAAGGTGGAGTTTTAAAATAAGATAAAAAAAAGCAGCTACATTAAAGTAATGCAACTGCTTTTTTTATCTTGTTTTAAGAATTATTGAACTGACGCAGATGGACTTGAGTATGAACCACTGTATGAAATGTTAAGTCCAAATGATACTGAGTCACCTGGCTGTATTGTTCCATTCCAACCAGCGTCACTAACAGTTACAGTAGAACCACTTTGGTCAAAGCTACCATTCCATCCACTTGATACATTTGCATCTCCTGAGAAATCAAGATTTGCTGTCCAGCCGTCAACTGCTGATGAGCCATCATTTGTTATTGTAACATTTACTGTAGCTCCACCACCCCATGTGTTCTCAGAAACTGATACTGAAAGGTCTTCACCTCCACCTGGTTGTGGTTCTGGCTCTGGTTGTGGCTCTGGTTGTGGCTCTGGTTCTGGCTCTGGTTGTGGTTGTTGTGGTGTTCCACTTCCTGTGTCAAATACAAATGAATCTACATTAACAGGACCTGAGAATCTTAGTTGTAAATCATGTACTCCACTAATCTCGTTAATACTAGTAGACATTTCTGTATAATCATCCCATCCACCTGTTGAATCAACTGATAAAGTTCCTAATCTATTACCATTTGCGCTGATTTCAATATCTGTAGATGACATTTCTGTCGCCACTGTTGCACTAAAGCTTGATGCTTCGTCTCCAAAGTCAACATTTCTATATGTTACAGTATTTCCATCTTCAATATAACCAATTCCACTACCACTATCTGTATTGATTATCTCAATATTTGATGCATTTGAGTCATCAAAGTCATTTGCTGAAATACTATTAAATGCACTTCTATCACCTGCTGGAGGCTGTGGTTGTGGATCTGGATCTGGCTGTGGATCTGGGTCTGGCTGTGGCTGCTGAGGAGCCCCACTTGCTCCTTCAAATGAAAAAGAGTCTATATTAGCAGGACCTGAAAAAGTTAATACTACATCATGTACTCCAGTAATATTACTGATAGTTGTAGATAACTCTTCATAAATATCCCAATCTCCTGTGGAATCAACTGATAAAGTACCTAAGTTATTACCATTTGCACTAATTTCAATATCTGTTGGTGATTCAACATCTGACCCAACACTTGCAGTAAATGAAGACGCTCCATCTCCAAAATCAATATTGCTATAAGTTATAGAGTCACCACTTTCTATATATCCAAGACCGTCTCCTCCATCACCTGTGCCTATTACCTCAATAGTTGATGAGCTTAAACTATTGTATTCTTCTGCTTCAATTGTAGTAAATGCACTTCTTGAATCAGGAGCATCACTTGTTGGAGGTGCTGGATCTGAAGGCTCTGAAGGCTCTGAAGGTTCTGAAGGTGGTGCAGATGGTGCTGAACCTCCTATGCTAATTTCATTTCTATAAACGCTAGCAGATCCACTACTTTGCCATCCTTCTATAGTAAATGCAACTTCATACATATTACCCATAGGCAGTCCCATTTCTTCCCATGCAGCAAAGTGTTCACTTACAGATATAGTTCCACTTGTTTTTCTTTCCGTACGCACACTCCAGTACTGTTGGAAAGTTGCTGTTCCTATAATAGAAGGCTGTTCAGTTCTTGTAGTTTCATATATATCATATGTACCACCATCAACAGAAATCTGTCCCATTGACGTTGACCCTGGTGGTCTCCAGTCTCCCCATGCATCCACAATGTAATACTCTACAAGCGGATCAACTGTCCAACCATAAACACACAAATATGAGTTTCCATTTGGATTATAGTCAACACCATAATCTACTGTTATATTTCCAAGTTGCTGATGTGTCTGTGTTTCATCAAATTTTCTACCTTTACGGAATAATATATTATTTATATTACTCCACTCACAACTAAAGTTACCACCCTCTTCTAAAACCATAGTTCCAGTTCCTTCATCTACCCAGTACTCATAGTCATAGCCGTCATGGGTACCGATTTCATTTTGAGTAATAGTTTGTGCCGATGCTTCACTCATCGGGATGGCAAAACATACCAATAGCAAAGCAACTGCCAATACAATACTTCCTACTTTCAGCTTTCTTGTCATGTGCATAATACTTCCTCCTTAAAATAAAATTAATTTATATTACTCAACACAAAAAACATACTAATCCAAATATGTTTTTGCGTGGTAATTACTAAAACTAAAAACCATTGTTTTTGTGTCTAAAAAATATCTTCCCTCGTTTTTATGATTCGTGGACTTTTTATTTTTACGTCGCTTTTTGTCTTTTTTTTTTAATTTTTTTAACTTTAAATTTAAAATCGTCCAACCCCCGTTAAATAATAAGGGTTTTGTCCTTGAGAATATTAATCCTTTCTATATTTCAACTTCAAAAACTGGCGGTTTTTCTATTACTTCAATTCCATCTATTATTTGTCCATCCTCTGACACTGCTCTGTCCCCTGATACTTTAATCTTCCTTTTTAATTCAACCCAATCTGGTTTTTCTTTAACTTTTATAAAATTCAATAATTTATTTTCTTTTAGCCAGTTTATAATCTTTTCTTCATCACGCTTAAACTCTGCCTGTTGATTTTTTAAGCGAAGTGTACCACTTGGCAATTTATAAGTTTTTTGAGTTTTTGTTGACTTATGTTCAACAGATTGAAAATACTGTTGAAGTTTAAATTCAAGATATGATGTCTTTTTACTTAACTTTTCTTCTTCTTTTCTTATCTTTTCTTCATAATCTAATATCATTGATTTGCAAACATTTACATAACGCTGTGCTTCTGCCCTTTCTTCTGCTATTTTTCTCAGTGCCCACTCAGCCTTTTTATCATCATCTATTATAAATTCATCCTTTTCACAATCACCCTGTTGGATAACATCATTTGCTATTTCAAGGTTTATATTTCTTTCCATAATTATATCACCTCGTTTATTTTATAAACTAAAAACTATACTACTATTATAGCATATTATGGTTCAATTATCCAAGCTTATTATAGACCGAGTGTAGGGTATATATATTAAATGTGAAAAACAATATTCCATAAACTAATTTGTATATAAGAAAAATTGTAGGAATATTATTAAAAAATATTAGTTAATTAAGATTATTTAAAAAACGATAGATACAGTACATTTTCAATGATATAATTAATGTGTTATGTAAATTTCGATAATTACAGGAGATTAAACATGCCAAACATTGATTCAAAAAACAAACTAACCGTTGCTGCACTTACATGGCCAATATTTATTGAAATGTTATTTCGAATGTTGCTTGGTAACTTAGACACTATTATGCTGAGCAGATATTCTGACAATGCCGTTGCTGCAGTTGGAGTGGTTAATCAGATTAATCATATTTTAATTATGCTGTACTGGGTTGTTTCTATGGGCACTGCCGTTCTTATATCCCAGCATCTTGGAGCTAAAAATGAAAAAAAAGCTTCTGAAGTCGTGGTTACAGCAACTTCAGGCACTATGATATACGGTGTGGTAATAGGAGCTATTATCTTTTTATTAAGTGAACCTATTTTACTACTTCTTAATGTGCCAGATGAACTGATGAGTAACGCCCTTATATTTCTTAGAATTACAGGCGGCCTTTCATTTACCCAGGCAATGCTTGCTACTCTATCTGCAATTATCAGAAGTTATGGACATACTAGGACAACAATGTATATTACCGCAGGTATGAATATTTTAAATATAATAGGAAACAGCATATTTATCTTTGGGCTTTTTGGAGCACCACGCCTTGGTGTTTTAGGTGTGGCTATTTCAACTGTTACATCTCAGATTCTAGGGTTTTTAGTAATGCTACTTGTAATTATAAGAAACTCTAGAATGAAGCTTAATTTTAAATACTTACGACCTCTGCCTGTCCAGACAATAAAAGAAATATTAAAAATCGGTATTCCTTCAGCAGGTGAAGGGGCTGCATATCATCTATCCCAACTTGCAATTACTCGTATTATAACAGAAATGGGAACTGTAGCTCTTACTACAAAAGTATATACAAATAATATTATGATGTTTATTATGATTTTTGGTATTGCTATGGGTCAGGGAACTCAAATTGTTGTTGGACATTTAGTAGGAGCGGGCAAAAAAGAAGAGGCTTATAAAACCTGTCTTAAAAGTTTAAAAATTGCATTGTCGATAGTTTTTTGCATGTCTATATTGATTTTTATTTTTTCTAAAAACTTTTTAGGAATATTCACAGATGATCATGCAATTATAGAATTAGGCAGTAAGCTTTTACTTCTAGCTATTTTTCTAGAGCCTGGAAGAGTATTTAACGTTGTTATAATAAATTCATTAAGGGCTTCAGGTGATGTTAAGTTTCCTGTAGTGATGGGTGTTTTCTCTATGTGGGGAATTGCTGTATTTTTATCCTTTACCCTTGGGCTGACATTTAGCTTAGGTCTAATTGGCGTGTGGATTGCTCTTGGATGTGATGAGTGGTGCAGAGGACTTATAATGCTTTTTAGGTGGAAATCTCGAGCATGGCAGGATATGTCACTTACCGATAACTCTTCTAAGTCTACAGGTAATGTTAGTGTTGCTCAAACTGATTAATACAGCATATAGTAATCCCGTTAATTCTTCGGGATTTTGCCCTTGAGAATGGAGTTATTTCTAAGGCATTACTTAGTAATGGCTAAGTAATAACATCCGATTCTCGTCGGTCAAAACCCGTTAATTCATCGGGATTTTGTCCTTGAGAATGGAGTTATTTCTAAGGCATTACTTAGTCAGGAAGTGACTCCTTAATAGAAAGAATTTCATTGATATTTTCAAAAAACAAATCTATAAGATAGGGGTCAAAATGCTCCCCTCTCTCTTCTTTAAAGAGCTTTATAATTTTATCTACAGGCCAAGCAGGCTTATAAACCCTTACTGTACCAAGTGCATCAAATACATCAGCAATAGCAGTTATCCTTCCATAAATATGTATATTATCACCTTTAAGACCTTTAGGATATCCTTTACCATTATATTTTTCATGGTGTTCTAGAGCAATTATGCTGGCAATTTTTATTATTTCCTTATTTGAACCTTGAAGCATTTGATGTCCTATAGTTGTATGAGTTTTTATTACATCAAATTCTTCTTTTGTCAGCTTCCCGGGCTTATTTAGTATATCACCTGGAATACCCATCTTTCCTATGTCATGCATTGCAGAAGCTAATGAAATAACTTCTGCTTCTTCTTTTGAAAAACCATATTTTATCGCTAAAAGCTTTGTAAACTCTGCAACTCTTTTAACATGGTTTCCAGTTTCTTTTGAACGTGCTTCTGCAATTTCTCCAAGTGTAAATATTATCTCTTTTTGACTTTCTTGAAGTTTAAAATTTAATGTTGTGTTTTCAAAAGCTGAGGATATGTTGTTGGTAAAAATTTTCAAAAGATTATTGTCTATACAACAAAAATCATTTATGTCATCAATAAATAATATATATTCCATACCACAATTGCTTTTAAAGTGAATTATTAAATGTTCATCGATAGATACAACCCTTTTTTCTTTTAAAGCATTTTGTATTTTAGTATAACTAGTATGAAAAATTATATCTTTCATGTTTTTATTAATATGCTTTTTAAAACGACCGCTACCTGAGGTAACAAAAAAATCTTTTTCTTTCTTAAATGCAATAAATCCTGAAACCTTGCCTTTTTTGGTGTCGGCATTAAGATATAATATAGAAAGCAATTGTTCTAATGCAATTGAAGATAGTTTATTTATAGACTGTACTTCAAAAAGATTATTGGTTGCCTCAGCAATCTTTTCAAGTCCCTTTTTATTTTGGTTTGCCATATGAATACTTTCATATGCTCTCAAAGATGAAACCATTGAAGTAAAAAGCTTTTGAGAAGTTAATTCTGTTTTTTCCTTATAGTCATTAATATCAAAATCAAAAATGACTTTTCTTTCAGGTGCCTGCCCCGGCTGTCCTGTACGTAAAATAATTCTTATCTCCTGGTTTTTAAGCTCGTCTCTTATGTATTCAACCAATTTAAGCCCAGAATCTTCCTCTTCCATAACTACATCCAGTAGAACAACTGCAATGTCGGAATTTTCTGATATTACAGATTTTGCTTCTTTTCCAGAATAAGCACTTAAAAATTGTAGACGTGCATCATTATATGTAAAATCTTTTAACGCTAATTTTGTTATGGTATGAACTTCTTTATCATCATCTACAATCAGTACTTTTAAACTTTTATTAGTATTAATATCGGGTATATTTACTTTTTCTTCATCACAAAAACTTAAATATTCAGAATTAGCGTTTTGCATTTCTACACCTCCCTGATAGGAAATCTAATTAAAAAAGTTGTTCCCTCTCCTAGGTCACTTTTACACTCTATACTTCCTTTAAATTCCTGTACAATTATATTGTAAACAATATTAAGTCCTAAACCTGTTCCTCCCTTGGCACGATTTGTAGTGAAAAATGGATCAAATATATTTTTTATGATTTTTTTATCCATACCCTTTCCATCATCTGAGTAGGTAAAAAACATCTCACTATTTTCCTTTCCTATATCAATAAAAATTCTACCCTCATCTTCTACATCATAAGCATGAATAAGTGAGTTTAATACTAAATTCATTACTATTTGATATAGTGAACTTGGATTACTATAAATTTCAATGTCCTCTTCACATTTAACAGTTACCTTAATATTATTTCTTTTTAATTCTGGATTTAAGCTTAACAATATTTCATCTAAATATTCTTTTATTTTAAACTTTCTTTTTTCTTCTGTAGACTGATCAACAGCCACTTGCTTAAAGCTCTTAATTAAATCTGAAGCTTTTTTTAAATTTATTAATAAAACATTAGTTACTTCATCACATGTTTCTAAGTAATCTTCCATACTAGAACGTTTTATTCTTCCAGTTTCAAATAATCCCCTTAACTCATCTGATTGATCTTTTATATGCGATGCAGCAGTGACACTTACTCCAATTGGAGTATTTATTTCATGGGCAACACCAGCTACAAGACTTCCAAGTGAAACCATCTTCTCCGATTGTACAAGTTGTTCCTGAGTTTTTTCCAAAGTTTTAAGAGTATTTTTTAATTTTAAATTGGCAAGTTCACGATCTATGGCAATTCCAAGCAAATTAAAAAGATTTATTGACGAATCATAGGTAAGTTGTCTGTTTATTTTAGGAAAAGGGGAGATAAAGGATAATATACCCAACTCCATAGAGGATGATGATATAGGAATTATCCAAATAACATCTTCCTTGTTTTTATCAGGCAAAATTTCTTCAAGAGGAAATTTTTCAATTTGAGCTTTAGAGTTTAAATCTAAATCTTTTTTAATTTTTGGATCAATAACTTTTTGAATATAAAGTTCTTTTTTATTATCAATACCTTCCCTCCACAGTCCCAAACACCTCCACGAATAATTATCCACTATATCAGGAATCATTTTTATAATTTGGTCTATATTTGATGTCAAAAGTTTTGAACCAAGTATAAAACTTTTTTCATGATATTCCTCTAAATATTTAATAGCAGATTCTTTTGTCTTGATACTCTTTAGAGTAATTTCTTCTGAATCCATTTTAGCCTTGCAGCCACATGAATTTCTCACAATAAGATTTGATTTTACTTTTATAGTTTCTATGGATTTTATTTCACCTTTAACTAATTTAAGAAGTTTTTGTGCAGCTATTACTGCTTTATCCCTTACATTTTGATTTATTGTTGTAAGAGCTGGAACAACATTAGATGCCTGAATTGTATTGTCATATCCAATAATAGCCACATCTTCTGGTATCTTAAGTCCAACCTTTTTAATCGCTTGCATAGTTCCAAATGCAAGTAAGTCGTTTCCAGCCAAAACTGCGGTAAATTGTATCTTCTTTTTTAAAACATCCTCTAACGCTTGATAAGAACAATGGGCTATAGCTTCTTCTGTCTTTATAACTAAACTTTGGTCAAATTCTATTCCATTGTTTTTTAGAGCCTTTTTATAACCTAAAAACCTTTCATGCATGTCAAACAAATCCAGCCATCCAATAAAAGCAATTTTTTTATGTCCATGGTCAATTAAGTGCTGTGTAGCAATTTCTGCTCCATAAATATTATCTTCCTTAACTGTGTTATATTTTTCATTTTCATGCTCGCTGCTGATTAGAATAACAGGTTTTCCCGTGTTATATATGTATTCTAAATACTTTTTGCTAACACCTTGGGTAAGTATAATCCAGCCATCTATATAATCTGTCGCAAGGGGAAAATAAATAGAATCTCTTTCTTCGTAATCATTAAACCTGTACAACATAAAGGTATTTATAACAACCATATTTGCATCATTATCTTTAAGGACTTCATTTATACCCTCAAGTAAAACACCATAATAGTTGTCTTTTGTAAATCTTGTAATTACTGCTAAATTTAATTTACGATTCATTTATAATCTCCCTTTATACTATAAATGCAATTCGTATATAGTATCGGCAAATTGACTTATAAAAATAATAGCATAAGGATTGCCTTAGAAATATATCAAAAGTTTTACTCTCTTTTTCTCTTGCTTTCTAATAATTTTGAAATGTGAGAGGTATCTTTATTATTTTTGTCAATTTTTTCTCTTTTCTTATCTTCATCAGACTTTTTCATCTCTACTTCAGATTCAACTTTTCCATCCCTAACTCTTACATCTTTACCAATGTCTTTTTTGCCGTCTTTTATTTTTATTCTGTTTTTTATTGGAGCAGCTACAGACCTTCCCTTTTCCAATATTACCTCAAACTTTCTAAAAGATATATTAAGCCTTCTTATGGTAATATCAATCATAAGAAGTATTAATGCCAATAAGAGTAAAGTATCTGTCATATCATTTATATTTTCAATTGGATCTGTATCACCTGAAAACACTTCATTGGAATTTTTTATAATTCTTCCTCCACTTTCATATACAACTCGTTCTAACAACTCTTTTCCATCAATTCTATCTATATTATACTCTGGTGAATATGGTACCACAATTCCATCAATTGTAGTATCTATAGTTTCTCCTTCACTATCAATGCTTACATTTGTAATATATACCCCTGTTTCATCAGCTGAAAATTTCCCTCTGTAAACCCCGGGAGACATTGTCTCTAGATAAGTTTGTTCTTCCTTCCCTGAAGGACTTATCAAGCTTGCCCTAACTTCTCCATCATCAATAACCTCATCTACAGGCATTTCAAATTCAATAAATCCCTTTCCATCTTCAATCCCTCCGGATACAATATAGTCATCCTGTACTTTCTTTTGAACAAGCCAAGATAAAATGTTTTTCCAAAACCGTGAAGACTCTTCCCAGTTCATCCAGTCCTCTGTCCACATTCCCTTTGCATCTGAAGTCCAGGCAGCTGTCCTTCCAAGTCCATAATGCCAGGTTGCCAGAATAGGCTCATCTTCATCACTTGAAAAAATAACTCTTGAAGATGGTTTTTTTGTTGTCCTTATGTACCCATAAAGATCTGGAATAAACTCTATATCATCTAAAATAGGAGAATAACTTCTTAATATTGGAGTAAACTGTCTGTTGTTTATATATGTTTTTGCTGCCATAGTAGTCTCTTTTGCAAATATTTTAGGCATATCAGAAAATTCATCTACATAGTAGTATCTACCATTCCCCCTGTTTGCCAGCATCCTTAAAAGCTCAGTATCAGCCATTTGTCCAAAAGCAACGGTAGAAAGGGTAATCCCTGACTCTTCCATTTCTCTTATTACAGGTTCATATCCACTTCTTTCAGCAATACCATCTGTCAAAAGAATTATATGCTTTAACTTTGCATCTGCATCTTCTTTTAAAGATTTTACAGCTTCTTCTAAAGAAGGAAGAATAGTAGTTCCACCTCCTGCTCTTATAGATGCTATAGCATCCTGTACCTTTTGTAAATCATCAAGTTTTTGTGTATCTACAACCCATTCCACATTATTGTCAAAAGCGATTACTCCTACATAATCATGTTGAGTTAAAACCTCAGTTGAATGTATTGCAGCTTCTTTTGCAAGCTCCATGATTGTTACTCCATAGGAACCTGCAGACATACTTCCTGATTTATCAATCACAAGCAAAAGCCCTAAATTAGGATGTTCTTCCTTTGTTTTTATATCCATTTCTACAGGGAGTACCGTCTCTAAATATGTATCTTTATATCCACCTAAACCATAACTCTCTTCCCCCCCTGTCACTAATAGACCTTTTCCCATGTACCTGATACTTGTTTCAAGGTTTTCTAAAAATGTGTTGCTAAACCTTTCTACCGGTACATTTGAAATAACAAAAGCATCATACCTTTGAAGTTGTTCAAGTGAACTAGGTACAGCCTCTGGTGACACAGCTCTTATATTTACATCTTCTTTAAGTATTTTTTCTATTTCTCTTCCCTCTTCAGCATCTCCCTGTATCATTAAAATATTAGAAATATCATCTACGTGGACAAAAGCAGAACTTTTATTGTTCTGACTTATAGTATCATCCATAGCATCAATTTCTGCACTATAGGTTATCATTCCACCTTCTTCGGCAGTTTGTGGAAAAACAAAATTATTTTCACCCTCCTGTATTTCTACATCTGTCTCAGAAACCAATTGCCTATCTCTGTACAAACTTAGCGTTCCAGTTGTTCTTATATTGCTATCAACTCTTATAAAAGCATCAAAATTTTCATTTAACCTTACAGAGTGAGGAACATCTATTGATGTAAGTTGTACATCCTTTCCCTCTTCACTCTCTAGCATAAAAACATCTAGAGAAATTCCTCTATCATTTAAAATATTTACTGCTGAAAATACATTGCCGGCATTTTCTTCTCCATCACTCATTAAAACAACTCTCTTATTATCATCAGCTGGAATCATAGAAACAACATGATTAAGAGCTCTTTCAATATTGGTAAACCCACTATTTATCTTTGTCTGTAAAGCTTTAAAACGAGGATTTAATGTTGGTGTAAGTTCAGCAGAAACATCTGCACCAAAACGTGCAATACCAACTTTATCATTTTTACCCTTACTATCTATAGAATCCTTTATAAATTCCTCTGCTTTATTATTAGACTCTATTGCACTGTCAGAAGAATCAACTAAAAACACAGTGGTAGTATACCGTGATGCTGTCTTTAGTCCAAAACCTGCAAGACATAATATAAGCAATAACAAAACAGTCATTCTTAAAATAACAATAATCCTTCTTTTTATTTTTGAAAGTCCTGTCATTCCTCTTGATACGTATAATAAATATGCTGCCAGTACTGGAAAAACTAAAAGTATCAAGGGATGGTTAAAATTAAATACCATTTTTGTAAACCCACCATTCTATTAGCAAAACTGTTATAATAATCCACATAAATATAAATTGAATATTTTTCCCTGTTTTAATTATATCTCTTTCTTCAATTCTTTCATCACTTCCATCAACTGTCCCAACAACTTTTTTATTTATATCTGATTCACTTCTTGATGGAACATTTACAGAAAATTTGTACTCAACCTCTCCTTCAAAAGTGTTTTGAACTAATGTATAAATCCCTGGATGATTTGTTTTATCAAAAACTCTTGCTGGAAAAGGAGGGGCAATTTCAATTTCTTCTCCTGTGGGGGTCTTTACAAAAGCTTTTTCTGTCCCTGGATGTAAATTAAACTCTATACTGTCCCCTGAATTTACATTATCAATATTTTCAATGGCAGAAGGCATAAGCCATTCTACAGCATCAGTCATAAAAATAGGAAAAGCAGGTGTCATGGAGATATCTGTCTTAAAAATATCAAATCCCAGCACAAGAACTCTTTGATTATTGTAAACTCCTTTAAAGGCTCCTGAACCTTTATTAAGTTCTATTATTTCTTCTGCCCACAGTGGAACTTCTAATATTTTAGACTCTCCTATTGAAAACTCAAATTCTTTTACGTATTTTAAAATATCTCCTCTAAGTTCTATTATTTGTGGAACTTCAACCTCTTCTCTAACTTGGAACAACTGATTTTCTGGTGGATTAAAAACCATTATACTGCCGTCTTCAGGTATTGTCTCTGGCAAAAAACCATCGAATATATAAAGCTCATATCCGTTAAACTCCCTAGTTTCATCTGGCATTGTCTTATATAAGTCAACCTGATTTGATAGTGCTAAAACCTTTTCAATAAATACATTTCCATTTGAAACTAATAGAGCTTTACCATCTAACCCTTTTCCCACAACATTCCAAAAAGTATTATCAAGTAAAAGTGCATCTTCTTTATCAATTCTTACTTCTATAATATTTGCACTTCTAGGTAAATCCCTCCAATAGACATTTAAACTTTCACCTTTTTTTACATCTACATTTCTAGCATCAAAAACATTTCCATCTATATAAATACTCAATGGAATTTTAGCATCTTCTTTTGAGTAATTTGCTATAGTACTAAGTGCCGTTATCCCATTTTCAGTCACTGTATGAGACAACATGGTAATTGCAAAGTTTTCACCTTCTCTTGATATATCTGAAAACTCCATATCAACACCATCGATAAAAAACTTTTGATCCCCAAATACAGCCACCTTAGTATCTGGGTATTGATTTACAATTGAAGAGATTATACTCTCGGCATCATTTATATTCAATGCACTGTTTGTAACCTCTATTGCATTCAAGCTGTTTATAACATTATTTTTGTTGCTGCTTAAATTTTCTTCAATAATTGTGTTTTTCCCCATGCTTATTAATGTAACGCGGGTATCAGGTCTTAAACTTGTTACATACTCTCTTGCATTGCTTTTTGCATCATCAAATCTGCTTCTGCTCCCTTCTTGTGCCTGCATACTCATTGAAGTATCTATAACCACAATTACATTTTGAGTCTGAGAGTCAAAATTACTCAAAAAAGGCCTAGATAGTGAAAATGCAAATAAAATCACAGCAAGAATTTGAAGAATCATCAATAAGTTTTTTTTAAGTTTTTGCCAAGGGGCATTTGCCTCTAAGTCTTTAATAACCTCTTCCCATAAATAAAGACTTGAAACTTTAAAATCTTCATGTCGCTGTTTTAAAAGGTAGAGTACAATAATTATAGGAACTCCAATTAAGGCTAAAAACCCCCATGGTGAATAAAAGTTCATCCTTTACTCACCACCATCCGTATCAGGGTTTCTATAGGAAGAGATGTATCCATAAGCATATAGTGTACACCCCTTTTAGTACAAATTTCTTCAAGTTCATTTACAAAATTTTGATAAACTCTGTTATACATTTTAAGTAAACTTTTAGAAGCTGTAACTTCCCTATGCATACCTGTTTCTGAGTCTATAAGTCTTAAGCTCTCACCTATATCCGGGGAAATTTCTTGGGGAGATAAAACATGGCAGATATAGACATGCTGTTTTTTAAACTGCAAGTATTTTATCATATCCATCATACTTCCTTCAGAAAAAAAGTCAGAAATAACAACTGAAACTCCTTTTCCAGATTTAAAATGATGTTTTAAAATTGTATCATATATATTGGTCACACCATCATATTTAACATTTTCCAATAAATTTGCCACTTCTTTAAAAGAGTTTTTACCTCTCAATGAAGATTTAAATTCATCTATCTTATCGTTTATACACAAAACCGAAACTTTGTCATAATTTGAAAGTGTGATATAAGAAATAGCAGCAGCAAGTCTTCTAGATGCAATACTTTTATCTGGTTCACCATAATCCATTGATTTACTAACATCTAAAAATATTTGCACCGGTGACTCTCTTTCTTCCATAAAAAGTTTTATAAAAAGCTTTTCAAACCTTCCATAGGCATTCCAATCTATTCTCTTAAAGTCATCCCCTATGGTGTATTCACGATAATCAGAAAATTCAACAGAACTTCCTTTAGCACGTGACTTTCTGTTTCCAGCTCCGCCATCCTGTATCATTATTTTTGACCACAGTTTAAGATTTTCAAGTTTTTTTATAAACTCACTGTCAAAAAGATTCCCCACTTTACAAAATCTCCCTTTCTATTCCCCTATTTTTCAAGCTCTTTTGCTATTTCGAAAATTAAATCATCAGTAGTTACACCTTCTGACATTCCTTCAAAGTTTAAGAAAAATCTATGGCGCAATGCTGGATATGCCACATACTTTATATCCTCAAAAGCCACATTATATCTTCCCTCTAAAAACGCTCTGATTTTTGCAGTTGAAATAATTGCCTGTGCCCCCCTAGGACTTGAGCCAAATCGTATATATTTCTTTGATACTTCTGGTGCATACTCACTTTCTGGATGAGTAGCCAATACAAGCTTTGAAGCAAATTCCATAACAGGCTTTGCAACAGGTACCTCTCTTGTAATAGCTCTTATTGACAATATTTCATCTCCAGTAGTTACATTTTCAAGGTTTTCATCTTCTTTTTCGGTAGTCATTGATACTATATCTATCATTTCATCAAGTGAAGGAAATGGCACTGTGAGCTTAAATAAAAATCTGTCCAATTGTGCTTCTGGCAAAGGATATGTACCTTCCATCTCAAGAGGATTTTGAGTTGCCAAAACAAAAAAAGGCTGGGGCATTTTATATGTGGTATTTCCCACTGTAACAGTTTTCTCCTGCATGGCTTCTAAAAGTGCACTCTGGGTCTTAGGTGTTGCTCTATTTATCTCATCTGCCAAAACAATGTTACTAAATATTGGACCTTTTTGAAAGCTAAATTTACCTTTCCCCTTTTCATTTTGGGTAATTATATTAGTTCCAGATACATCTGCCGGCATCAAATCGGGAGTAAACTGAATTCTTGAAAACTGCAAATCCATAACCTCTCCTAAAGTTTTAACAAGCCTTGTCTTTCCAAGCCCTGGAACCCCTTCTAAAAGAGCATTTCCACCTGCTAGTACAGAAATCAAAACCTGTCTTATTAAATCCTTTTGCCCAATCATATGTTTAGACACTTCACTTTCAATTCTAGCAACAGCATCTATAACCTTTTTTATTTTAACTTCGCTTTTGTCCATAATTTCCTCCTAATCTTTATCATCTAATGTTGAAAAATAATCCCTTACAATATCTTTCATTCCCTGAGGTATCGGTGCATCTTTTAAAGATGACATTCCTTCTTCTCTATATTCACCAATAACCTCATTATAGGGAAGAACCTCTCCTTCTAATATAGGACCGTCAGTTTCAATTACCTGACTTTCACCACTTTCACCAACAGTTCCTGTAACCTGTGAAACATCAGCATCCAACCCAAGCCTTTCAGGAACATATATCTCTTCAAATTCTCTTATCTGGCTGTCTGAACCAATAAGAGCACCTCCACCTCCTGATGCCTCCGAATGGCCAAAGTCCCTATTGGCGGTTGAACTTCCATCTTCACTTTCTCCATCGCCACCTTCTCCTTCACTGCCACCTTCTCCAGAAGCTCCTGAACCTTCTCCATCCCCCTGACCATTATAGTTATTTTCTTCTCCTGACTCAGAACCCTGTCCATTTTGATTGCCAACATTAATGTCTTCTGTATCTATTTCATCAATCCCTGAAAAGTCAAAACTATTGCCGCTCATCTGTGAAATATTACTTATACCACTGTTTAGTATGTTTTCTAGTCCAGAAATCTCCATATTCTCAAGTTCCATTAAATCATTTATATCAATTAACTCTTCCAATAAATCCTCTAATTTATCGAGCATTTCCTGTATATCTTCTTCATCTTTTAACTTTGCTTCTTCTATTAATTCTTCTAACTTTTCTGATAACTTTTCATTCTCTGAAAGTTCTTTTATTGCTTCCTGAAGCTTTTCTAAAAATTCATTTAAGCTTTCATCAGAAATATTTTTTAAATTTTCTTCTAAACCTTCAAGCTCTTCTCTTACACCTTCCATATCACCTTTTTCTAGGGCTTCTCCTAAATCTTTCGAAAGCTGACTTTCTTTAAGTTTATCAGATATCCTCTGCAAGTCCTCTAAATCATCATTTTTCAGTTCATCAAGCTCATTTCTAGCTTTTGAAAGAGCCTTTATAGCCTCTTCCTCATCTTTTATATCTTTAAGCTCTTCTAAAAGGCTATCAACCACTTCATTGACTTTGGCTAATTTTTCCAAAGAAACCTTTTCATCTTTATTTAAGTTTTCTCTCTCTTCTTTGATCTTTTCAATCTGTTCTTTTGTCTCATTTTCCATATCTTCTTTTAACTGAGCCCTCTCTCTAGCTTCTGTAGGTATCATAAAAACCGTCAAAGTTAAACTTAAAAGTAATATTCCTGTTAAAAACTTAGAATAGGGAACATTTATTTTATAAAGAGATTTAAAATCTGTCCTCTTTACAACCTTTAATGCATCATTTCTCTGTATTTTGGCTAAGTCCGATTCATCATCTTTTAATTCATAAGATGTAACAACTCTTTCCTTAAGACCTAAAGAATCAGCTATTTTAGCAATTTTAAAGGGCTTTGGCATTAAAATATACGAAAAAACAAAGGCCAACAAAATAAGTGAAATGTATATAATAAAAATCTTTTGTTCAATAAAAGCTACAGGCACAAACAATGACACAATAGAAAACATAAGAGATAATATTCCCGCACCAATAAAGAAGTAGCAAAAATAGTCTATTACATTATTTAAAAAAATTCTTTTTTTAAGAGGTTTTAATGCATTAAATATATCCTTTACATTCATAATAATCACCCTTTTTAAACTTGTACCTAGACTGTTGTTTATTTGTTTAAATTATTTAAGTCGTCTTATTTTTCTTGCACTAAATAAAATTAATAGACAGGACAAAATAATATTAAATCCAGTATTAATAACCCACGACTTTACAGGTACGCTATTTCTGCCTCCATTGGCCATTTCAACAAAAACACTAAAGAAACCATATCCTGATACAGTATTTTCAATAATAGAACCAAAACCATAAAAAGGATTTGGAAATAAGAAAACCATAAATTGATACCATTCTGGCTCACCTCTATACCCTATTATTAATTCAAACCATATTATTATAAATATAACCGTACCAACTACAAATATCCCCAGTGTAATGTAGGTCATAACTATTGAAATAATGGTCTTTTTAAAAATAGTTGAATAAAATATCCCAATACTTGCAGTCATTATCGCAACAACGATGTAGAAGAAAAACAAAAGAAGAATATCTTTTATTTCCACACCTCCAAATATAAACACTATTCCCAAAATAGGAAGAGATGCCGTTACTAAAAGCATAATATGAGCTATCGATACAAATATTTTTCCAAGAATAATCTTTAAAGTTGAAAAATCTGTACACAATAATAAATCCAGCGTCTGCCTCTCTCTTTCAGAGCTAATTGCTCCTCCTGTTATTATAGGAGTAATAAATAAAATTAAAAGCAACTGAAAAAAAGCAAGAGTATTATATGCATTAACTGCAATTCTAGGAGTTAAATCCCTTCCTACATACATATTATTATTAAAAGCAAAATGCAGGAAAAATACAAACATCAAAAATGCCAAATAAAGCGTTATTAATGCTGGTGCTTTCCAGCCTCTCATTTTTGTTTTCAATTCTTTTTCTATAACAGGATTAACTTGCATTCTTTTCCCCTCCCCCTTTAATTAAATTCATAAATACCGATTCTAAATTTCTGTCAAGTTCATAAAAAGATATTATCGGTATATCCTGTGTTATCGCATCTTTAAGCATTTTAGCCATAATTTCTTTTGAACCTTCAAATTCTGCATCTATATATTCGTTATGTACTTTTGTAGATAAGATAGCTGGCTGTTCTTTTAAAAACTTCTCTAAGGCATCTTTTTTGTCTAAAAACTTTATACGAATAATTCTATTGCCTGAAACCTTTGACATTACATCTTCAACTGTTCCAGAAATAATCTTTTTTCCTCTATCAATTATTCCTATAGCAGTACAGAGTTCTGAAAGTTCAGGCAGTATATGTGAACTTATAAGTATCGTTTTACCCATATTCCCAAGTTCTTTTAACACTTCCTTCATTTCCACTCTCGCCCTAGGATCTAAACCTGATGCAGGCTCATCTAATATTAAAAGATCAGGGTCGTGAATTAAACTTCTTGCAAGACAAAGCCTTTGCTTCATTCCCCTAGAAAGATTATCAACATAGAAATCCTTTTTTTCTCTCAAATTCACCAGCTCAAGCAATTGGTCACAGATTTTATCTCTATCTGTTTTTTCCACTCCATATATCCCTGAATAAAAATTCATGTACTCTGTAACTTTAAGATCATCATATACCCCAAAAAAATCAGGCATATAACCTACCTTTTTTTTATAAATAATAGGATTTTCATGTATATCCATTCCTCCAACGATAACTTTTCCCGAAGTAGCTTTTAAAAGTCCTGCAACGACTTTTATTGTTGTAGTTTTTCCAGCTCCATTTGCACCTACAAAACCATATATTTGACCTTTTTCTATCTCTAATGACAAATCGTCAACTGCTCTAAATTTTCCATAATTTTTAATAAGATTTTTAATAACAAGCATTATTTAACCACCCCACTTACCTGTATTTCGGGTATTACTAAAAAGTCATGCCCATAATGATTTTCAGTAAAAGTAATATCTGCCTTAACTCTTACCTTATTTAATCTGTCTAAATAGTCCTCTATATTTGTATCTACCCTAAATATTGTGTCCATTTCTTCCCATTCGTCAGTAGAATTATTTTTTATGTATAAATCATAGCTGTCCATTTTATTTTCAACAGTTTCATCTGTATAAAAATGATGATATTCTACTTTAGACCAGTCAATCTCAAACTGTTCAACATCTAAGTTTCTCTTAATACTAAAGCTAAATTCCGCTTCTTTATCTTCATGAAATATATATAACATATACTCCTGCCTTATAAAATCTGCTTCATTCTCTAACACAGGTCTTATAGCACCTTTTTGAAGTGTTATATTTTCACCTTTTTCATAAATAACATTTTTAACTGTATAAATAACATTTGTATTATAGGTTTTTGCTGTTTTCTCATTTACTTTTAATTCATAATTTATATTTTCATAGTTTAACGCAAAAAAAGCAATTTGTTTGCCGTCTAGTCTACTTTCTCTTTGAATAAAATCATTATATGCCATTTGAAATATTTCTCTTTTTTCTCTCTGCTTTTGACGTTCATCATTACTCATATTAGAAGGTGTGTTTAAATTACTAGTTCCTGGATAAAGCTCATTCATAAATAAATTAAATTCACTTTTAATTGAACTGTCATTTAAATCAACCTCTAATTTTTTTTCATCTCCTGGATTGATGTCTCCAACACTAATAAATCTACCATCTAAAACTATATAGGAGTCTTTTAATGAAAAGGATGTGTTATTTTTTATTACTCCTGATACTTCACTATCTTCTATATCAATGTCCTTTATTATTTCTCCTTCATACTCTTTGGTCACATTAATGCCTGCATTTACAGACTCCCACAGAGGTACATCATAAATTTCATGTATTTCCGGTTCTCCAAGTAAAACTTTATTTGTCACATCAATATCCTGATCTACTTCATGATGCATATGATGATAATGTTGGTTTGTTAAAAAAACATCTAAGCTATAATTTGAAGGATACTCCAGCTTAAGAGTACCTTTTTTGTTATTATAGATTCCCATAGATGAGTTTACATGCATTTTTTGAGTTTCAGAATCTAGGTTAATTAATGAATAATTATTTATAACAGCAGCCCCATATCTTGTTGAATAACCTCCTACATAAACAATCCCAAGAAATAGAAATGCAAGAGAGGGTATTATAATCCAGCTAAAATCTCTCTTATCCTTGGATTTTAAAATCCAATACAGAATCGGACCTGCTAAGATTATATATATTATTATAATTGTATATAATAAACCAAATGGAAAACCATCTTCTACTGAGAACCTATTAATATAATTTTGGTGATAGTTATAATGATCAATTTTTACACTTGAATCACCCGATACATTATATTCTAAAAGTCTTTCCCACATATCCTTGCTGTAATCCCAATCTGAAATTGAGGTACTTGCAGGATCAAATGCTAAAACAAAAATATTTCCATTTCCATGTTTGTAATTTATGGCAAGAGCATTATCTTCATCTCCAATAATTATATCCCCATTTTCTACACTTCCTGTAGAGACATATATTTGCTCTTCTGGTATAGCTCTCTCGGTAAAATCAGCAAAATCTTCCGGCATCTGAATTCTTTCCTGTCCATCTATCTTAAATGGTCTAAGACTCTCGTCTAAACCTGAATAAACTTTTCTTGTATTTTCTCCTGTTCCAATAACAAGTATATTTCCTTCACTTACCCACTTTTTGAGAGCATCATTTTGAGAACTAGATAAAAGATTAGTATCATAATCAGATATAATAATAATGTCAAATGAACCTAACAACTTTTCATTGTCTGGGAAATTATTATCATCAAGCTCTATTATTTCAGCACTTCTTTTAACGTTATTTGAATCAGGAGTTATACGTGGTGACATCATCTGGCTTTGAAATGACCCATCAAATCTTGTAACCAAATTTTCTGAAAGATTTACATTATATAATGATTCAAAGCCTGCCACATCATCAGTTAAAAGGCCAATAACAGGATTTTCAGGTGCTATTATCTTTTCAAACTGATACTCTGTACTAATTAATGTCTCATTTTCACTTATAATTTTTACTTCTACATCTTTTTCTACAGTATTTATTGGTACATTCATTACAAATTCTTTTCTAGAGCCTTCTGGAAGGTCAAAAGGAATTGCATAATTAACCTTTGTCCTTCGATCTAAACTTCTATGAATTTGAATTTCTCCTTCAATATCCTCTCCATTATTTTCTATTTCAAAATAAAAGGGACATTCAGAGTATATTCTAGCCACATCATTAAAACCTGCCCTTATGGATATTTCAAGATCCTCATCAGGACTTGCATGTGAAATAGTAGAAATTGCAAACACAAATACCAATAAAATAATACTAAATAAATCTTTAACCCTTAAATTAATCATAAAATCACCTCACTGTGAGACAAAACAGACAAGGGGACGGTTCTCTTGTCTCATTTATCTTATTTTAATTTTAAAACTCTACCCCTTAGTAGAGTTTTTTTAATAATCTTCAGTTGGAGTAGAATCTCCATCTGAACCCCTTTGTGTTTAGCTTTAACTAAATAAGTTTACTTGCATTTAAAATTACGGATACAAATACTTATCTTATGCTAACTGCATTTAAAGGAAATCTCCTTAATAGATAGGAATATTCTGTGTTTTCTGCAAAACAATCTAAAGAAATATATTTTTCACCTCCAATTACAACACTTTCTTTTGGAAATTCTCCCAAGAATTCATGATACTTTATAAAAGGCCTTTTGTCAATAAAACGAAGACCTGCATTTTTATCAATGCGATCTCCATTAATGTATAAAGAAGGCATTGAATCCAAGCTAAAATAATCAATAATTTCCCCTGACAGGTTTCCTATTATATCATTTACCTCTTCAGTCTTAATAGACCTGCGGTATTTATCCTCAACAAAAACCGTCAAAGCAATAGGCTCTCTGTTTTCAAAATATATAATAGCCATATCTCCTGATAAACGCTGTAAAAATCCTATTTTATTTGCTACAGTTACATTATCAGGGGCATAACGGGCTATTCTGTCTTTATTATATGTCTCTTTCATAAACTCAATGCCAAGACTGGATAAGTCATCATTTACTACAAGTCTATTTTCAAGTAAAATAAGCATTTTGTTTAAGTCAACAGTTGTACTATGATTTACAGCTTTTGACACATTCATTTCATAAAATTTTCTATAAATTATTGTATCTTCAAGTTCAAACCTTTTGCTAAAAGAGTTGATTTTATCAATCCCCAATATATCTATAGTTATATTTGCAGCTACATTGTCACTCGAACTTACCATCCTGTTTAATATACTTCTATATGTATATTCAGTCCCCTCATCTTCAAATCGAAGATTACCAGCACCAATCACTTCGGAATCATTTACAAATTTATCACTTTCCTCTAGTTTGTATATGCTTTCTAAATCAAGATTTCCTGCCTGTACTTCTTCAAGAAAACACAATAAATTTAATGTCTTTGTCAAACTTGCAGGATAGAACTTTTCAGTCCCATTATAGCTTATTGATAAATCTTTTGAAAAGTCATAAACTGAAGCTCTTATATTGTGCTCATCTTTAATATCCTTAATATTTTTATTTATAATATTTAATATATCTTCTTCCACATTATTTTTATCTTTATAATTAAAATCAGGATTATCTATAAATACATCTACAAAATTTTCCAGTGTTTTGTTTAGCTCATCAAATGATAAGTTATAATAAGCATCAAAATCCCCGGATTCAACTTTTACTAAGTCTAAAAACACAGCTAAATGGGCATGATAATATACCTCTTGTGGAATGTCTTTATGATCTGGAAAATAATTAAATTCTATAGATGGGATGGTTTTATCATGAAAATAGACAATATGATCTATTAACCTCTTTGATAATTTCCATTTTTCCATGGAATTTTCATCTTCTCTAAATTCCTGAAGCTTCTTAATTTTAACAAACTCTGAGTAAAGTTTTGACAATTGCTCTATTTCATATTGTTCTATTGAAGTATCAGATTGGGACACCATTATCATTCTCTTTTTATAGGAGACATTGTTATCAAATACTTCACTAACTGCTCGTAAAGGTACATATAATCTGTCGTTAATTATCATAGATGGCACATCTAAAGATATCCTTTTTTCATTGACATAAATCTCATAACTGTCTGTTTTGCAGCTTATAGATATATCATCTTTTGACATAACTGCCCTACGCTCTTTTGAATCCCATGAAACATCAAACCCTAAATTTTCAGAAATAAATCTCACAGGAACTAATGTTCTGTCATTTTTTATAACAGGGGTCACATCCATATTATCAGGATCTAACAAAACAAAATCCTCTTCTGCTTTTGCATAGGGATTATCAATTTTAAAAAGTAAAATATCCTCATACTCTAAAATTGGTTGCTCTTGTAAAAATACTTCTTCTTCAATATTTATCTCTAAATCTTGATATGCATTACCCATCAAAAACACACTTAATACGACAAAAAATACAGAAATAACCTTTTTCATTTTATCCCCCACCAAATATGTAAAACTTCAACTGAATTATATCATAAAAATAATAATAATGACATAAAATCCTAAAATTTTTATATAAATTTTCAAATTAGCTTTCTACATCCTCTTCATAATATGATGAATTTGCATAACAATACTGACATCCTGTAAAACACCTTTTAGGAGGCCACCCTCCTATATCAATAGAATGAGTACAACCACACAATTTTCTTTTTCTAGGTTCATCTTTTATTATATACTTATTCTCAGTATGTAACTCCTCTAATAAATAGCCATCTATGCATCTTGACTCCTCTAATCCAGACACAGAACAGGAATATACTCTTCCTCCATACTCTTCTACCATGCTTTTTATTCTTTCTTGAAAGTTTTGTTTTTGTTTTATTGTAAAATTTTCAATAGACCAACCTATTTTCTTAAATCTATTATCTACTTTCTTATGAATATTTCTTTGCAAAAAACTAATACTATATGATTTAATTCCGGCCTTTGCTGAGCTCTCAATAATAGATTTTACACAATCAAAATTTGAAAATGTTTCATCTGTGTCATTTTTCTTTATTTTAACTAATGGATCAATTCTAAGCCTTACTCTCAAGGGATCACGAAATAAATCCACTATTTTAGGCAAACTTGACAGTGCATCACGTGTTTTAGGTGCATTAGGCTCTATGTAAAGGTTATCCTTTCCAATACTCCTGCCTCCCATGCCAGTTATAGTACAATGAATATAACACTGTATTCCTAAACTAAAGAGATTGTTTACAAGTTCAATCATAGTTCTTGTCAACATTGCATCTGGATGTTTTGTCCAAAACACAACAGTATGTATATCCATCCCCTTTTCTATTCTTGTCATTACCTCTTTCATAAGTACATCAGGATAGTATTTTGGCATGTCAGTCATTCTTGAGGCACTCAATATAACAGCCTTATTTTTTTTCTTTTCATCTTCAAATAAAGATATCTGTTCCATAAACATCCCCATCATATTACATTTTTTTCTTTACAAATTACTATTTTATCAGACAAGCACCAATAATTGCAATTACAATTCTGTTAAAAATTGAAATAGCAAATGTTTTATGTCTTTTTTCCCTTACTGTCTAAAAATATTAAATAACCTGTATCGTGAAATCCTTTAATTTGGGCTAAACATTGTATGTTTAAGTGAAATTTCTACTCTTGCTAAAGCTCACGAGGTGGACTCCACTTAGAAGGTGGAGTCATAAAATAAGATAACTATGCAGGTTTTTAATATCTCTATAATTTAGCATTATCAAATGCCAATTTACATTTATCAGACCTATACTTTGATATAATATGTTCAACTACCTGTCCACTTTTTGAAGTTAGAGTATTTGTTATCTCCAAAAGAGCATGTCCCGGCTGCACCATCAAATACTGTGCTTCTTTAGGGTCAGTAAAAATAACTTCTAAAGAGCTTTTACTTTTTACAGGGATAAGGGGATATTTCCCCCTCAATATATCATAAGATGCTTTCTTTTTATCAATATCACCTATAATATCAGGAAATAAACTCAAAGGTATAAAAGATGTATTAAAAGAAAAAACATCATCACCATGCCTAGTTCTGAAAATAACTTTAGCAAACTCTATATTTTGATTAGAACTCACCTTAAAAATTTCCGATACTTTTTTTAAATCTTTACTCTGCAAAGTTTCTATACAAAGTATCTCCCGCTCATCTGTAAGTTCATTATCTAAAATTGAATCTGTAAAGCCTGTATATGTTCTAACATCAATAGAGGCCTTAGGTCTTGATACAAAAGTTCCTTTTCCTTTTTCTTTATACAAATAACCATTGTTAGTTAATTCACTTATAGCCTGTCTTATAGTTGGACGGCTTATACTATAAAGTTCACAAAATTCCTGTTCTGAAGGAATTTTAGAATCAGGAGGATAATTACCATCCTCTATTTTATCTATAATCAAATTTTTTAGCTGAACATAAAGAGGTACATCACTATACTTATTAATCACAAAGCTCCCCTCCGAACTTAAATTATAATTTTTCTCCCTTTGTACACGCAACAAAACATCCTTACATCTTATCTAATTTTACTACATGAACATTTAAATTTCAACAATATTTATATATTATAATGTACATATTAAATGCGAAGAAAACATTCTAGAAGTTAAAGTTTCCCAATGTTAACTCTATATTTTCAACATTCACCTATATATTGAGGTGTCTTTAATATATGTCACCTATACATTTAATTCAATGTTGTTTAAATGGTTTTCATCATTATTTACAAGAATAGGCTTTATACACTCATTTATAAACTCTTCCACCTGCTCTTTAGACCTTCCAATATAGTTTTTTGCATCTAGTACCTGTTTAAGCTGAGAAATATCAAGTCCAAAAGCTTTATCCTCTGTAATTCTTTCTATAAGATCGTTTTCTTTTCCTTTTTCCTTTACTTCTTTTGCTGCTTCCATTGAGTGAACTCTTATTCTTTCATGTAGCTTTTGACGATCTCCTCCTTTTTTTACAGCTTCCATCAATATGTTTTCAGTTGCCATAAAGGGAAGTTCGTCCTGTATATGTTTTTCAATAACTTTAGGATATACAACTAAGCCATCTGAAACATTTATATATATATTTAAAATAGAATCAATTGCTAAAAATCCTTCTGGAATACTTATACGCCTGTTAGCAGAATCATCAAGACTTCTTTCAAACCATTGAGTAGACGCTGTTATCGCAGGGTTTAGAGCGTTAACTATAACATGCCTTGCCAGTGCAGAAATTCTTTCCGACCTCATTGGATTTCTCTTATATGCCATGGCAGATGAACCAATTTGTTTTTTACCAAAAGGCTCTTCAATCTCTTTCAAACTCTGTAAAAGCCTCATATCATTACTAAACTTATATGCACTTTGAGCAATACTTCCTAGCACACTAAGCACTCTGGCATCAAGTTTTCTCGTATAAGTCTGTCCTGATACAGGAAATACACTGTCAAATCCCATTTTTTTTGCTATAAGGCTGTCCAATTTCTTAACCTTTTCATGATCTTTTTCAAAAAGATTTAAAAAACTAGCTTGGGTACCTGTCGTACCTTTTGAGCCTAACAATTTCATATTTGAAATAATATAATCTATATCTTCCAAATCAATTAACAAATCCTGAATCCAAAGACAAGCTCTTTTTCCAACTGTAACAAGCTGAGCCGGCTGATAATGAGTAAACCCTAATGTTGGCATATCTTTATACTCTAAAGCAAATTCTGATAGTTTTTCAATGGTAGCCAAAAGTTTTTTTCTAACTAATTTTAACCCTTCAGTCATAACAATAATATCTGTGTTGTCGCCAACATAACAGGATGTTGCACCTAAATGGATAATCCCTTTAGCATTGGAACATTGCTCTCCATATGCATGTATATGAGCCATAACGTCATGTCGAAATTCTTTTTCTTTTTTTTCTGCAACGTCATAATTTATGTCATCTTTATACTTTTTTAGCTCTTCAATCTGCTGTTCTTTTATATCAAGCCCAAGCTCTTTTTCTGCTTCTGCAAGAGCTATCCAAAGTCTTCTCCATGTTTTAAATTTCATGTCTGGGGAAAATAACTCCTGCATTTCTTTGCTCGCATATCTTGTATTTAAAGGATTCTCATATGTATTTTTCAAATTCTCCAACCTCCAAATTTTTTTTTACTTTATTAAGACAATTTTTTAGGTCTATAAATTCTTTATCAATAATTATATTGACACCGAATGTTATATTCCAAAATAATTATACATTGTTCTTTAATTTAAATCCAGTTATTATGACAAAAAAATACGGGATTATAAAAATATATCCCGCTTAAGTTATTTATAAATATGAGATTGATTTGTTAGCAACTAAATTTAGACGCTAACTACCTTGACATTCTACTCTTCCTAAAAAGAAAGAAAGATTCTTGCTTCACAAAGTTACTTGATGCAAACTCTCCACAAGCATTGTCGGTATGCCCTACCGATTTTTTTTAAACCTTGCCTCATATCACCTTCCTTAAGGAAGGCATCTTACAGCAAAACATATAATATAAATTATATTACTATTTTAAGAACTTTTCAATTCTATTTAAACCTTCTGTTATATTTTCAAATGAAGTTGCATATGAAAGCCTTACATGAATATCCGTTCCAAAACCAGAACCTGGAACTAAAGCAACCTTTGCTTTTTCTAAAAGAACATTTGCAAAAACATCTGAATTTGTAATTTTAACACCTTCAATTTCTTTTCCAATTAGTTTTGAAATATTCATCATTACGTAAAAGGCACCATTTGGCTTAATACACGAAATTCCTTCAATAGAATTTATTCTGTAAACCATGTAATCTCTTCTTTTAATAAACTCTGTAACCATAGTATCTATTATATCATTAGTTCCATCTAATGCTGCCAAAGCAGCCTTTTGTGCTATTGAATTAGGGTTTGAAGTGGCATGGCTTTGCATATTAGCCATAATACTAGCTATTTTTTCATTTGACGCAGTATAACCTATTCTCCATCCAGTCATGGAATATGATTTCGAAACCCCATTTACTACAATAGTCAAATCTTTTATCTCATCATTAAAAGACCCAATGCTTACATGCTTTAGATTATCATATATTAGCTTCTCATATATTTCATCAGAAATAATATATATTTTTCTATCAACAGCTATTTGGGCTATTTTTCTTAACTGCTCTTCAGTATATACCATACCTGTTGGATTGTTTGGACTATTTAATACTATTGCTTTTGTCTTTTCTGTAACAGCACTTGAAATCTTTTCAATAGAAGGTTTAAACCCCTCTTCTTCAGTAGCTTTTAATGTAACAGGCTGCCCATTTGCAATCTTAATCATTTCAGGATAGCTGACCCAGCAAGGTGTAGGTACAATAACCTCATCCCCTGGATTACATATAGCCTGAAAAGTATTTACAAGAGAATGTTTTGCACCATTACTTATTACAATATTTTTAGGAGTATACTCCAAACCATTGTCCTTTTTAAATTTTCTACACACTGCTTCTTTAAGCTCTAACATTCCTGAAGCTGGAGTGTATTTTGTAAATCCTTCATTTATTGCCTTAACTGCCGCTTCTTTAATATACCCGGGGGTATCAAAATCCGGCTCTCCTGCTCCAAATCCAATTACGTCAATACCTTCTGATTTCATCTTTTTAGCTTTTGCATCAATTGCAAGGGTAGAAGATGGACTAATTGAAAGAGCCCTTTTTGAAAGTTTCATTTCTAATCCTCCAAATAAAATCATATTATGTACCATTTATTAAATTTATAATTAGCATATACCATTAAAAATATGCTGATTAAATAAAATTTAAGAAATGGGGGAATTCTCCTGACTATAATTTTAATATAATTAGATACTTTTTGCAAGATAATGATATGTAAAATGCAAATTTTTTTATTAGCTTTAGCTAAACGAGTTCACTTTTAACACTGGTACATATCTTTTTTTATTTTGTTGTATATTTTTTTTTATATCGGCAATAATATTTAGTACAAGGGTTCGTGATGGTTGAACCAAGAGTTCTATAAGGTTATTAAGCTTTGTAGAATTCGGCCAAAGATTAATATCAGGTTTCGTCCATAGTTGACGCTAAAGCTTGTTATTAGTCGGCGGGAAGAACTATATATATCCGTATTATATACTGACATATATAGTTCGAGTTAAGATTATTACAGGTGCAACTAGAATTACTTTGAGTATTTTTATGAAGTATTATATGAAGTATTGTATGAAGTATTTATATGAAGTATTGTATGAAGTATTTATATGAAGTATTGTATGAAGTATTATATGAAGTATCATTACTCAAAGTTTCTATATTACCCTTTAAAGTGGGTTGTTTGTTCTTGTAATAGTCGAGCAAAGGCTTCTATTGATTTTCTTTTAGAAAATTGATATTGAGCTAGAGCGAAGATCATCACGAGCTCTTACAAAACCTCTTTTATCACTCGTAAAAAGTTCTTTCCTAAAAATTTTTCTACATTTTCATTTGAATAATTAAGCTTTAAAAGTTCATCTGCTATCTTATAAATATCTTCTACACCATTTATACCTTTTGGCAATGCATCAATACCGTCAAAATCCGCCCCTAAACCTATATGATCAAATCCAGTCAAACCAGCTATATATTCAATATGTTTCACAATATCTTTTAAACCTGCATTTCCACCATCTTTCAAAAAATCAGGGCATAAATTTATTCCTATTACTCCTCTATTTTCTTTTATAGCTATTATTTGTTCATCAGTAAGATTTCTAATATGGGAACATATCTTTTTTGCATTTGAATGGGATGCAATAATGGGCTGTTTGGTCAGTTTCATTACGTCCCAAAATCCATTTTCAGATATATGAGACAAATCTATAAGCATTCCTAAAGAATTCATCTCTTTAACAAGTTCTTTTCCAAATAGAGTAAGTCCTCCTCTAGTTTCTGATTCACCAACTCCATCTGCTATTTCATTTCTATAGTTCCATGTAAGACATATACTTCTTACTCCAAGCCTGTAAAATATCCTCAATGCACTAACATCCCCTTGGAGTGCTTCTCCTCCTTCAATAGAAAGGATTGCAGCGACTTTTTCATCTTTAAAAGACTTTTCAATGTCATTGTAATTACAACATAATGTTATAACATCTTTATAAGCTTCTACCCCTTGATAAAAGGCATCTATTATTTCTACAGCCCTTTTTAATGTCTGTGAATGATAAATAGACTGGTCTACAAAAGCTGCAAAAAATTGAACAAACTTTTTATTTTTTTTAAGCCTTTGCAAATCCACATTACAATTATTTTTATATAAATTTGAATTAGTCTCCATTATTTTAGTTATTGTATCACAGTGAGCATCTACAACAATCATCTTGACACATCCTTTTCTGCTCTTTTTTTAATACTTCACATCTCTATTATCTTATCATATTTTAAAGATGCTACAAATATGTGCTAGATATAATTTACACCTTCATAACATTGGGTGTATTATATTTAATGTGAAGAATAATATTCCAGAAACTAAAGTTACGCAGTTTAGAGCCTGTAAATACTCCTCGGAGCCTTAGCAAATCTCGCTATCGCTCAAACAATGCTCTCCCTTTCCTCGTCGTATTAACACGCTCTACAACTTGCTCCACAATGTTTCTTTCATATTTTCATTCACATAAATAACATGCACCTTCATAACATTCTTATGATTGCACCTCTCACAGCTATATGATATAATTTATCTTGTAGCTTTTCAGTAAGAAAAAGGAGTTGTCTTTGATTGTTTTTTAAAGGAAAAAAAATACCTCATTCGGATTATATTCCTCTAATAGTTATTGGATTATTGTTATATAAGTTAATAAATAACCCTTCTGTTTTTTTGTCTGAAATACAGGGTGGTTTAGGATACATATTATCTCTTTTTAGTTATATAATCTGGGGATTTGCAATTGCTTATTTTTTAAATCCATTAATGGTACTAATAGAAAAAAAATTTAAAATACGAAGAGCTTTTAGTGTTTTAATAATATATGTGGTTTTCGTAGCCATTTTAGTTTTTGCAATAACAATTATTACACCAGCTCTAACCAACAGTGTAAAACAGCTTACTAACGATATTCCAAAATATATAAGCAGTACTGAAGTTCATATAAATGAACTTATTGAAAAATTACAAAGTTATGATAATTATGGCATAGAAACTTATATACGAAACAATTTAGAAAAGTTTACTTCTAGAGCAAATGAACTTGTAGATATACCAATAGATTTTTTGTTTTCAACAACAGTGAGTTTTACTTCTAATATCCTTAAATTTATATTTGGATTGATAATATCTATATATATCTTAGCTGATAAAGAAAAAATAATGCGTGGGTCTAAAAAGTTGACATACGCAGTATTAAGCAAGAAAAATGCATTTAGTTTTATTTCTACTTTGAAAAAATCACATTTAGTATTCTCAAAATATATGTTTGGAAAAGCTTTGGACTCTCTAATTTTGGCAATACTCTGTTTTATAATACTTTTTATTTTTAGAATAGACTTTGCACTTTTAATCAGTATAATTATTGGAATAACCAATATGATTCCATATGTAGGCCCTTTTATAGGTGCTGTTCCTGCAGTAATTATAACTCTTTTTATAAACCCTGTTCAAGCCATATGGGTAGCTGTAATAATACTTTTATTGCAACAGTTTGATGGATGGTACTTAGGTCCTAAAATTATTGGAGACCATGTAGGAATTAGCCCTCTTCTTATAATAACTGCCATAATTGTAGGAGGAGCTACATTTGGAATTTTGGGAATGTTTTTAGGAGTACCTGTATTTGCTGTAATTAAAACATTTATTGACGAATATGTAGATAAAAAACTTAAATCCAAAGGTATTAGCTCTGACTAAAAATCTAAAAGACCTCTTTCAGCAAAACTTATATATTTTTCGCCACATACTATTATGTGATCAACAACTTTTATTGAAATAGATTCTAGAGCATTTTTTATAACTTTAGTTGCTTCAATATCACCTCTAGACGGATTAAGACTTCCCCCTGGATGATTGTGAGCGAGTATTACACTATTTGCCTTATGCCGAAGAGCTCTTTCAACTATAACTCTTGGATAAATTGGTGCTTCATTTATCGTTCCCTCATGCACTAAATCTGCATAATTTACCCTATTTTGTGCATCAAGACAAATTACATAAAATACTTCATACGACCTTCCCTCAAAAAGTGAAACTGTATATTGACCTGCCTTTGTAGAACTATTTAATTCCGGCTTTTTTCTCCACCTGTCATTTGAATACCTTCTTGAAAGCTGAGGAATCATTGAAATTAAAAAAGCTGAGTTTTCACCTATTCCCTCTACTTTTACCAGTTCTTTTAAGTCGGCATCTAAAACTCCTGACAGTGAACCAAATCTTTTTAAAAGTCTATGTGCTATTTCATTTGTATCTCTTCTGGGAATAGAAAAAAACAAAAGAAGTTCTAAAATTTGATGTGATTCAAAACTGTCCAATCCTTCCTCTAAAAATCTGTTTTTAAGCCTCTTTCTGTGACCTTCATGCATGAAAAACCACCCCTTTAAAAGGCATTTTTTATTAATTTCACTTCCTTTAATTCAATTTTATCCTGATGTTTTTCTATATAAACTTCAACAACATCAAACCTTATAATTTTATCGTGCATATTATGTCTATTAATGTATATTTGTGCAAGTTTCCTGATGTTTTCCCGCTTTTTAAAATTTACTGATTCTCTTGGAAGCCCATATTTCAAAGTACTTCTGGTCTTAACTTCAATAAAGCAAATATTGTCACTTTCCCAGGAAATTATGTCAATTTCCCCTAACCTTTTATACCTGAAATTTTTCTCTAAAATTTTGTAATTATTTTTTTTGAGATAATCTATAGCCATTTCCTCTCCAATTGAACCAACTAATCTTTTATTATTCATTTTCTTTCTCCATACTTTTTATCTAAAGATTTAATAAAAGAAAATATTCCAGCCACAACTTCATATAGTTCCGGTGGTATTTCATCACCAATATTAAATGTATTTAAAGTAGTAGCAAGTTCTTCATTTTCGTATAAAGGCACATCACTTTGATTTGCTTTTTCAATAATTTTTTCAGCTATTTCACCTTTTCCCAAACCTATAATTTCCGGTGCATCATTTTTATCAGGGGAATACTTTAATGCTGCAACCTGTTTTATTTTTTTCTTTTCTTTCATTATTTAAAATCACCCTTTTTAAATCTTATAGTCAAACTTTTGTCTTTTAGTATTTATTTCTTCGATATCATTTACATTTAATATATCAACCTTTTCTTCAATCATTCTATACTTTATATCCACCAGTTTGTATCCTTTTTTTAAAAGAACATTATAAAGATCTGTGTAATTTTTTTTAATAAAATTTATAACCTTTTTGCTCTCTGCTCTTATATTTACACTTACATTTTTTTTGTTTACATTTACTAAAGAGTCTACTTGACCTAAATTTTGAGTATTTAAAGATAAAAACAAACTCACATCATCCATATCGATACTTTTTTTACTAGGCTTTTTCTTTAATATATACAGCTCTCCTGTGTGATTTTTATCAAAAACATTAAGTGGAATCTGAATATAAGTGTTATGATTATTAAGTTCATTTAAAAATCTCAAATTACTTTGCAAATTGTCAATATTCTCAAAAACATCACCTTTACCTGAAAACTCTGCTTGTTCTAACACCTGTTTTATTGATTCAATTTCTCTATATATTTCTCTATAAATATTCTTCATATTTAACTCTTCTTTAGTAAGAGAATCATTCATTTTAACACAAAATTTATCAAAGACTTTCTCTAAAGCCTCTCTTTTATCATTTTCTGTTAATATCTTTGTGCTCTCTTTAATAACAGGTGTATCTTTTTTTTCAAAATTTATTTTCTCAAAAATTCCTTTTATAATCTTATCCATGCTTTCTTTTTCAGCATTTATAAAACCCTTTTCTGTAAAATCTATATTTTTTAAAAATTCTGCAAATTGTTTTGGATCTTTAGAATTTAGATTTTCATTTTTAAAAAATTCAATCACTTTTTCTTTTATAGCATTTTGAACTTTAGGTGAAATTTTATTGTTTTTCAACTCTTCACCTAGTTTTTCTAAAATCAATTGGGGTTTTACTTCAACATTTGCTTTTTCATTCGAAGCTTCTGTTTTTATCCCTAAATTTTTAGTTAAAAAAGTTTTAAGTAAATTGTTAGTATTCTCATCTTTTATAGACACAAGATTATCAAAGAGTTTATTTAATTCATCACCTATTTTATATTTTTCATCTACAATTTGATTTAAGCACGATATATTTTTTTCTAGTGGAATTATATTTTTAGATAAAAGATATACTGCCTTCTCTATTGATACACCCTTATATGTTTCAACAGTCTCCATAACTTTATTAAAAACTTCCTTTTCTAAAGGAAGTTTACTTTCTTTAATTTGCCTTGCAATTTCCACACCTTTTTTATCAGACTTTGCACCAATATCCATAAGTTCATTTTTAATTTCACTTTCCAGTTGAATGTTTTTTTGTTCGAGGGTCTTTACAGTTTCAAGAAAAACTTTATCAGCTAAAGTATCCTTTACTACAAGTTCTACCTGCTCGCCCTTTTTAACATTAATAGAATTCATAAGTGCAGCACTTATAGTATTGCCATCAGATAATTTAAGTAAAAGTTTATCTGCTGCAACTTCCAATACTTTTGCCCTTACAACATCACCTTTATTAAGTTTTGACAATATTTCAGCCTTAGAATATACATTAAGCTGTTCTCCAAAAAATTCCGCTATTCTCAATATTCATCCCTCACCAATTTATGGAATAAATTGATTAATCTTATTCTAAGACTCCACCTTCTATAAGGTAGAGTTGCTCTTATAAATCTTCAGGTGGAGTTGAGTATCCATCTGAAGCCTCGATGTTTAGCTTTAGCTAAACAAGTTCACTTTACAAAGCAAACTTTTTAGTAAAGCTTATTCTATGTATCGGACAAATACCATATTTCTTTATAGCATTAATATGTTCTTTGGTTCCATATCCCTTGTGATTTAAAAAACCATATTGAGGATACTCTTTATCCATTTCTTTCATCAATCGATCCCTAGTGACTTTTGCAATTATAGAAGCAGCTGCAATAGATATGCTAAGGGTATCCCCTCTTGTTATAGAAATTTGTTCTACTCCTGGATTTTCAAGTTTTTCAGCATCAACCAACAAAAGATCAGGAGTTCTGCTGAGGTTGTTTAAAGCTAGTCCCATAGACTTTTTAGCTGCATTTAGTATATTTATTTCATCAATTTCATTTTCATCCACCATTCCAATGCCAACATCTAAAACCTCATTTTTTATAATGTCAAAAAGTTCTTCTCTCTTTTTCTCACTAAGTTTTTTAGAATCATTAAGCCCCTGTATAAAAATGCCTTCCGGGAGCACTACTGCTGCTGCAACAACAGGACCTGCTAATGGACCTCTCCCAGCTTCATCTGTTCCTGCAATCAGTGAAATCCCCCTTTTATAAGCATCTTTTTCGTACTTACACATGACTTCATATCTAAGTACTTCCAAATCATATTTATTCTTTTTCTTTTCATATTTTTCTATTAATTTCAAAACCTTATCTCCACACTCTTCTCTTAATAAGTACAGTTTTTCTAAGGCTTTATTATAACTTAAATCTTTTATAGACTCTTCAATTGATTTTATTGTATATTTCATTTTTATACCCCATTTATAAATAATTATAGTATTTCTAAAATTCATTATAACAACTTTTTTACTTTAAGAAAATACAACTTTCACATAAAGGGTATATATTAGTTTAATTATCTTCTGGTTTTTCTAAAGATATTTTACCTATTTTAGCACCTCTAAATTCATCTAGTACTATAGCAGATATTCTCATCATATCAATTTCTCCCCCTGATATAATACACCCTCTTTTTTTACCTGCTTCTTTTAAAATATCCAATCCACTTTTATCTTCAATTTCACCTAATTTATATCTTTTAGTAAGATACTCCGGATAATCTTTAGATAGTATCTCAAATAAAGCCGAAGCCAACTCAGTAATATCTAATATATTATCCTTTATCGCCCCAGTTATGGCAAGGTTTATACCAACTCTCTCATCTTCAAATTTGGGCCAGAGAATACCCGGAGTGTCCAGTAACTGAATTTCATTATTTACATTTATCCACTGCTTCCCTCGGGTTACCCCAGGTCTGTCCCCTGTTGAAGTTCTTCCTTTACCTGCAATTTTATTTATTAAGGATGACTTTCCTACATTAGGAACCCCTACAATCATAGCCTTTACAGGCCTAAATATTCTTCCACGCTCTCTGTCCTTTTTTATCCTATCCTTCATAATATCTCGCATTTTGCTTTTAAGCTGTTTTATTCCTGAGCCATTAATGGAATTAACAAAAATACTGGTATAGCCCTTAGAGCTATACCATTTCTTCCAAATATCAGAAACTTTTTCATCAGCCAAATCAGATTTGTTTAACACTATTATTTTAGGCTTATTGTTAACTATATTATCAATTTCAGGATTTTTACTGCTCACAGGTATTCTAGCGTCTAAAAGTTCAATAACCACATCTACCATTTTTAAATTTTCCGAAAGCAATCTCTTGGTCTTGCTCATATGCCCCGGGAACCACTGTATATTCATTTTTTATCCTCCAAAACCATTAATCTAAATTCTCATAAATACTTCCAAAATCCTCAATAGGGTAAAGTCTAAATGCTGCTTTTCCCTTTATTCTATCATAGTCAATAAAACCCAACTGTCTGCTGTCCTCACTATTCTCTCTATTATCACCTAAAAGGAGTAAACTATCAGCAGGAACTTGTTGTGGAAATTGTAAATTTTTTGGATAAGTAAAACCTTTTGCATATGGCTCATTTAATAAAACATCGTTTATATAAACATGTCCACCTCTTATATCAACAACATCTCCCGGCACCCCAATCACTCTTTTAACATAGTTTTGTTCATTTTTAGGTGGTAAAAGAATAGTTAAAAAGGGAAAGTATTCAACATAGGGCAGGTACTCCCAATCCCCTTCTTTATATTGCATTATTACTATGTCTCCTCTTTTAGGTTCAGAATATATATATCCTAATTTGTTGACAAACAAAACCTGATCATTAGACAAAGACTCTTCCATTGACTGACCTCTTACAACTACCCATTCAAAAGCAAAATTCCTTAAAATAAGTGCTATAATAACAGCCAGAACTAAAACAATGCACCAGTTAACAAGTTCTTTCAAATAGTTTGGTTTTGCTATTCTCAAGTCTATTCCGTATTTTTCTTCTAATTTTTCTTTTTGTATTTTATCAAGATTTAAAGGATCTTTATTATACTCCATATTGTTTTTTGCCCTTATAATAATTTATTTTTTAAAAACCTAATTATCATTATTATTATACCATTCTTTTTTTATTATTAAAAGAGTCTTAATAAATAAAAAACTAGGAGATCTTGACCTTTCTACATCAGTTTTTTTATAAGTTTATGAAATTAACATTTTAGGCTATCCAAGCCTTTCGATATGAAGTCTTCCACTTGGTTCTAACTCTTTATATAAAACAAAAGGGACTATTTAGTCCCTTCTGCTTTATTCTTAACTAATTTTGTTTTTACTCTTGCAGCTTTACCTACTCTGTCACGTAAATAAAATAATTTTGCTCTTCTGATTTTTCCTTTTCTCACAATTTCAACCTTTTCAATCTTTGGAGAATGTACAGGAAACACTCTTTCAACGCCTACGCCATATGTTATCCTTCTAACTGTAAAGGTTTCCTTTATTCCAGAACCTCTTCTTCCAATTACAGTCCCTTCAAAAACCTGTATTCTTTCCCTGTTTCCTTCTTTAATCTTAACATGTACTTTAACGTAATCACCAACTTGAAAATTGACTAAATCGGTTTTTAATTGTTCCTGCTCAATTGCTCTAATTACATCCATTGTTCTTATCCTCCTTCCTTCATAGACGTTCATGTATTTATAACAGCGGACCGCCCGTACTCAACAAGCAATAATTATACCACAGCTTTATTTAAATGTAAATATCTTTTTAGAAATTATGCATA
>NZ_JAVDDS010000034.1 GCF_030848475.1 Herbivorax alkaliphila
AGGAGAGGAGAATGTCAAACCATTTGGTTTAATTTTATACAATATAAAAAAATAATATAGAAAAATTCAGAAAAATATGCTATTATTGTTTCTAGATAAGTTATTTAAATTTCATGGAGGTGTAATCAGTGAGTTCAGGATGTTTAGGGTGCAGTATGGTTATTTTAGTCATATTAATATTGGTTACGTTAGGTATAGTTGTAATATTGTAAAATACAACATATCTAGGTAGTTTTACTACTTAAAAAAGCTAAAAAATTGTATTAAAACTACTTGCCAAATCAAAATAAAGATGTTATAATTTTTAAGCATCGAGTTAATAACTTAAGCCGAAGTGGTGAAACTGGCAGACGCACTGGATTCAAAATCCAGCGGGGGAGACTCCGTGTCGGTTCGAGTCCGACCTTCGGCACCAAGAAAACCAAGGGTTTCAGCCATTGACTGAAATCCTTGGTTTTTGTTTTGAGGTTATTTTACTACCATTTTACTACCGAACTTTTTTGAGCTGATTTTTCTTCTGAATTTCTTTGCTACTTGAAATAAAAAAATGGAGTGCCTGAATTCTTGAATAATTACTCTAAATGGGTTTACTGTCAAAGCTGAGGAAAATAAACCTTTAGATTCAAGGAACTTTGACCAAAGGGGATATGATCTAGAGTATTTAGAGAAATTTCATAAAAACAGTTAGAATGAGGTTGAATACAGGATGAAAATTAAAAGCTGACCAATATAAAAAGGGCTCTGGAACTGTATCAAAAGCTCTTGAAAAATATTCAGAAATTATTTTTCAATATGTTTAATATCAAATGGAGAACAAACTATTTCACTGTATGGCTTTAAAATACATATATTACTTTTTTCTTTTAGAATATCAATACCGACACTTATCATAAATTATTACTTTCCTTTCATAAAAATAGTTTGTAATTGTTTCCATCCGATCTTATTACAATTCATTTTAGTTCGTTACACGAAAGCTCTTTAAAGAGTTTCAACCTGCTTAATCGAGTGTTCATAATAAGGGGGAGTTAGGTTTTTTTGACGGATGTGATTAATCCAAAATAAGCCACGCCAGACCAACCACATCCATTATTATGAAAAAATAAGTGCAAATGTTTAAGTATAATTTATTACATGCTTCAACTCTTACACTTTTATGGTACTAAATAATCCTATATAAAGTTTTTTAAAGATTTTTTATCTATGCAACTGTCAAAGACCCATGATAAAATTAAAATTAAAAGAAATATAAATTATTTAATTCAAGTACTAAACAACTTAATTTCTAATGCAATAGATTCGTATAAAAACCAGAAGAGAAGTATTGATTATGTATAACTCAACTGGTAAAATTAATATTGTAGTAAAAGACTATGGAAAAGGCATTAGAGATAAAGTTAAAAATAAGTTGTTTAAGCGTAAGGTCATAACCAAAGGTAAAGAAGGTGCAGGCCTTGGACTTTATATTTCTAAGTTTATTATAAACAGTAAATTTGATGGGACAATTAGAGTTGAATTGACTGAAGTTCAAGGTAGTTCATTTATTATTTCCAACTGGGGAAAACGGGAGAGACATTTGCATTTAGATTAAATTAGTTGAGAAAGACTTTTGATGTTTCCAAAGAAGAGCTAGGGCAGTAATTAAGTATCGGACGTACAACAATTGCTAATTATGAAAATGGTTTTAATAGGGCATAAATAGAAATGTTTGAGAAGAGGGGAACTTATTTTGGAGTGAGTACAGATTATTTGTTGTGTAAAGAAGTGAGTTTTCCAAAGGCTTACAAAAAGTATAAGTGATAGGGAGTGTTTGCAAGGAAGAAGGAAAAGGTTGGATAAATAACTGGAATCTAAAAATAATCAATACAAAAAGTAGGGGAGAATTCAAAAAGTTTTTATTTGAAGTAGTAGCTAGAGATATGTAAAGATAAAAGAAACTGTAATAATTTGATATAAATTAAAGTAAATCAATTTATTGTGTAATTATTGTATCATTATTTATGGACTTACTTAGGTCTTCTATTGCATATGGTGTTATTACACATAGAACAACTATATTAATACTATTTATGCGAGTTATATTTTATATGAGTACAAATGGCTAACTTTTTAATTGATTAGAGCATAATTTGAATTTTTAATAAAAAGGTAGTAAAATTTTACTAACACAATAAGGTAATTAAAATGGCTAGAGAAAGTAGAAATACTGACAGTGATATGTTAGTTTCTGAGCCATACCCATTAGTTATGGATGCTCCACTGTCAGCATTCGATAAAACAAGAATTGGATAAAGATAATGAGCCAGATTTTGATGAACGTATGAATAAGGCATTTCGGCATTATGAAAGTGAGAAAGCAAAGGATGACGAACAGCTCTATGAGAAATATGTTCGTGGAGGTGTCGATGTGCGGTATGAAAAACTAATATTAAGTAGTTAAGTTTTTCTAATACAGCAACAAATATTAGAGTAATACTTAAATGAGAAGGTGATAAGATGACTTTAAATAAGGATATATATGAAGATATAAAACGAATTTTGGAAAAGACAAGAGCAAAAGCTTATTCTGCTGTAAATTTTGCAATGGTTGAAGCATACTGGAATATTGGAAAACTTATTGTTGAAAAGCAGGGTGGTGACCAAAGAGCAGATTATGGTTCAAATCTTTTAAAGAAGCTGTCAAAAAAACTGTCTGAAGAATTTGGGAAAGGTTATACAGTAACGAATTTAAGCTATATGCGTCAGTTTTACTTGTCATTTCCAAATTATCACGCACTGCGTGATAATTTGAGCTGGACACATTACAGAAATTTGTTGAAGGTTGAAAATGAAAAGGCACGACAATTTTATCTTGAAGAATGTTCAAAAGCTAATTGGAGTACAAGACAGCTTGAAAGACAAATAAATTCTTTTTTTTATGAAAGGTTATTATCAAGTAAGAATAAAGAACCTGTTAGAAATGAGATTTTATTACTGGAAAAAGGTAAGATTCCAGAAGATATTATTCGTGACCCATATGTTCTTGAGTTTTTAGGGCTTGAGCACACGACAAGTTTATTTGAAAAAGATCTTGAACAAGCCCTTATTGATCACCTCCAGAAGTTTTTGCTTGAATTGGGAAGAGGATTTTCATTTGTTGCGAGGCAAAAACGAATTACTTTTGATGGAAGACATTTTTTTATTGACTTGGTGTTCTATAATTATATTTTAAAATGTTTTGTTTTGATTGATTTAAAAATTGGGGATTTAACCCATCAAGACTTGGGGCAGATGCAAATGTATGTAAATTACTATACTAGGGAAATGAAAAATGAAGGAGATAATCCCCCTATTGGAATTGTTATGTGTGCTGATAAGAGTGACTCAATTGTTAAATATACACTTTCAGAAGAAAATAACCAGATATTTGCTTCGAAGTATAAGTTGTATCTTCCTACAGAAGATGAATTGAGGAGAGAAATAGAATCAGAATGTGAATTGTTGGAGAGAGAAAAAAGATTGTTAAACTCAAAGAAAAATGATAAAAAATCTCAAAAAGGTGAAGATTGATGTTTACTAGGGAAATTATAAAAGGAAATTTACGTACCATTATGATATCACAAAATAAAATTACGTTAATTAGAAGTAATCGTGCTTTGAATTTTGATAAATACTATAATAAATCAATAATAAAACAAAGGAAACTATCTAGAAAGAAAAAGTTTACTAATATAACTTGGAGAGGAGAGATTATGGAGAAAATGTTAATAGTAGTCGGTATACTGGCGTTTATCTTTATCACAGATATATATAGGCGTTTTAAAAGGATTAGAGAGCTTAAGGACGCAATAAAAGAAGAGTATGGCCAAAAACCAATAATAAAAAAATATGACTTTGAAAAAATAACCTATTTTTGGGATGAGTATAAAAAAGTAATACCTGAAGATGAGAGAATAGATGATGTTACATGGAGCGACCTAGAAATGAACAAAGTATTTGCTAGAATTAATAGTTCATGTTCTTTTGTTGGTGAACAAATTTTGTATGCTTCACTTCATTGTATGCACAAAAACAACTTTAATATGGAATTACTAGAAGAAAAAATTAATTTCTATGAAAGTAATGATTTAGAAAGAGAAGAAACTGAATTGATTTTATGCAGGTTAAAAAAAGAAGAGGAAAGTTATTTTTTGCCTAAATTCATGTCTAATTTAGATGATTATGGCATTGGAGGGATTTTAGGATACAGGATAATGCAAATTTTATTAGTGGCGTTGCTGTTAATATCTATTATTTTCCAGAGCACAGGTTTTCTATTTTTTGCAGGGGCAGTCTTTGCGATTAATTTAATTATTTATCAAAAAGATAAAATTAAGTATGAGCTTAATCTTAATTCTTTATCTAGTGTTGTAGATGTGGTTATTGCAGGAAAAAAGATTGCTTATAATAAAAACTTGTATTATGAAAGTAAATTTCAAAATTTAAAAAAAGAAGTATCATTATTTAAAAAAATATTAAAGCGTGTCAATATTTTAAAAAATAAAAAAGATGCTTCCTTATCTGGAGATATTATATCTATAATAACTGATTATCTAATTGGAGCTACTTTAGTGGACTTTACAGGCTATCATAGTATTATAGAGTTTTTAAAGAAAAGACAAAAAGAATATATGAAATTATATGAAAAAATTGGACAAATTGATATGGCAATAACAATAGCATCTTTTAGAAAAAGTCTTTCACTATTTACTGTACCTCATTTTCATCAAGAACATGTATTAAAAATGGAGGAAATATATCATCCTCTAATTAATGACCCTGTTTGCAATACAGTTACTATAGATAAAAACTGTATTATTACAGGTTCAAATGCATCAGGTAAATCTACATTTATAAAAGCTGTTGCAGTAAATGTAATTTTAGCACATAGCTTACACACATGTATGGCAAAAAAAATGTCTTTACCATATGCAAAAATTATTACATCTATGGCAGTAAGAGATGATTTGATGGCAGGAGAAAGTTACTATATTAAAGAGATTAAGTATCTTAATCGGATAATTCAAAGCTTAAGTAAAGAGAGATTGGTTATTTGTTTAATTGATGAGATTTTACGTGGAACAAATACTGAAGAGAGAATAGCAGCCTCTGTTTCAATACTAAGATTTTTGCACAAGAAGAATTGTATTGCAATTGTTGCATCTCATGATATTGAGTTAACTAAAATATTAGCTGGAATTTGCGACAATTATCATTTTCGTGAACAAATGCAAGATAAAGATATTGCTTTTGATTATAAAATATATAATGGATCTTCCACTTATAAAAATGCAATAAAACTACTAAAACATATAGGCTTTCCTGATGAAATAGTGGAGAATGCCAATAGGTTTGACATGTGACAGCAACCATGCTCCCTTGTCACAGTGTAGTCATCTTTTTACAACAAATATTAGAGTTAAAGAGATGAAAATGGTGGAAATTATCAATAACACCTAAAATATATCTGGTTAATTTAAAGCACGTTTTAATGCTGTTAATTCTTATTCAGCAACCCAAACTTCATATGTTGTGTAATTTACAGTAAAATCTAAATTTTGCTTATGAACTCTTCAGGTTTTTGTGAATCATTTACTTAAATCCCCTTTTTTATAATTTTTTTATATTGCACCATCTAAATTTTGGTATGTCAATTTAGATGGATTTTACTGGGTTTGTGTCATTTTTGAGAGTAGAATATTAGTATATAAAAAAATGTATTGGTAGGATATTAATAAAATATATTGAAAAGTTTTAAAATTTATTATATCATTAGTTAATACTATTTAGTTTTAATTGTAAATACAAAATGTGAGGTGTATTTATTTAGTTTGATTTATGCAATTAAGGCTTTATATTACAACAAACTACTTTAGTAAATTTACAAGGGGGTACTAATATGTTCAAAAAAGGCATATCAATATTAGTTGTAATTTGTGTTATGGTGTCTACTGTAATTACAGGTTTTGCTCAAAATACTGAGGACAAGGAGAACAAAACAAATGACACAGCAAATATTGAGGAAACAAAAACTAAAAAACCAGGTCAGTTAATCGTAAAGTATAAGGAAAGTTCTTCCTTTAGATCCATGTCAAATATGCAAAAAGAGGAAAAAGTAATAAAGTCCAGCGATAATGGTTTAACTCTTATCGAAGTTGAGGAAAATGAAGTTACCAAGAAAATAGAATCTTTAAAAAAGGACGGAAATGTTGAGTATGTTGTTCCAAATTATATGAGAAAAATTTCCCGATTTCCTATAGAGAATCCAAATGATCCTGAATTTGAAAATCAATGGGGGCTTGTTAATATAAATGCTCAAGATGGATGGGTTACCATTGATGATTCAGAAGATTTAAGTGAAGTAACAGTAGCTGTTATTGATACAGGAATAGATATGTTTCATGAGGATTTAAAAGATGTAGTGGTAGAGGGATATGATTTTGTAGATATGGATGATAATCCAATTTATGGACCTATTGATGAAGAACATGCATCTCATGTGGCAGGGATTATTGCAGCAAAAACAAATAATGGTGTTGGAATTTCTGGTACCGTTGGACAGGCACCTGTTAAAATAATGCCGATAAGGGCATTTGAAGGTGCATGGGGAGAAGATTTTAATATAATTGAATCCATTTATTATGCTGTTGACAATGGTGCTGATGTAATAAATATGAGCTTTGGAGGGCCTATAGAGAGTGTTGCACTTAATGAAGCTCTAGAATATGCTCTTTCGGAAAATGTTGTAATGGTAGCGGCAGCAGGAAATAATGCTATGGATGCATTAAATGAATACCCTGCAGCATTTCCAGGAGTTATAGCTGTATCAGCTACAGACGAAACAGATGATTTGACTTCTTTTTCAAACTATGGTTCTGTTATAGATTTGGCAGCACCTGGTCAGGATATTTTAAGTACAATACCAGAAGATTTGTATGATTATTATGAAGGTACTTCTATGTCAGCTGCCTTTGTAAGTGGAGCATGTGCTCTTTTGCTTTCTAAAAATCCTTCACTTACCAGTGTTGAAATAGAACATATTCTTGCAGATTCAGCAAAGGAAATTGGTGATGCAGGAAAAGATAAAAAATTTGGACATGGACTTTTAGATATTAACGGTGCTCTTATGGTAGAGGAAGTTAAACCAAGACTTGAAATTATGAATTTAATTGATGGAGAAGTTGTTTATGATATTATTGATGTGAACACAAGATTTACATATCCTGAAAATATAGAAAAGACAGAATTGTATGTTAATGATGAACTAGTGGAGACGGTTTTTGAAAAAACAGATATGTTAAATAGCTTTGAGATTGATACGTACAACTGTAGAGATGGGGCACTTAATATAAAGGTAGTAGCTTATGAAGAGGAAAAAATCTATCAAAAAGAAGTGGAAGTACGTGTTAGAAACACTGTTTATACAGGATTGAGGGTTAAATTAACTCATGATGGAGAGCCTGTTTCTAATGGCTTTATTAAAGTGTGGAATAAATATACAACAGTTGATGGTGAAACTTTCTATGATTTTGTTCACCATGGGGTTACAGCAAAAAATGGTGTAGCTGTTGTACCAGGCACTGATGCCCCTAATGGTAATACATATGTGATTGTTGCAGATTATGCCCTAGAAAGTGAAGGAGATTATTCAAATGCAATTATACTAGAAGAGGCAATTGCACCTGACATAGTAGAAATAGATGGAAAAGACCTTGTGCCAGTTACTGTTAATACAGGGCTTGATGATGAGCAATCTGTTTTTGGGTCGTATAAGTTTCCAGAGGCAGAAAATTCAATTCAGTTTAGCATATTACCAAATACCTCAGGTGAGTTTAAAGCTTTCTTAAGTAAAGGAATATATTCTTTTGAGGTGGTTACACATAAAACTGAGAGTAATAAGGAATCTTCTGAAGCTATATTTATGTTAAGTGAAAAAAATGTATTAATTGACGGAAAAGATACCGTTGTAAATATGGAAAGTGATAAAAGCAAGCTTGCTAAAATTAATAACAGTTATAATAGCATATATGGATTTATGCCTTCTCAAATGTTTATTTCTATGAGAGATAAAGATGTCATGTTGAGTAAAGGAGTTGTTTTAGAAGATGTTTATAACATTCCAGAAATATATGTAACACCGGGAGAGTACATTTTTGAATATGATATTATGGGAAGTAAGGGAACCGATGAAATTTTTATGTTTTTAGAAGGAGAGGCGGTTTCTTTAAAAGAGGGAGAAGAAAAACTATTGGCCGTTGGAGGAATATTTACGGGAAAAATCCAAACGGATAAAACTGAATATATACCAGGAGAATATATTGATATTGATGCATCTTTAACTGATAGTCAGGGAAATAAAATTATATATGCAGATTATATGAATTTTGATCCATTTTTTGTATTTAGAAACCAAAAGTCTGTGTTTTACAGAAAAGATAATAAGAAAGTAGGATTAAAACTTAAAAATAGTTTATTTGAAGTTCCAGCAGAGCCTATAGAGTACGAGTTTAAAGATCCTGCGACAATTGAACTTATTGACAGCAAAAATAATGTTGTGAAAAGTATTCCAAAGCATTCTATTAGCTGGATGGATTTTGACTTAGACCAAAATATTTTAAGTGGGGACTATAGATTAAAAATGATTGTTGAACTTCCATATCTAATTCAAGATGAGACAGATATAAGTGTTAAAAGAGAAGCAAAAGAAGATGCAGTTAAGTTTAATATAGAACTTCCTGGAGAAAAAAAAGCAACAATGGCTACTATCGAAGCAATAAATATAGAAACTGGAGAAAGTTTTTATCAATGGGGAGATGATCTTTTAGATGGAGAGATGTTTCTTTCACTGCCAGAGGGAACCTATAAAGCAGCTGTTTATTCTCTTACTTCTGATGGAGATCAGGTGATGTATTTAGAGGATATAGATTCTCCAGGTGAATATAATTTATATCCTGACCAGCTTGAAAATGTTAAATTCTCAGTAAAAGATGAAAATGAGAATGATATTGAAGGTATTGTTGATTTTAAAGTGGTATTTCCAGATAGTGAAGTTCCATTAAACTTTTATTTATCCAGTTATCATGGTGAGGGAGAAGCTGAATACTTTATTACAAAGGGAGTCTACAACATAGTTGCAGAAGTTTTGTCTTATGATACTTATAATACAGAGTGTATTATATTAAAAGAAGAAGTTTTTATTGGTGATGATGCTAATAATGAGAATGAGACTAAAAGTGGATGGAGAAGTAGATCGAGAAATAGATGGAGAAATAGATGGAGAAGTAAGAAGGAAAGTGATGTGAAGAATAGTCAACAAACCATTGAGTTTAAAATGGATAATCTTACAGAAGTAAGTTTGGATAGCAGGTCTGATGGTGATGAAGCTATTATGACAATTAGTGATCCAAAAACAGGATTAAGTGCCTTTGTGTTTTTGGAAAAAAACAACTCTTTTAAAATTTCAAAGGGATTCTATGACATAGAGCTTATATGTGAAAAGATAGAATATGGAAATGCATATTCATATACTTTAAGTTCTCAAAGGGATTTTTCTAAGGATAGTACCCAAATTGGTTTTGGAACAAAGTTTAGCATATCAGTTAATCCAGACAAGACATACTATAAAAAGAACGATATATTAAGTAGCAAGCATTCAATTATGGATCGATTTGGGAATAAGCTTATCAGTGCAGGTTCTTTAAATTACTTTTATTTTATATTTGATGCTATAAAGCAATCAAAGGGAGAAAATAAAATAAAACAAGACAATGGAAAATATCAGGTTTTTGATGTAAAAGAAAAAGAATATATAGAAGTTCCATATGATATAAGGGCACCTTTTATTTATATTATAAATTCAGAGGGGGAAATTGTTCTTTCTAAAAAATCTGTAGAACACTACACAAATTCAGAGATAGAGATTGAAAAGAGCTGGGCAAAAACAGGTGACTACAACATAAGACTTACAATAGATGTAGATGCTGATGGCAGTCTCTCAGCAGAATCACCTTTTGAAATAAGGTAATATTTGTTAGGTTAATGTGAAAAACATGGATACCTATTCCAACATCTACAGAAATCTATAGACTGGATGTCTTCAGTTGTCTAGAATAATGATGGTTAAGGATAGATAAATATATATTTGGATAATATAGAAAAGAAGTTTAAATTTCAAATTTATGTAGGGAGATGTGTATATGAATTTAAGAGGAAGTAAAACATATGAAAATTTAATGAGAGCATTTGCAGGGGAGAGTCAGGCGAGAAATCGATATAATATCGCTGCATCCGCCGCTAAAAAGGAAGGTTTTCAGGTTGTTGAAGCTGTATTTAATTACACTGCAGACCAAGAAAGAGCACATGCTAAGGTGTTTTATGAAAAACTTAAAGAAGTTGCTGGAGATAATATAAATATTAGTGGAGGATATCCTGTTGATTTGTATGACAGCACGGCTAAAGCCTTAAGAGCAGCTCAACACAATGAACTAGAAGAATGGGATAAAGTATATAAGGAATTTGGTAAAATAGCAAAAGAAGAGGGTTTTACATCAATAGCTTATGTTTTTGAAGGTATTGCAAATATTGAAAAAACTCATGCTGATAGATTTGGAAGACTAGCTGATGAAGTTGAAAATGGAACTATTTTTAGAAGAGATGAAGAGATAGCATGGATGTGTACAAATTGTGGGCATATTCACGTTGGAAAAGAAGCTCCTAAGGTATGTAGTGTTTGTCAACATCCCCAAGGTTTTTTTCTTCCATTTGCTGAGTCTTTTGCACAACAATGATGTTGGGGAAAAACTAGTCTAATCTACTTTTTATCTATTGTCACCTTTACCTAAAAATAATAGCATAATATAAATTGTTTTAAACTAAGAACTTAAGAAGCTATTTTTCTAGAATGCCTTACATCATTGTAGAAAATAGCTTCAATTTATAAGAGCCTTTTTCATCTTATAAACCTCAGGTGGGTTAGAGTTTGCACATGAAGTTCCGATGTTTAACTTTATCTAAACGAGTTTACCTTAATTTATATGTAAGTAGCTGATGTGATACATTAAACAATTCATTAAGTTTTTTTACTTTTTTATCAGTACCTTTTAGGGATCTTTTTATTATAATAATCAAAAAAATATTGACAAAAGGGAATTTTCCTTGTATTATTGTATTAAGTGCTTAATACAATAATACAAGGAGTGATGAAATGGCTTGGGATCTTAAATCAGATCGCCCGATTTATGCCCAGTTGGTTGAACAAATTGAATTAATGATTTGTTCAGGGGAATACCCATCAGGTTCAAAACTTCCATCAGTTCGAGACCTTGCAAAGGAAGCTGGGGTAAATCCAAATACCATGCAAAGAGCTCTTGCAAAGCTTGAAGAAGATGGTCTTTTGTATACCAACCGCACAAGCGGAAGATTTGTAACGGAGGATAGAAAAATGGTTGAACAGATTAAAAACAGACTTGCTAAAAAACACATTGAAGATTTTTTGAACAAGATGGCAGAACTGGGTTTCGATAGTGAGGACGTTGTGTCCAGTTTATTAAAAATGGCAAAGGAGATGAAAGAATGAGTAATATTTTAGAGTGTAGCAAATTGACTAAACAATTTGGAGCTAAAACAGCTTTAAATAATATTAGTGTTAACATTCCTAAAGGAAAAATAGTTGGACTTTTAGGACCTAATGCAAGTGGAAAAAGTACTTTTATTAAAATTTGCAATGAACTTTTGACACCAACAAGTGGAGAAGTATTGATTGATGGATGCAAACCTGGAATAGAAAGCAAAAAAATCATTTCATATCTTCCAGAAAGAACATATTTAAATGACTGGATGAGGGTTAAGGACATTATTGATTTTTTTGAAGATTTTTATAAAGATTTCAAAAGGGAAAAAGCCTATGATATGTTAAAAAGACTTAACATAGATTCTAATGACAAATTAAAAACAATGTCAAAAGGAACAAAGGAAAAGGTTCAACTTATATTGGTTATGAGTCGTGAAGCCCGACTGTACATGTTAGATGAGCCTATTGGCGGAGTTGATCCTGCAGCTAGAGACTATATACTAGACACTATACTTAGCAACTACAATGAAGAGTCAACAATTATCATATCAACTCATCTAATTTCAGATATAGAAAAAATTCTTGATTACATTGTTTTTATAAAGAATGGTGAAATAATTCTTACAAAAACAGTTGATGAGATACGAGAAGAAAGTAGAAAGTCTGTGGATGCACTATTTAGGGAGGTGTTTAAATGTTAGCAAAACTTTTGAAATATGAATTTAAAGCAACGGCTAGATTATTTATACCCTTGTATGTTGCACTGCTGGTATTTACATTAATTAATAGAATGTTTAATATTATTGACATTATTGATAATACAGTTGAAATAAACATTAAACTTATGCTAAGTATTGTAAGCATGATTGGAAACATTGGTTTAATTGCTGGAATTGGTGTAATGACTTTAGTTATTATGATTCAAAGGTTTTATAAAAGTTTGTTAGGTGACGAAGGATATCTCATGTTTACTCTTCCGGTTAAAACCTGGGAGAATGTTTTGAGTAAGCTTGTCACAGCAGTTTTTTGGACATTATCAAGTGTTTTTGTAACAATAATTTCTGTTATAATTATAAGTAATGTTGAAAATATATTTGAGAATTTAATTAAAATTATTAATGATATAAATTATGGGTTTGGAATAGCAGGATTTGTTTCGATACCAGCATTTTTTATCATAAGCATTTCTTCGGCTATTCTTATGTTTTATACTGCTATCGCTCTAGGACACCAGTTTACTAAGCACAAACTTATAGCATCTTTTGGAATGTTTTGTGCTTTATATTTTATTAATTCCATTATTTACACATTGGTTTTTCTGGTATTTGGAATAGCAATTGATTTTGAAATTCTTTCAAATCTTTTGGACTATTCAACATCAATGCATCTAAAGACAAATATTACTGCGTTACTTTTCTCTTTATATCCTCTAATTATAGCAGTCGTACAGTTTTTGGTGATAAATTTTATTTTAAAGAAAAAATTAAATTTAGAGTAATTCAATATTGCTCTGAATTTTATATAAATACATCCCCAAACTTTCCCAAAATTCTATCTTTACTTATGGTAGAGTTTTGGGGATTTAATTTTATAAAAATGTTGGGAGAAAGTGAAATTAAATAATTGTAAGATGAATTAAAATGTAGTAATATAAATATATAGGCTAAAATTTAAAATAGTAAGTAGTTAAATAAAAATGATATTCAACCTTTGTATAAAATAACTAAATGTAATTTTTAGACAATGCTAATAAATCAAGAAATCTTTATCGTTAATCATGTTCTATGTACAAAGTTTATTTTCAATTTATTATATTAAAAATCAACTTTTATTGCGTTACATTTAAAAATGATGTTATAACATTTTGATGTGTGCAATAAAAGAGAATTATTACAATAATTTTTAATTAAAGGAGGAGAGTTTTATGGTTTAAAAACATATTTTACGTGAAAGCTGCTATTTTAACAGTGGTTTTTCCTTTGATGTGTTGAAATTTTTTTTTTAAAAACCAAAAGAAAACAGCTTTTAGCTGAGAAAAATTAGAAAGGGAGAGATGAAATGAAAAAGGGGAATTTTTTTTCAAAAAAAGCAAATGCCTTGATTATTGCTGTTATTATGCTTGCTGTAGCAGTTAGTCCTATTGGAAATATGGGAAATACTTTAGCACAGTCGGATTATAATTATGCAAGAGCTTTGCAGTATTCTTTATTTATGTATGATGCAAACATGTGTGGAACAGGTGTAGATGAAAATAGTTTGTATAACTGGAGAAGTAATTGTCATGTTTATGATGCAGAGCTTCCACTTGATTCTACAAACACAAATATGTCAGAGAGCTTTATAGAAGAACATATAGACATACTTGATCCTGATGGAACAGGAACAGTTGATGTTGCGGGAGGATACCACGATGCAGGTGACCATGTTAAATTTGGAATGCCTCAGGTGTACTCTTCTGCCACTGTTGGTTGGAGTTATTATGAATTTAGAGATGCTTTTGAAGAAACAGGAAGAGATGATCATATAGAAACAATTTTAAGATATTTTCATGATTATTATATGAAGGTTACATTTTTAGATGATGACGGAGATGTAGTTGCATTTTGTTATCAAGTAGCTGATGGTGATATTGACCATGCTTACTGGAATGCTCCTGAAGTTGATGATATGTTTAGAAGAGGGTGGTTTGCAACTGAAGAATTACCTTCAACGGACTGTATTTCTGGGGCTGCTACATCACTTGCAATAAACTATTTTAATTTTAAAGACACTGATCCAGAATATGCACAAAAGAATCTAGATTATGCAATAGCTTTATTTGACTTTGCATATTCTAATGAACGAGAAGTTAATGATGATGGACCAAAGGGATATTATACTTCAACTAGATGGGAAGATAATTACTGTTGGGCTGCAGCATGGCTTTTCCTTGCCACAGAAGATGAGTTTTACTTAGATGAAGCATTTAAATACTATGACTACTATGCACCTTCTTGCTGGACACATTGTTGGAATGATGTGTGGGTAGGTGTAGCATGTACTTTAGCTTACATAAATGATTTGTATGATAAAGATAGTGAAGAATTTGAAGACAGATATAAAGAAGCTACAAACAGAAGTCCTTACGAGGAGATAAATTTTTGGGGTGAGGTAGAAAAACTAGTATACAATTGGATGAATGGTATAAATATTACCATAACACCAGGTGGATATACATTTTTAAATGAGTGGGGATCTGCTAGATATAATACTGCTACTCAATTTGCAGCCTTAGTGTTTGACAAGCATAATAATGGAGGTCCATCTGAATACAGTGAATGGGCTAAATCGCAGATGGATTATTTATTAGGAGATAACCCAAATGATCTTTGTTATGTTGTAGGTTTTAGTGAAAATGCTGTAAAGTTTCCACATCATAGAGCTGCATCAGGTTTGCCGTATTGTGAAGACCCATCTCCTCATAGATTTGTACTATACGGTGCATTAGTTGGAGGTCCTGGTGAGGAAGATCAACATATTGATGAGACAGCAGATTATATCTACAATGAGGTAACTATAGACTATAACGCAGCATTTGTAGGTGCTGCTGCTGGTATTTACACATTCTTTGGAGATGAATTAATGGAAGTTGAGCCTGATTTTCCGCCAGACGAAGATTTATATGATGATGAAGATGGTGGTGGTGGTACAGAATACTGGGTAGATGCATTTGCAACTGAAATAGTACAGGATGATGGACCGAAGGCTACGGAAGTTTCTTTCTATGTTGGTACAAATGCAAGACAGACTTCTGACAGTATTTCAGTTAGATATTATTTTGATGCCAGTGAAATGACCTCTCTTGAGCAAAATGATATTGAAATGAGAATACTTTATGATCAGACAGCAGCAGAAACAAATTATGAAGCTGAGTTTACAGGACCACATCATTATGATGGGGATATATATTATGTGGAAGCAGTTTGGGATGGTTTTGTAATTGCAAATTCAAATAAAATATTCCAGTTTGCTCTTGGCACCTATGCATGGGGAAATTATTGGGATCCAACTAATGACTGGAGTTATCAAGACTTAAAAATTGAAGATTGTAATTTTGAAGGCGTACCGGAGAGAACAGACTATATCTGTGTTTATGATGATGGCGTTCTTGTAGGAGGTATTGAACCAGATGGAACCACTCCTGAAGGAACAGATCCAGAGGATGAGGATGAGGATGAAGATGAAGATTTAGATGAACCAGAGTTTATATATGGAGATTTAAATGGTGATGGTATTGTAGATTCAACAGATGCTGTTTTGTTGTCAAGATATATTCTTGAAATAAGTGATCAACTTTCTGTTCCAATAGAAGTAGCTGATTTAAATGGTGATGGTGAAATAAATTCTACCGATCAAATGCTTCTAAGTAGGTATCTGCTAGAAATAATAGGCGAATTTCCTGTAGAAAGTAATTAATGAAATACAACCGTTATTATGGAGGTTTTAATATCAGGTAAGATAATGATTTAGGTGAACCCTTAGGGTTCACCTAAAGTTTTAAGTGTCAATTTTTTTAGAGTATTATTAGTGGTGGTAATTTATGTTATTTTACTTATAGAGTAGAAAGTGCTAAAATGGTTTTGTGAAATTAAAATAGGGAGGGCTCTATAGTGAGATACACTAAATTTGGAGATACCGGAGTAAATATTTCTAAATTGGGATTTGGATGTATGAGATTTCCCATGATAAAGATTAATGATAAAGATGTAGTTGATGAAGATAAAACGATAGAAATGATTAAAAGAGCGTATGAATTAGGTGTGAATTATTATGATACAGCCTATTTTTATTGCAATAATTTAGGAGAGAATGCTTTAGGAAGAGCCTTAAAAGGAATACGTGATAAAATTTATTTATCCTCTAAAAGTCCAAGTCACCTTATAAAAAAAGAGGGTGACTATAGAAGAATGCTCGAAGAACAGCTTAGAAAACTTGATGTGGAAGTTATTGATTTTTATCATTTTCACGGAATAGGGTATCAAAGTTTTATTGAAATAGATAAAAAATCAAACTGGCTAGATGAAGCAATTAAAGCAAAACAAGAGGGATTGATAAAACATATTTCTTTTTCTTTTCATGACAAGCCGGAAGAAATGAAAAAACTTATTGATTTAAATGTATTTGAATCTGTTTTGTGTCAGTATAATGTAATTGATAGAAGTTGTGAAGATTCTATACGATATGCAAAGGAAAAAGGACTTGGAGTGGTTGTAATGAGTCCAGTAGGAGGAGGGAGAGTATCAGGACTTCCTAAAAATGTTGCACATAAGCTTGGACTTAAAGTCAACAGTAATGCAGAATTAGCATTAAGATTTGTTTTTGCAAATGACAACATCCATTGTGCCCTATCAGGAATGGGTGATATTAACATGGTTGAAGAAAATGCAACCACTGCATCTAATGCAGAGACTTTGTCAAAAGATGAAGTGGATGCCATAAATAAAATGATGAAAGAAAATGAAAAGCTTTCAAAGCTTTACTGTACTGGGTGTGGGTATTGTATGCCATGTCCTAAAGGCGTAAATATACCTCATATTTTTAAGATGATGAATTACTATAGAGTCTATGGAATTATAGACTATTCAAAAGATGAGTATGCAAAGATAGGAACAAATCCTTGGATTGAAGGAAAAAGAGCTGATGCATGTAATCAGTGTGGTGCATGTGAAACTAAATGTCCACAAAAAATACAAATTAGAAAGCAGCTTAAAGATTGTCATGAAGCTTTAGGATAACGAAAAATATATGCAAAAATAGGTGGTTTGTGTATAAAAGAAGAAAGTATTAACCTTTCTCTGATGTGAGTTTTAATGAACTGGTTTAGCTAAAGCTAAGCATCGAGGCTTCAGGTGGAGTTTTAGAATAAGATAAAAAATAGTTGTACCTTTGATTTGTGTATGGAGGAGATTAGAGTGGATAATAGATTTAGCAAAAATGACAGCATTATTTATAAAGAAAAAAATGGAGTTGAACTGATACAGTTTAAAAATCTTCTAAAACATAAGAACATTACCCATTGCTTTACAACAAGAAATGGGGGAGTAAGTAAAAATGAATACAAATCTTTAAATATGGCATTTAATAAAAATGATAATAAAAAATATGTGCTAGAAAATTTTAAAAGGGTGTCAGAAGCAATTGATATTGATATTGAAAATATGGTGTTTTCAAATCAAGTTCATGATAGTAAAATAAAAATAGTTAATGAAAAAGACAGAGGTAAGGGAATAGCAAGGGAAAGTGATATTATTGGATTTGATGGTCTTATTACAAATGTAAAAAATGTAGCATTGGTTACTTTTTTTGCAGACTGTGTTCCAGTGTTCTTATATGATCCTGTAAAAAGTGTAATTGCATTGGTTCATTCAGGATGGCGTGGTACAGTGAGAGAAATATCCAAAGTGGCAGTGAAAAAAATGAGACAATATTTTGAAAGCAATTATGAAGATATTGAAGTGGTTATTGGACCTTCCATAGCAAAGTGTTGTTTTGAGGTTGACCAAAAGGTGTTTGAAGAGTTTGAAAAAGAGATTAGTTGGAGTACTTTATATTCTAAAAAGGTTAAATCAAAGTGGTATATAAATCTTCAAGCTGTTGTGAAAAATTCTTTGATTCTAGAAGGAATAAGAGAGGAAAATATTTTAAACAGTGGTGTGTGTACAAAATGTAATAAAGATTTATTTTTTTCCCATAGAGGAGATAAAGGTAAAACAGGAACATTAACAGCTATGATGCAGATAAATTAAAAGTAAAAGGGTGGTACTATTGAAAAAGACGATGCTTGTTATTATATTGATTATATTAAATATACAGTTTACATCATGTGATTTTTATATGGATGGTTTTTATGAAGATTTAGACAGTGATGAGCAATTGGACTTTGTTGTAGATGATGTAGTAGATGAAGGACCTGTTAAAGGGGGGCAAATAAATTTATTTTCTACTCCTCCTGATACATTAAATCCAATATTAACAAAAAATGCCTACATCGTTGATTACTCGGAGTTTGTTTTTGAAAGTTTAGTGGATTTAGACAAGAAACAAAAGCCGACTCCTTTATTGGCAGAAAACTGGGAAGTATCAGAAGATGGGCTTATGTGGACGTTTTATTTAAGAGATGATGTACGTTGGCATGACAACATACCTTTTACGGCAGATGATGTGGAATTCACGTTTAGTGTAATTTTAGACGATGATGTTGACAGTCACTACAAAAACAATCTTGAGAATGTAGAGTCCTATTATGCTGAGGATTTCAAAACTTTTAAAGTAAAACTGTATAAGCCTGATTCATTTACACCAGAAAGGATGTCCTTTCCTATTATACCAAAGCATTATTACTATGAAGAGGATATATTGACAACTGATAAAAATTTCAGTCCAATAGGTACAGGACCATATGTTTTTTCTGAGTACAAAAAAAATGACCACATATTGTTAGAAAACAATGAAAAGTGGTGGATGGGAATAGAGAAAGGTGAAGATGGGGAAGATCTTCCATATATTTCACAAGTTAACATAAAAATATTTGAAAAAAACAGCTCGGTAGGTGATGCATTTCAATCTAATCAGGTTGACGTTGTTCATATGAACAGAAATGCGTGGATTAGATATAATGGTAGAATGGATATATCACTTAAAAGGTATCCTAGTAATGAATTTGAATTTATTGCTTTTAACCTTTCAAATGATATCTTAGAGGAAGCTAAAATAAGAAAGGCAATATCTTATACAGTAGATAGAGCTAAGATAATAAATGATATTATGCTAGGAGAGGCTGTAGCTTCAGAATTTCCTGTTATACCCGATACGTGGATGTATGATTCAAATGTTATTTCTAATGAAGTAAATGTAAAAAAAGCTAGAGAGCTTATTTTAGAAAGTGGATGGGAAGAAAATGATGATGGTTTTTTTTCAAAAACAATAGGATGGAGGGATACTCCTTTAGAGCTAGAACTTCTTGTAAATGATGATAATGATACTAGGCTAAAAGTAGCAGAGGAAATAAAAAATCAACTTAAAAATGCAGGCATTATTATCGAAATAAATAGAGTAAAGTGGGATGAGTTAAATAAACGAATTGAAAATGGGAATTTTGATATGGTTTTTATTGGCTGTAATATAACGCCGGTAGCAGATCTTTCTTTTTTGTACTCATCTGAAGAAATAGAAGATGGTTTAAATATAGCAGGATACAGTAGGGAAGCTGTGGATAGTTATTTAGAACTGATTTTAAAAGAGAGTGATTATTCCAGAAAGAAAGCGTTTTTTATAAATTTGAGAAACGTAATAAATCAGGACGTGCCTTATTTAGGATTATATTTTTATAATGATGCAGCTTTATATAATAGAAGAATACGAGGAAATTTAAATCCAAGCATATGGACAAAATATGAGGATTATTCTAAATGGTATATACCTTTTTAAATTGATATTATAATTTAGCAATGTCTTAGCATTGACATAGAGCCTTTGGACATATATAATCTTAATGACACTAAAGAGAGGATATGGATGATATGACTTGGATTTTAATAATTATATTTGTTATTGCACTTGATCAATTTACAAAGTATCTGGTAATAAACAATATTGAAATAGGAGCTAGCATTACAATGATAGAGAAATTTTTCTATCTTGTACATTGGAGAAATAAAGGTGCTGCATGGGGAATTATGCAGGATAGAACCATTATTTTAATCGTAATGACTATACTTATCTCAATATTTTTGGTGTTTTACATGTACAAAAATAATAATAAAGTATTGAGAATTTCCCTTTCTATGATACTTGGAGGGGCGATTGGAAATCTTATTGACAGAGTGTTGAGGCCAGAAGGTGTAGTTGATTTTTTAAATTTCTATATTTTTTCATATAATTTTCCTGCATTTAATGTAGCAGATACTTTCATTACTGTTGGAACTATTATTTTGGGAATTTATATACTTTTTATCTATAAAGAAGTTGAAGCGTAACAACTTATAGCTTTGGAATGGAGTGTTATGAAAGAAATAATTTTTGATTCACAAGAAAATGGAATAAGAATTGATGCTTGGCTCTCTAAGAATCTGAGTGAGTATTCAAGGTCATATATTCAAAAACTTTTGAAAGATAAAAATGTTTTGGTAAACGGAAATGCTGTAAAGCCAAATTATAAGATAGCAGAAGGTGACCATATAATACTAAAAATCCCCAAACCTCAGGTTCTTGACGTTGTGGCAGAGGATATAGACATTCAAGTATTGTATGAGGATGAAGATATACTTGTTGTTAACAAACCAAAGGGTATGGTTGTTCATCCAGCAGCGGGAAATTACTCGGGTACACTGGTCAATGCATTGATGGCTCATTGTGGAGATGATTTATCTGATATTAACGGAGTGATACGCCCGGGGATAGTTCATAGAATTGACAAGGAAACCTCCGGGGTTCTTGTTGTGGCTAAAAATAATAAGTCCCATGAAATGCTTTCAGAAAAGCTAAAAAACCATGACATAAAAAGAGTTTATGAAGCAGTTGTACATGGAATCATAAGAGAAGATAAAGGAAGAATAGATGCACCTATTGGAAGACATCCTGTTGACAGAAAAAAGATGGCTGTAAACACTAAAAATGGTAGAGGTGCTATTACGCATTTTAAGGTTTTAGAGAGATTTAAAGAGTCAACTTATATTCAGGTTACATTAGAAACTGGAAGGACACATCAGATACGTGTACATATGTCCCATGTCGGGTATCCAATTATAGGTGACAGGGTTTATGGAAAGAAAAATGAAAAATATGAAATAGAGGGTCAGACACTTCATGCAAAAGTATTGGGGTTTGTACATCCTTCAAAAAATAAATACATGGAGTTTGAAGCTCCACTGCCGCCTTATTTTAGTCAATTGATAGAAAAAATTAAAGGATAAATTTGTGAAGCAATAAATTTTTATTTTTAGATAGTTTTTTAATTGATTTTTTTAAAAAGTTTGTGTTTAAAACTCAGCAACAGTTCAAAATTTCTCAACCTTAAAAAACATTTTCTGTTGATGTATTGATTTTTAAAATAAAAAAGCCCTGTTTTTAAGGCTTCTGCAAAATTTATATATTATTTAGCTGTGAAAAATCTAAAATCCAAGATAGTTTTGACAAAAAAAGATAAAAAACTATTGACATTAATTATATATATATAATTGTAACCATTAAAGGTTTTAAATACTAAACAATTTAAAAATTATTCTGTGCTAAAGGCTAAATGATAACTTTATATTAAATAGTTATCAAAGAGTCTTTTCATATAACAATCTCTAATGAAGATTCCCGGGCATTTTTGTGAGAATTGTAAATTTAAAAAATGGAGGTCATATAATGAAAACTATTAAAGTACTTTTAGTTACAGCAATGATATTGTGTACTTCTTTAATGAGTGGTTATACCTTTACAAATAGTATAGACTTAGAGGAACAAAAAGAAGCTTTATTGATTAAAGATAGGATAGAAACAAGGCTCAATAGTGAAGATGTGGCAACAGTTTCAGAGTATGATTTGTATTTGGATTTAGTAGAAAAAACTGATTCAGAGTTAAGGGAAGCTGGATATACAACTGATCAAATAAAAAGTCTTAGAGAATTTGATTATTCTGAAGAAATAGAAAAGAAAGCACAGCTTGACGAAAAAGAACTAAAATCTTTAGGATATTCAAGTGATAGGATTGATGCTATAAAAAGTTTTGATGGCACAGAAGCAAGCATCAGGAGTGGAAGTGCCCAATTAACTTTTGTTCTTTATGAAGAAAATTCGTATAGCTCAAGTAATTTTTCTTTTGTTGATTTAGGGGTTTATTGGACTTGGGATTCTACTCCACTGTGGGGATTTACAGATATAATAGCAGTAAGTTGGAGTGATGGTATGTATTGTGATACATCAAATACAAATAATACCAGAGAATGGTTTTATTGGCATAGAGAAATTGATGATGTATATATGGATTATTCAACTAAAGAACTTACTGCAGAATTAAATGCTGGTGCATATGTTAGAGAAAAAATATCCAAAAACACAGGGAGCGTATGGAATCCTAAGCCTGAAGACTTTCATTATTTAAAAAACGGAGCGATGCTTTTGAGAATCCATAAACAAGCTTATGTGCCTGAAATAGCTGTTTTAGCTAAATATGGTCACTCAACAATAACTATATCACCTAGTGTTACTTTTTCACAATCACCTGCAATTGGAATTTCTTTTTCCATGACAATGCAAGAAGCGGGAGAAGATGATTTATACGTAAATTTAAATAATTAAATTAAATAAAACATATAAATATCTTAGAATTTATTATATAATAAATTCTAAGATATTTATTGTATATTTTAAATAATTTTTTGTTAGGAGTGACTAGGTTTATTATGATTAAATACAAACAAATAATAACAATAGTATTAATATCAATTTTTCTTTTCACCTTAATGAGTTGCAACCCTTTTAGACCACTTATTCAATACTCAACAAATAAAATTGATATTAATGAGGCTGATGAAAGTTTAAAGAGGTGGATAGAGTCTCTTGACTTAAAAGAAGAAGGAAATATATATTTAATAAAAAATGTAGAAGATCGTAAAACAACAGTTTATTATGTTTATATAAATGGAATTTTTGAAGGAAATCATAGAGGAACTAATATAAGACCAATACAAGATGAAGGTATTGAAATTTTATTTAGTGCAGAAGAGCCAATGGAAGCTTTGTTTGAAATAACTGTAGAGGATAGAAGAATGGAGTATTTTGACATACGTGGTGACAAATATCCTATTGAAGAAATAGCTGAATTAGACGATGAATTAGATGAATAGTAATTTTTTATTCATCTAATTTTTTTAATGGATAAGAAAGTGAATTGCTTTCTTATCCATTAAAAAAGTCTACCGAAAGGCTGTACTTTAAAAAATTGCCCTAGCCTTAAATCGGTGAAGCCGACTTTTTTATAATATTCATACACATCTCGAAAAATCTTACAAAAGAAAAAATTAGTTTATGAATTTGTTGTAAAACTTATATTATAATTCTTTTCAAGAGTTAGAATTTATGCTATAATGCTATCTGTAAATGTGTCACAGTATGAACTTACATAGGTATTTAAGTGTACTAAAATTAGAGTAAATACTGTTAATTAAAAATATAGGAGGTATAAAATGAAACATATTAAAGTTATAAACAAAGGTATATTGAAAGAGAGCATGAAAAAGGGAGGATGTGGCGAGTGCCAGACATCCTGTCAATCAGCTTGTAAAACATCATGTACAGTGGCAAATCAAAGTTGTGAAAAAAGATAATTTTTTTTGTAAAAATTTAAATTTTCCATAGACACTGTATTGAACCCGCAAATTATTTAATTGGTATTGTGGGTTCAATATTTTAAGAGAGGGTGCTTAGCAATTACTAAGCATTCATAAAATATTTTTCTATATGTTGTTTTTAGGGGACAAGGTATATTAGAGGGAGATAAAAAAGATATGATTCACAAATATAAAATGCATGGCAGCAACATGGTTCTTGACGTTAACAGTGGTGCAGTACATGTTTTTGATGATATTTCATTTGATATTTTAGATTATTATAATGAATGTTTAAGTAATGAGATTGTTGAAAAGCTATCACATAAGTATGATGAAAAAGAAATTAAAGAAGCTTTATATGAAGTTGATGAGCTAAAGTCTAATGGACTTCTCTATTCAAAAGATCCATATGAAAAGTATGCACCTTCTTTTGATAGTGAGTCTGTTGTAAAGGCTCTGTGCCTTCATATAAGCCATGACTGTAATTTAAGGTGTAAGTATTGTTTTGCTTCTACTGGAGATTTTGGTGGAGATCGAAGTATGATGAGCAAAGAAGTTGGTATAAAGGCCATTGATTTTTTGATTAAAAATTCAAAGAATCGAAAAAATCTTGAAGTTGATTTTTTTGGTGGGGAGCCAATGATTAATTTTGACGTTGTTAAAGAAATTGTGGCTTATGGAAGAAAAAAGGAAAAAGAGTATAATAAAAATTTCAGATTTACCCTGACAACAAATGGTCTTACACTAGATGAGAATAATATGCAATATATAGATGAAAATATGCATAATGTTGTTTTAAGTGTTGATGGAAGAAAAGAAGTTAATGATAAAATGCGTTTAAGAGTCGATGGTACTGGCTGTTATGATGATATAATGCCAAGTTTTAAAAAGCTTGCAAAAATGCGAAAACAGGATAATTACTATGTAAGAGGAACTTTTACAAGTGAAAACATTGACTTTTCAAATGATGTTTTGCATTTAGCAGATGAAGGTTTTGAGCAGATATCTATAGAGCCTGTAGTTGCAGGGAAAGAGACAGGTTTAGATTTAAAAGAAAAACACTTGTCTAAAGCTTTTTCTGAATATGAAAAATTAGCCTTTGAGTATGTAAAGAGAAGAAAAGATGGCAGATGGTTTAACTTTTTTCACTTTATGATAGATTTATCTCAAGGACCATGTATAATAAAAAGGATTACTGGCTGTGGAGCAGGGCATGAATACTTAGCAATAACCCCTACAGGAGATATATATCCATGTCATCAATTTGTAGGAAATGAAGAGTTTAAAATTGGCAATGTAAAAAATGAAAAAATTTACAATAACACCATTCAAAAATATTTTAAAAGCTCTAATGTCTATACAAAAGATGAGTGTAAAAATTGCTGGGCAAAGTTTTACTGTAGCGGTGGATGTGCTGCTAATTCATATCAGTTTCACAGTGATATAAATATTCCCTACAAAATAGGATGCGAGCTTGAGAAAAAAAGGGTTGAATGTGCTCTTTGGATAAAAGCTCAGGAAATTATGGAGTAGGAATAGGGATGTATAAGCTTTTGGAAGGAGTTGGTTTATCTGAAGAAAATAACATCACTTCAAAAAGGAGGGTTTATGGGGTTTTTGACGTTAGAAGAAATAAAAAAATGTGAAGAGGTTATTACTTTTCTTGAAATAGCAGATAAGCAGCTGGAAGGCTTAGGCTATACAGAGCACTCATACAGGCATGTTGGACTTGTAGCTTGTGCTGCAGGGGAAATATTGAAAACTCTAGGTTTTGAAGAAAGAAAAGTTGAACTTGCAAGAATTGCAGGGTATCTTCATGATATTGGAAATGCAGTAAATAGAATTGATCATGCCCATTCAGGAGCCATACTTGCATATAATATCCTGACTAAGATGGGGATGAATTATCGTGAAGCAGGAGAAATTATGCTTGCTATAGGCAATCATGATGAAAATACTGGTACTGCTGTAAGTGTAATATCAGCTGCTTTAATTTTAGCAGATAAATCTGATGTTCATCGCACAAGAGTGAGAAATAAGGATATTCCAACGTTTGATATTCATGACAGGGTAAATTATGCTGTAGAGAACTCAAAGATTTATGTTGACAAGTGTAAAATGCACGCAATATTAGAGCTTCAGATAGATACAGATATATGTCCTGTAATGGATTATTTTGAAATATTTTTAGGTAGAATGACTATGAATAGAAGGGCAGCAGAGTTTTTGAAGTTAAAATTTAAGCTTTTAATAAATGGAATACATTTACTATAAAGCCTTAAAATGCTACACACATAACTTATTATATATATTGACTTATACATTGGTATGGTTATATAATAACTTCATGTGGACAAGATTAAAAAGGGGGAATTTTACAGATGAAAGCAGGCGATAAAGTTAAAAGTGTCTTGATTGTTATAGTAATCGTTCTTTTAACTTATATAGCAGTTGCGGGAATTTCTATTCCGGCACTTAATCTTAAATTGGATAATGTTGAAGAAAGTATGAGATTTGGTATTGATATTAGGGGTGGTGTTCGTGCCATTCTTGTTCCACCTGAGGATGTTGTGCCAACAGATGAAGAGATGGACAGCGTAGTAAGAATTATGGAACTAAGGTTGGATAATAGGCAAATCTTAGATAGGACAGTTACCACTGAAAGAGCTACAGGGAGAGTTATTGTTGAGATTCCTTGGAGTAGAGGTGAAACTAGTTTTGATCCTCACAGTGCAGTGGAAGAACTTGGGGACACAGCACTTTTGACATTTCAGGAAGTTGATGAGGACTCAGTTGATCCAGAGACAGGAGACTATCTTCCTACTGGAAGAATTGTAATCGAGGGAGATGATGTTGAAGGAGCAAGACCTGCCTTTGGGGAAGATGGTAGAATGGATGTTGCTTTGGAATTGAATAGGGAAGCAGGAGAAGCGTTTCAAGAAGCAACAGAAAGACTTATGAATGAGCCTATAGCCATATTTTTAGATGACGAGTTTATTAGTGCTCCTGTGGTTGGTTCTGTAATTCCAGCAGGTACTGAGGCAAGAATTACATTAAGCGGTTTTAGAGAAGAGACTAGAGAAGAGGCTAACAGGCTTTCAGCTTTAATTTCAGCTGGTGCCCTTCCATTTAGTTTAACTACTGATCAAGGTGAAGTAAGGTCAATAAGTCCTGAATTAGGTGAAAGAGCCTTAGAGGTAAGTGTTACAGCAGGAATGTTTGCTATACTTTTTATATGGTTATTTATGATTTTAGTATATAGAATTCCTGGAGTTATATCTAGCATAGCTCTTTTAGGTCAGGTTGTATTTTTACTCTTAATTGTAGCAGCCTCAAATATACCTTTGACTATTGCAGGTATTGGAGGTATTATACTGACCGTTGGTATGAGTGTAGACGCTAATGTAATAATTTTTGAAAGAATAAAAGAAGAGATAAGAGCTGGTAAGACTATGCAGGCTTCTATCGACATTGGATTTAAAAGGGCAATTACAGCAGTATTAGACGGAAATATTACTACGTTAATTGCAGCAGTGGTTCTTTTTATGCTTGGAACAGGTACTATCAAGTCCTTTGCTTTTACACTGGGAGCAGGAGTTATATTTAACTTTCTTACAGCAGTGTTTATAACTAGAGTTCTGCTTCGTACAGTTGCAGGTACAGGCCCTAAAAAATCCCATTGGTTATATGGAGTTAAAGGAGGGTCATCAAATGCTTGATTTTTATGGTAAGAGAAAAATATTTTTTACAATGTCGCTATTGTTAATTTTAACAGGCTTGATATTCTTTTTTGTTAATGGTGGATTTGCTCTGGACATTCAATTTCAAGGTGGTACAGAAATACAACTTGAAGTAAACGATTCTGACTTTAATGTTGAAGATCCTAATGATGATATAATTAGAGCTGAAGAAGTTGCATTAAATACTGTAGACAGAAGAATTATGGTTAGGCACACACATAGTCTGGGTTCAGCAGAAGGCGATGGAAGGATGGATTTTTTAGTTATCGGCGTTGCAACAGGTGAAGAGATGCTAAGTGATTCTGAGCAAAGAGATTTAGTTTCTGAATTAAGAGACGAGTTTAACATTAAAGAAGATGCTCAAATGGATGTGAACAGTGTTAGTACTTCAATAAGTAGAGAATTAAGAAGTAAAGGTATTTTAGCTGTAATATTAGCGTCAATATTAATGCTTCTTTATATCTGGATAAGATTTAATATAATGTCAGGTCTGTTTGCAGGATTGACTGCTGTTGTAGCACTTATTCACGATGCAGCTATAATGTTATCGGTATATGTGGTTTTTGGAATACCGCTGAATGAAACCTTTATTGCTGCGGTGTTGACTATACTGGGTTATTCTATGAATGACACCATAGTTATATATGACAGGATAAGAGAAAACAGTAAGGCATCTAGAAAAGATACTGTAGAAGGACTTGTAAACAAGAGTATAAATCAGTCTTTAAGAAGATCAATTAACACTTCAATAACTACATTGGCATGTGTTACGACTGTTTTTATATTTGCATCAATAAATGGGATATCTTCATTACAGGAATTTTCATTCCCTCTTATAATTGGTCTTGCAAGTGGAACTTACTCTTCCATTTTCATAGCAAGTCCACTATGGGTAAATTGGAACAAGGCTCACCAGAGAAAGAAGGCTTCTCAAAAACCTTCAAATGCTTAGGTGCTAAATAGAACTTAAAGCTTAAGGGGCTTTTAAAAGTCCCTAAGCTTTTGTATAAAGTCTTGGAGCGAAAGATTTTATTTTAGGTCTAAAAAACAAGTTTGTTAACTAAAACAAACTTGTTTTTTTGAAAGTAGTAGGGAGAAATCATTATAAAGAAGGTGCCGATTTATGAATAAAAAATTTACAGTATCAAGCTTTCAAGAATTTAAAGAAAAAGGTAAAAAAATAAGTATGCTGACTGCATATGATTATCCTACAGCTAAAATTTTAGATGATGCAGGAGTTCATTCCATTCTTGTAGGAGATTCTCTTGGAACAGTTGTTTTAGGTTATGAGGACACAATTAAAGTTACAATTGAAGATATGATACATCATATAAAGGCTGTGGAGAGAGCAACTAAAAGATCATTTTTGATTGGAGATATGCCCTTTTTATCTTATCATACAGGAATAAATGACAGTGTTAAAAATGCTGGGCGACTGGTACAGGAAGGTGGATGCAAAGCAATAAAGCTTGAAGGTGGAGAAGAATTTTCAGAAAATATAGAAGCTATTATAAAAGCAGGTATACCTGTTATTGGGCATTTAGGATACACACCTCAGTCAATTAATATATTTGGAGGACACAAAGCACAGGGGAAAACACTTGAAGTGGCAAGAAAGATATATAAAGATGCACTGGCATTGCAGAGGGCTGGAGTATTTTCAATAGTTTTAGAATGTGTTCCTTATAAAGTAGCTGGTTTTATTGCAAAGAAGCTTGATATTCCTGTAATAGGCATAGGTTCAGGATCTCATTGTGATGGACAGGTGCTGGTGACACAGGATGCTTTGGGCTTGGATGAAGATTTTAATCCTAAGCATGCAAAAAAATATTCTAATATAGGAAGTTTATATAAAGAGATTGTAAGCAAGTATATAGATGAAGTTGATAAAGCTGTTTTTCCTAGTTTGGAAAATTCATTTATTGTTGATGATGAAGTTATAGAAGCTTTGGAAAATGACTAAAGGGGAAATAAATTTATGAGAGTTGTTGAAAAGATTGGAGATTTAAAAACTATAATAAGAGCACAAAAAAGAGAAGGAAAGACTATTGGCTTTGTTCCTACTATGGGGTACCTTCACAGAGGACATCTATCATTAGTAGACACATCATTACGTCATAATGACTATACAATTATGAGTATATTTGTAAACCCAACTCAGTTTGGTCCTGATGAGGACTTTGAAAGGTATCCTAGGGATATGGAAGGGGACTTTAGGAAAGCTGAATCTGCGGGTGTTGATGTTGTATTTATTCCCCAAAAAGAAGAAATGTATCCAAATGGATACATGACTTATGTGGATGTTGAAGATATGACAGATTCACTTTGCGGAAAATCTAGACCAAGTCATTTTAGAGGAGTTACCACAATTGTTAATAAATTGTTTAATATAGTTGAACCTGACAAAGCTTATTTTGGCCAAAAAGATGCTCAGCAGGCTCTGGTTATAAAAAAAATGGTGAAAGACCTTAATTTAAATGTAGAGGTGGTTATTTGTCCTATTATTCGAGAGGACGATGGTCTTGCGATGAGTTCAAGGAATGTATATTTAAGTGAGAAAGACAGAAAATCAGCTGTTATTTTATCTAAATCTTTGTTTGAAGCTAAAGAGATGATACAAAATGGAGAAAAAGACAGAGGAAAAATAGTTGAGTATATTATAGATAGAATAAAATCTGAAACTGATGCTAAAATTGATTATGTAGAAGCAGTTAAGGCTGATACTTTAGAAGCTATAGAGGTATTAGAAGAAGAAGTGTTAATAGCTATTGCTGCAAAATTTGGAGAAACAAGACTTATAGACAATGTAATTTTAGATTGTGAATAAGGAGGTGTAAAAATTGTTTATTAATGTTTTAAAGTCAAAAATTCACAGAGCAGTTGTCACAGAAGCTGATCTTAACTATATAGGAAGTATAACAATAGATGAAGACTTAATGGATGCTGCTGATATAATTGAAAATGAAAAAGTTCAGATAGTAAATAACAATAATGGCAAAAGGTTTGAGACTTATGTAATATCCGGAGAGAGAGGGAGTAAAATTATATGTTTAAATGGAGCCGCTGCAAGGCTTGTTCACCCTGGTGATATAGTTATTATAATTTCTTATGGAATGCTTGAAATGAACGAGGCAAAAAAACATACTCCTAAAGTTATTTTTTTGGATGATAAAAATAAAATTGTTGAAGTAAAAGCAAAAGAAAAACACGGAAATAGGAATTGATTTAAAAACAATTCCTATTTTCTTTTAGATATATAATCCATTAAAAGTCCTCCTATTATTACCTGTGCAAGTATGATAAAACTATTTCTTGTTATCTGTGTACCTATAAATCTTAAGTTACTATTATATGGTATTAATCTGTTGTTTAAAACAATTATAAGGGTACCTGCTAAAAGTAAACCTAATGATATTTGAGTTCCATATTTAATAATTGCTTTTGAATATTTATTAATCTTGTTAAATTCCTGTGCTATTTTTTTGATGTTTTTGTTTGTCTCCATTTTTTATAGATTCCTTTCTAATTTGGTTTTTGAATAAATTATACTAACTATTAATGAATTTTTAAAAAATTGAAGTTTTTAAAAATAGTAGTTTGATTTAGTTAAATGCTGTTGCTGTAGGTATAGTGGTTATAAAATGGATATAAAATTTAAAAGATACTATCACATATGTTAACATAAAACAAAAAGCACATCAATGTAAAAACTTACTTCTAACCTCACTTGCTTTAAATAAGCTTAGGTGAAGGAGGTTCACTTTAGTCTAAAAATTTATATCAAAAAAATACATTTTTATTTAAAATATGATATAATTTTATTAAGGTATGATACAATAATAAAAAATACATTTTGAAGCTAGAGATTTTTATTATTTCTAAGCAAGTAAAAAATCTAAAAAAAGTCAGGTGATAATGTGATGAAAAAGGTAGTCAATCCAAGCAATTTAGTACCAGGTATGAAAGTAGCACAAACAATATTAAATGACTTTGGTTCCATAATTATATCAGAAAACACAATACTAGATGAACACTTAATTAAAAAACTTCAAAATCAAAAGCTTCTTAAAGTTAGAATTTTTGTAGAAAAAGAAAAAAGCAAAGAAGAAAAAATTGATATACCTGTCACAAAAGTCAAAGACGCTTTTCAAAACACCTACAATGGAGGTATCTATGAAGTAAAGGAAATTATATCAGATCTTTTATCTGAAAAAGGTGTTAACCTAAAAAATGTGGCAAATGTTATTGATTCCGTTATTTCTATGACAGATGAAAAAATGGACTTGATTAGATGTATGAATCAAATAAAGAGTTCAGATGAATATATATATACTCATAGTATGAATGTAGCAATGTTGTCAATGCTTATAGGTAGGTGGCTTAGATATAATGATAAAAAGCTTCAAATGCTTGTTCAGGCAGCATTACTTCACGATATTGGAAAAATAAAAGTACCACCAGAGATAATTAATAAACCGGGAAAAGTGACAGATTCAGAATATGAGGAGATAAAAAAACATTCAATATATGGTTATAGAATGTTAGAAAAAGAAAAGGCTATTAGTAAGGATGTTTGTTTAGGTGTACTATTGCACCATGAAAGAGAGGATGGAAGCGGCTATCCTACAGGAGCAAAATCTAATCTTATTCATGATTTTGCAAAAATCATTGCTGTTGCTGATATTTATGATGCTATGACTTCAGAAAGGGTATATAAGGAAAGAGAAAGTCCATTTGAAGTCTTTGAGTTAATGGAAGAAAAGACTTTAAGACAATTAGATGTAAAAGTTGTTTCTGCTTTTTTAAATAACATAGCATCTTATTATGTAGGTGACTATGTAGAGCTGGATAATGGTAAAATAGCTGAAATTGTATATATTAATCCTAGGCATGTATCAAAGCCAATTATAAAAGTTGATGAAAAGTATATTGACTTAGTAATAGAAAAAAATATAAAAATAAAGTATGTGATATGAAACTTACTTTAAGGAGTGGCGAAAATGTTAATTCGACAGGAATATGAGTTGACTGAAGAAAGACTACTTTCCCCATATGCTAAAATTAGTTCTAAATCAAAAGGAAGAAAGTTTTTAGAGCCTCAATGTGATGTAAGAACTTGTTTTCAAAGAGACAAGGACAGGATTATATACTCTAAAGCATTTAGAAGGCTAAAGCATAAAACACAGGTTTTTATTTCTCCAGAAGGTGATCATTACAGAACAAGACTTACTCACACTTTGGAAGTTTCCCAGATTGCCAGAACCATAGCAAGAAGTCTCAGACTAAATGAAGATCTTACAGAAGCAATTTCTTTAGGTCATGATTTAGGTCATACTCCATTTGGTCATGCAGGAGAGAAGGTTTTAGATGATATTTGTCCATTTGGCTTTAAGCACAATGAACAGAGTTTGAGAGTGGTAGATGTTTTAGAAAGGGAGAATGGCTTAAATCTAACATGGGAAGTTAAAGATGGTATAAAAAATCATACTGGGGACACCACACCAAAAACTTTAGAAGGACAAATAATAAGATTTGCTGATAGAATTGCATATATTAATCATGATATTGATGATGCAATCAGAGGAGGGATAATTAGTGAGGAAAGTCTACCTAAAGAATGTGTAAAAGTTTTAGGTCAAACTTCAAGTCAAAGAATAAACAATATGATTACAAATATAATTAAAGAAAGTAAAAATTCAGACACTATAAAAATGGACATAGGTTTTCAAGAAGCAAAAAATGAACTAAGAGAGTTTATGTTTAAAAATGTTTATATAGGATCTAAAGCAAAAAAAGAGGAGATAAAAGCAAAGAATATAATAAAAGAACTCTATATTTACCTGAAAAACGAACCAGAATATTTATCCAAAGAAGTTGAAAAAAAACTTAAAGTTTCTTCTGTTGACAGGGTGGTATGCGATTATATAGCAGGAATGACAGATAGATATGCAGTGAAAAAATTCCATGAAATTTTTATACCTGAGTCGTGGCATTAATGAAAATAGGATGTATAAATTGGCAAGAAACATGAAAGAATACTTTTGAGATTTTATACAGAAAAATATATGTGAAAAACAAACAGATAAAAATATTTGTTTTATTTTAGAAGGAAATTTGATTTTTGTGTAGAACTATATCTAAGTTATAAATACATAGGTTGCTAAAACAAATTAAATCATTTTAGTGAATAAAAGAAGGATTATTGATAAATATGTCGAAGAACTACTTAATGTTGCTAGAAATATTGAGTATGAAAATTAATTTCATAATTGATTTTAAAAGGAGTTGTGTTTTAAGAGAATAATAAAATGGAGAGATTATATCCAGATGAATTGATTGAAGAAATAAGAATTAGTAATGACATTATAAGTGTTGTTGGAGAGTATATTCAACTAAAAAGAAAGGGTAAAGGATATTTTGGGCTTTGTCCTTTTCATAATGAAAAGACTCCATCATTTTATGTTGATCCCTTAAAGCAACTATACTATTGTTTTGGTTGTGGTAATGGTGGGAGTGTCATTCAGTTTATAATGGGAGTTGAAAATCTTGATTATGTTGAGGCAATAAAACTTTTAGCAGACAAGGCAAAAATATTGTTGCCTGAAGGTAAAGAGGGTGAATACAAGGAAATAGCAAAAAAGAAAAAACTGATTTTAAAAGTTAATATAGAAGCGGCAAGATTTTTTTATGAGCAGTTTAAGGATGAAAAAAACAGCAAAGCAAGAGAATACTTAGCATCAAGAGGAATAAAGAAAAATATTTCAAGAAAATTTGGAATAGGATATTCCCTAAATGAATGGGATGTATTGTACAAGTATTTGAAAAGTAAAGGATATAATGAGGAGGTTCTTTTAGAGAGTGGATTGATTTTAAAAAGTAAAAACAATACCTGTTATGATAGATTCAGGGGGAGAATCATATTTCCTATTTTTGATTTAAGAGGAAATGTTTTGGGGTTTGGTGGAAGAGTGTTAGATAACTCAGAGCCTAAATACATGAATTCTCCAGAAACAATTGTTTATAACAAGAGAAAGCATTTATACAGTCTTAACTTTGCTAAAAGTTCATCCCATAGGAGAATAATAGTAGTTGAAGGTTATATGGACGTAATATCTCTTTGCCAGTTTGGGATAATAAATACAGTTGCATCTCTTGGCACTGCATTAACCCAAAGTCAAGGGAAATTACTTAAAAAGTACACAGAAGAAATAGTTATTTCATTTGATTCAGATACAGCAGGCAAGGCAGCTACTATGAGAGGACTTGATTTGCTAAATAATATTGGATGTAATGTAAAGGTATTGGAAATACCAAATGGAAAAGATCCAGACGAATTTATTAAAAAAAATGGAGCAGAGGCTTTTAATAGCTTGATAAAAAAATCACTTTCACTTGTTGAATATAAAATAAAAGCTTTAAAAAGTGAAATTGATACAAATAATACAGAGGGAAAAGTTCTTTTTTTAAACAAAACTGCAGATGTACTTTCTAAAATGGACAATGATATGGAAAGAGAGATGTACATCAAAAAGATAGCAAAGGAATATGAAATTAGTCAGGAATCTATATTTGCAGAGGTTTTAAAGAGGATAAAACCAAAAAAAGGTTTTAAGGCAGTTGTTACTGGTATTGACAATAAGACTAAGTTTAAAAAGAGCAGGGATAAAGATGAACATCAGCGAGTTATAACCTATGAGAGAATTTTACTCTCACTAATTAGTATTGATAACTCACTGTATAGTTTGGTTAAGGACGAACTTTCACTGGAAAGTTTTGAAGATGAGGATAATAGAGAGCTGGCAAAGGTTATTTTTGAAAGACTTGATAATAAAAAGGAATTGGTGCCGGCGGAGCTTATAAATTTAGCTGATAATAAAATTTCAAATATATTTACAAGATTATTACAGGAGGAATGCAATTTTGAGGATAATAAAAAGGCAATAATGGATATAATTAAGAAAATGGAACTATTTAAGCTAATAAAAAGAGAAAGAGAGATTTTGAAAGCAATATCTACTTCAAAAAATCAAACAGCTGAAGAAGTGAAAAATATGAAGCTAGAGTTGCAGCAAATATTATACAAAAAGAAGAGTATATAGAGGTACATTTTAATGAACGGAGGGGCAGTAAGTGAAACCCAATAATGATGTTAAAAAAGCAATTTTACTTGAGTTGATTGAAAAAGGCAAACAAAAGGGAATGTTGACCTATAAGGAAATAATGGATGCTTTTGAAGAAATTGAGATAGGGCCTGAGCATATAGAAAAAGTTTACGAGACATTAGAGAATATGGGCGTAGATGTAGTAGGTGATATTGAAGAAGAGCTTGAAGAAATTCAGCTGACAGAAGAGGATCTTGAAATTACTGTGCCGGAAGGTGTGAGTATAGATGATCCTGTTCGAATGTATTTAAAGGAAATAGGTAAGGTTCCTCTTTTGAGTGCTGAAGAAGAGATTAATTTGGCTCAAAGGATGGAAGAAGGAGATGCTGAGGCAAAAAGAAAGCTTGCAGAGGCAAATTTGAGGCTTGTTGTAAGTATAGCTAAAAGATATGTAGGGAGAGGTATGCTTTTTTTAGACTTGATACAGGAAGGAAATTTAGGTCTTATAAAAGCAGTTGAGAAATTTGATTACGGAAAAGGATTTAAGTTTAGCACATATGCAACATGGTGGATAAGACAGGCAATTACAAGGGCTATTGCAGACCAGGCAAGAACCATAAGAATACCAGTTCACATGGTAGAGACAATTAATAAGCTTATAAGAGTGTCTAGACAGCTTTTACAGGAACTTGGTAAAGAGCCGCAGCCAGAGGAAATTGCAAGAGAGATGAATATGCCGGTAGACAAAGTTCGAGATATTATGAAAATTTCTCAGGAACCTGTATCCCTGGAAACTCCCATAGGAGAAGAGGAAGACAGTCATTTAGGTGACTTTATCCCTGATGATGATGTTCCTGCACCATCAGATGCGGCAGCATTTACACTATTAAAGGAGCAGCTTATAAATGTTTTAGATACTTTGACACCGAGGGAGGAAAAGGTTTTAAGATTGAGGTTTGGTCTTGATGATGGAAGAGCAAGAACTCTAGAAGAAGTTGGTAGAGAGTTTAATGTGACCAGAGAGCGAATACGTCAGATAGAAGCTAAGGCATTGAGAAAATTAAGGCATCCAAGCAGAAGCAAAAAATTAAAGGATTATTTAGATTAAAACTCGATTAAAATCGGGTTTTTTATCTATTATGAATTAAGACACTTTTCGCTGATTTTATCTTTTTAGTGACAAACAGACATGTGGACGGTTTGGTTGCTCTTTACAACCAAACCGTCCACATGTCTGTCTTATACTGTTCATACGGATAAAAAGCATCCCGTACATTTAGCGGCAAGCTAAATTACGGGACCTAGGGGAGTATAATAAATATACTAACTGTATATTAAAATAAATAGAGAGAAAAAGCAATATGTTTTGAGGTAGTATTTTAAACTCACGTTTAACATGTTTAAACATTAGCTTAAAAGTATACAGCATGTTGGACAAAAAATAGTATATTTTGTGAATAAATAATTCAAATTAGATAAACTATAAAATAAAGTAAAAATAAAATGGGAGATGATAATTAATGGCTGAAATGAATAATAATGCAGTGGAATATACTACCTATGATCGATTGTTAAGAGCTTGGGAAAATTCTATGGAAATGGTAAGAGATTATGAAATGTATTCAAAGAGGATTGAAGATGAAAAAGTTAAGGAAACTTTTAAAAGATTTGCAGAGGAAGAGGGATTGCATGCAACAGAACTTAGGGAATTACTTTTGCAATATAAGAAATAAAACTTTAAAAAATACAAATTAATAAGTGCATGCATATGAAATGATATTTCTATAAAAAATATAGTATTGGCATGAAAAATGAAGCATTTTTATAAAAATTGATGAAATAGCAGGATAATATTTAATAATTCACTTAATATTATTCTTGACCTGTTATGAGTAGGTATGTATAATATTACTTGTGTTTGATGCAAGATATCTAAGACACGATAATCCTCAATAGCTCAGTTGGTAGAGCATGCGGCTGTTAACCGCAGGGTCGTTGGTTCGAGTCCAACTTGAGGAGCCAAGAGGGCTTTTAGCTCAGCTGGCTAGAGCAACCGGCTCATAACCGGTAGGTCCGGGGTTCAAGTCCCTGAAGGCCCACCACAAAAAACAAGAAGTCCAGTTAACTGGACTTCTTGTTTTTTTAAAACTTTTTTTCTTGAGATGCTTCAAAGTTATTTTCATGCTCTTGTTCCTTTGATTTCCTTTAAAATAAGTAGCTTTTGTAGTTTGTTTTTTATAGTCAATTTAGTGTATACTATTTGTTGTACTAATATTCTTTAAAGAAAAATGGAAGGGGAAAATAAGATGGAATTGTCGGGGCGTCTAAAGTTGATTGCTCAAATGGTGCCTGAGTGTAATATTGTCTGTGATATTGGAACAGATCATGCATATATACCTGTTTATTTGATAAATAATAAAAAGTGTGAAAAAGCAATTGCATCTGATGTTAGATTAGGGCCTATACATATTGCAAAAAGAAACATAGGTGAGTATAATCTTTTAGATAGCATTGAAACAAGGGTTGGAGATGGACTTGATTCGATAAAAGAAAATGAAACAGATGTAATAATTATTGCAGGTATGGGAGGCCTTATTATAAAAGAAATTTTAGAAAGAGGCAAAAGTAAGGCTAAAAAAGCCAGAGCATTAATAATTCAACCTATGTATGCTATAGAGGTTGTCCATGAGTGGCTTTGTGATAATGGTTTTGAAGTTTATGATGAAGAGTTGACTAAAGAAGGTTATAAAATATATGATGTTATAAATGCGAAATGGACAGGAAAAATTAAAAGAAAGGATAATTTATATTACCATATTGGAGAAAAACTATTTGAAAAAAAAGACCCTCTTTTAAAAACTCATATTGAAAATAAAATAAGACAGCTTGACAAAATTATAAATGAAATGGAAAATATGAAGCAAAGAGATTCAATAAAAAGAAAAGAGTGTATTATACTTAAAGAAAAGTATAAAAAAGCTCGTGAACTCGTTTAGCTAAAGCTAAATGTTAAAGAGTATAAGAGAGGCTCCAACTTATAGAATGAGCAGTCTTAAAATTATAAAAGGAGTTGAGTTTAACATGTGCATTAGACTTGGAGAAATCATAAAATATATGGAGAATATCGCACCTGAAAGGCTTGCGGAGAGCTATGATAATGTAGGGCTCATTGTAGGAAATGAGAAAAGTGAAGTAAAGCGTATAATGGTTTGCCTTGATGTTACTTCAAAGGTCGTAGATGAGGCTGTAAACAAATCTGTGGACTTAATCATATCTCACCACCCAACTATATTTAAAGGACTTAAAAGGATAAATGAGGAGGATATAAAGGGTAAAGTTATATACAAACTGATTAAAAATGATATTGGCGTTTTTAGTGCCCACACAAATTTAGATGTAGTGGACGGGGGAGTAAATGAACATCTTGCAGAGACTTTAGATCTTATTAACCTACAAAACTTAAAAAAGCATAAATCATTAAAGCTTTATAAGGTTGTAGTTTTTGTACCGAAAGAAAGCGTTGATAAGGTAAGAGAGGCAATGAGCAGTAAAGGAGCAGGATGTATAGGTAATTACAGTGAATGTTCTTTTATGACAAAGGGTACAGGAACATTTAAGCCTCTAGAAGGAACCAACCCATACATAGGATTTACAGGGGAGCTTGAATATGTTAATGAAGTAAAAATTGAAACCATAGTTTCTCAGGAAAAACTTCGTAATGTAATAGATAAAATGGTTAAATCCCATCCTTATGAGGAAGTGGCATATGATGTATATCCTCTTAATATGGAGGGAAAAGAATATGGATTAGGAAAGATAGGGATTCTTAAAAATCCAAAAACATTAGATGGTTTTATAAACACTGTAAAAGAAAAACTTAACACAAAAAATGTACGTGTAATAGGTAGTGTAGATAAAAAAATAGAAAAAGCAGCTGTCTTTTGTGGAAGTTACGATGAAAGCTTAAATAAAATTGTAATGTCAAAGGCTGATGTTTTGGTGACTGGGGATGTTAAATATCATAGTGCTGTAGATATGGTTGAAATGGGAATGTGTGTTATTGATGCAGGTCACTTTGGTACAGAAAGAATTATTGTTCCCAAATTGGTGGATATGTTAAAAAAACAATTTGAAAATCTGGACATTTTGAGTAATAGTGTGGAAGAAGATCCATTTATAATATATTGACATGTATTTAAAATGAATATATAATAAAGGATACTGATTTATTTGAGTAAGTCAGACGGTTGCATGTGCAGTGTCGAAAGACCGTACATGAGGAAAGTCCGGGCTCCATAGGGCAGGGTGCCGGGTAACTCCCGGTGAAGGTGACTTTAAGGAAAGTGCAACAGAGATATACCGCCTTTTTGGAGGTTGGAAGTTGGAGGTTAGAAGTTGGAAGATGCGTTTTTTCTAACGTCCAACCTCTAACTTCCAACTTTCAGGAGGGTAAGGGTGGAAAGGTGAGGTAAGAGCTCACCAGCGGCATGGCGACTTGCCGGCTATGTAAACCCCATCTGGAGCAACACCGTATAGTGGGACATTATGGTTGCCCGCCAGTCCCGGGTAGGTGGCTTGAGCTTTGCAGAAATGCAAGGCCTAGATAGATGACTGTCAGATACAGAACCCGGCTTATAGATTTGCTCAAAAACGAGGTCAGGCTTGAATAAGTAATTATTCAAGCCTGACCTCGTTTTTACGTGTTTATCTTTCAACTACATTGCCATAAATGTCATATTCTACTGGAAACTCAGATATTAGTTCTAGTACATATCTTTGCATTAACATATAGTCGGTAGTGTCTATAAATCCATCCCCATTAACATCTGCTATAGGAATTTTTAAGTTATCAACATCTTCATAAGGGAATTCATCAATTATTTCTAAAATATATCTTTTCATTAAAGTTAAATCTGTAGTATCAATATTACCGTCAAGGTTTATATCACCAACGTCATACCTTACCAAGTCGGGCTCAGGCGTAGGCTCAGGAGGGGTTAAATCGCCATAGTATCTTACTATAGCTGCGGTAGCTCCAACAAAGGCAGCATTGTAGTCAATTGCAACTTCTGTGTGTTGAAAGAGGTTTACATCATCAACATAATTCCCCTGTGCATCAGGCCCTCCAACTAGTGCTCCCACAAGCAAGTGTTTGGCGGGATTTGAATTTTCTCCTCCTGCATATGTATAACCATTTGCGGCTCTGTGGTGGGGACATTCAGGGTAATTTTCTCCAAAACCTATAAGGTAGGACATGTTATTTTGATTATCTCCTAATGCATAATCTATTTGAGATTTGGCAAATTCTTTTAATGATTCATCCCCTGTTTGTTCATAGTACAACATAGCAAGCATGGATTCGGCAGATGCATATCTTAATGCACCCCAAACATCTAAATGTCTTAGTCCATCAGGTGTTGTTGTAAGGGAATTCATCCAGTAATCCAGATTATAGTCCATTGCGTCTATATACTTTTGATCTCCTGTCAATTCTGCCAGCTTACAGAATACTGCCATATACATATCATCCCAGCACATTGTCCATTTGTTTTCAAAAGGACTTTCACCTAGGAATGTGTTGTGGGAAAGATAGTAGTCTATTTCTGTAAGATATGAGTCGTCATTTTCTATAACGTAGAGCCAAGTAGCAGCCCATGCCAAATCATCCCAAAATGAACTTGAACTGTAATATGCCCCCAGTTCGTATTCACCTGGATTATTTTTACACATTTCGTATAGTTCTTTTGCAACTTGCAAGCACTCATTTGCATAATCTGCATCAACATCTTTATAAATTAAATACATTTTTGACAGGGCAGCTGATGTAAGTCCTAAAACGTCTGATGCTGGATTGGATTCATCTGCAACATAGGGAACAGGTCGAGGGCCTGTTTGTTCTTCAGGTGCACCCCAGTATGTATGGTCTATTTCTCCAGAGCCTACTTGATAATAAAAAGTTCCAGATTCAGGATAGCACTTAAGAAAATAGTCGGTGAAATGCTTTAATGTAGATAGAAGTTTTTCAGTATTTCCTGTAGCATCAAAGACATCCCTGTATTCATATAGTGACCAAGCTAAAATGGAAGCTGAATATGCCTGAGGCAAACCAAATTTTAGATGATCTCCTGCATCGTGAAAACCTCCTGTAAGATCTAGTCCAGCTTCGCTTCCATCTGTTGTATGACAAGCCCCCCTCCAGTCAAAGAAATTGTCATCTCCTGCTTCAGGCCCACATTTATTTGCATCATAAAAGTAAATTGAATACTCTAGTGCAGTAGAATAATCAAAATTTTCTGTGGCAGATACATTAAAAATAGAAAAAATTGATGCAAATAACATTGTGAAAATAGTAAGTGTTAAACAGATTTTTTTCATATAAAAATCCCTCCTTAAAATTGTTAAAAAATATATAAATTAATAAAATATATCTTTTTTTAATAAAATACACAAAATAGATTTGGAAGTTTTAATATAAAGCAATGTGAAATAGAGCGTGTAGTGCTTTTAAATACATTTACAATTATATCAGATTATAAAAAAAGGTTCAAATTTATAAAGGTGAATATTAGTTATATGCATAATTTCTAAAAAGATA
>NZ_JAVDDS010000035.1 GCF_030848475.1 Herbivorax alkaliphila
CTCTTGCAAGCTGGTTTGACCTTATATTTAATTCTCTATATGTAACTTTCTGCTCTTCATATACCACTGCTATGTTATCAGGATTCTTTTCTACCTGATCTTCAAATAGTTCTTGTATCGTCTTATCTTTTGGATACTCTGCTTTTGGATACTCTGCTTTTGGATCATTAAACTCATCTAGCATTCTGTCTTTTTCATTGTCTGATAATATTTGAATATCCGCTATCTTCTCATCAGGTTTTTTTGATATTATATCTAAAATGTTAATATAATGCTCTGCCAGCCTTTCTACAGTTTCTTTTTTAAATAGCTTTGTACAATATTCTACGTTTACTCTTAATGTATCTGTTTCAACAACTTCCATAGTAATATCAAAAGTTGTTGTTTTCTTGTTTAATTCTATTGGCGTAGCTTTAACATTTTTTATTAGAATATTTCCTAAATCCTCATTTTGAAAAACAAATGCAACATTAAACAATGGATTTCTGTTCTTTTCCGTCTCTATATTCAATTTGCTTATAAGATTTTCAAATTGGTACTCTTGATTTTCATAAGCCTTTAGTTCATTTTCTTTAACCTCTTTTAAAAATTCTATAAAGGATTTAGACTCGTTAGGAAAACTCCGTATTGGTAATGTGTTTACAAACATTCCGATTAAGTTTTCTACTTCTTCACGTGTTCTACCTGAAGTAAATGTTCCAACAATTATTTCTTCTTGTCCAGCATATTTTGATAGTAATATATTGTATGCAGAAAACAATAGCATGTATAAAGTTGTCTCCGTTTGTGTTGCTAGGCTCTTAAGTTTTGTTACAAGTTTGTTTTCTAAAATCAGACTTATTTTATCTCCTTCAAAACTTTTTTCTATATATTTACTATAATCTGTTTGTAAATCTAATGTAGGTAATTCCCCTGAAAATTTATTTATCCAGTATTTTTCTTGAATTTTTAATATTTGACTATCTAGCAATTCATTATGCCATTTTGCATAGTCTTTATATTGAACCCTAGGCTTTGGCAAATCTTTCCCTTCATAAAGTTCACTAATTTCTCTAAATATTACTCCTAAAGAAACACCGTCAGATATAATATGGTGCATATCAAGAATAATCACATTTCTATTATCATGTATTTTATATAGTCCTACCCTTATTAATGGTGCCTTTGACAAATCAAAAGGTTTTATAAATTCAAAAAGAGTTTTACTTATTTCTTCTTCTTTTATTTGGGAATACTCAATTTTAAAATCAACTTCCTTATTTACTCTTTGTATTGGTTCTCCATTAACTTCTCCAAATGATGTTCTTAAAGCTTCATGCCTGTTTATAAGTTTCTTTATTGCAATATCTAACCTTTCTACATCAACATCTCCTTCTAGATCATAGGCAGCACAAATATTATATGTTGTTCCGATTTCTTCTTGTTGGTGTAATATGTATTGCCTTTTTTGTTGTGAAGATAATTTATAGTATTCACTTTCATTTACACTCTCTATTTCTATATAATCTTTTTTAGTTGACGATTCTATGTACTTTGAAATCTCAACGATATTTTTTAATGTGAATATATTATTTAATGTACTTTGAATATTGAATTCTTTTTCAATCCTATACACCAACATTGATGCCTTCAGGGAATCTCCCCCCATATTAAAAAAGCTGGTATATACACTTACCTTTTTAATACCTAAAATGTTTTTAAATAAATGTTGTAGTTTGATTTGAGTAGGATTTTCAACTAACTCTTCTTCAACTACTTCTTCATTTATTAAACTTCTATCCATGAGCTTTTCTAATATTTTTCTATCAAACTTTCCATTTGGAGTTAGAGGAAACTCATCTAGTTGTATAAAGTGTACCGGAATCATATATTCTGGCAACAAATTTGAGAGGTATTGAGTTATGTTGGTTGAACACAACTCATCATCCGAAGTAAAATAAGCACACAGCTGTTTTTGTTCTAAATTCTTTCCATGTACTAAGACTACACTCTCTTTTATATTTGGATGAATGTTTAATTTTGATTCAATTTCAGCTAATTCTATTCGATATCCTCGTATTTTTACCTGCTGATCCTTTCTTCCAAGAAACTCTATATATCCTTCTTTATGCAGTATTCCATAATCACCTGTTTTATAAATATCACCAAAATAAGGGTGTTTTATAAATGCCTTTTTAGTCGTCTCTAAATTATTTATATATCCTTTTGCTACTCCCTTGCCACCGATATATAATTCACCTTTTACACCCACAGGACATAATTTCAGCTCTTCAGTAAGTACATAAAATTTTTGGTTAGCTAAAGGCATTCCATAAGGTATGCTGTTAAATTCAGGCTTTATTTCTTTTATAGGGTAATAGATAGACCATATTGATGCTTCTGTTGCACCACCAAGGCTTACTAATTCAGCACTTACAAAATGTTTTTTCACTTTATCAGGTAGCTTTAATGATATCCAATCTCCACTTAACAATACTAATCTTAGCTTAGTATTTATAAAACAATCTTCCAAACTTTCAACCAACATGTCCATTATAGCAGGAACTGAGTTCCAAATAGTTATTTCATTAGAACTAATTACTTTAATTAAGTTTCCTATATCTCTTTGATCTTGTATTTGAACCAAAGCAGCACCAGTACTTAATGCTCCAAAAATATCATACACAGATAGGTCAAAACACATAGATGATAAACCTATTATCCTATCATTAGAATTGACATTAAACTTTTGATTAATATCTAGTATTGTATTAACAACAGCTTGGTGAGTTATCATTACTCCTTTAGGATTGCCTGTACTACCAGAAGTGTATATAACATATGCTAAATCTTTACTTGATACATCACTTTTAACAGCGTGAACTGAGTATTTTAAAATCTTTTGCTCTAATATTTCATCTGCATCTAAAACTATTTTACAATTGCTATTGTTTAATATGTATTTTTTCCTCTCTTCTGGATACTCTGGTTCAATAGGTACATATATTCCACCTGCTTTTAATATTCCCAACATATTAACAATAGTTTTTATATTACGTTTTGCTATTAAACCTATCAAATCTCCTCTTTTTATGCCTTGCTCTAGTAAAAAATTAGATATTTGATTTGACTTCTCATTTAATTCTCTGTATGTAATTTTTTCGTTTTCAAAAATAACTGCTATGTTTTCAGGAGTCTTTTCTACTTGCTCTTCAAACAGCTTATGCAATGTCTTATTGTTTTCAATGGAAATATCTGTGTCATTAAAAGAATTTATTAACATAACCTCATCTTGCATTAGATTATCACAAACGTTTAATTTGTTTTTCTCATTCTTATTACTCATATTTTATTCCCCCTGTTTAAATTAATTAATTATTATTTTATAAAAATATTAATACCTTTTCTCTTATTAACCCTAACATTCTATCACTATTTTGTTATTATTATATACATAAATTCTATTTTTGACAACATAATTATACCATATGCTTTTTGCTATGTGAACTTTTTTAAATACGATTTTTTCATTTTAACAAAAATAACTTTAATATTTTATGTTATCTAATGATGTTTTATGAAGAATTGTATTAAATGTCTCTTATTTTTTATCTTTTTCTACTAAAAACCCTACTTTTATGGCAATGAACATATAATTAAGCATCCACACCATTCCATCTCCAATTTAAAACAAAATCCCTAAACCTCTCTTCAATTGGTGAAAGGCACCTGTTTTTACAATAAACCAAGCTAAACTTTCTCTCAAGCTCTAAATCCTTAATTTCATATTTTTTTAACTGTCCTGACGCAACTTCACGTTTTACAGAAATCTCAGACACTAAACCAATACCAACATCTAATGCAACCATTTTTTTTATGGTTTCTAAGCTGTCATTTATTGTATGTGAACCAAATATACTCATGTCCAATTTCTTTTTTTTCAAAGCATTTTCAAAAAGAATTCTTGTTCCCGAACCTTCTTCCCTCAGCAAAATATCTTCCCCCTCAAGGCTTTCTATACCAACAGCATCTAGAGGAAATTTCTTTTTAGGAGAAGTAATGAGTACCAGTCTGTCATCATAAAAATCAATATATTCAAGGGCATCCGAATGATGTCTTGCCCCAACAAAGCCAAAATTAATTGTTCCAGAAAGAATTTTATCCAAAACTTTTTTTGAATCTTTGTGACGAATGGAAAAATGCACTAAAGGATATTTTTCTTTAAATCCCTTAACAATATAAGGTAAAAGGTACTGTTCAGGTATTGTGCTAGCGTATATTTCCATCACTCCCTCAATACCCTTTTTATATATGCTAAGAGCGTGCTCAGCTTTTGAATAAATGTTGACCAGTTCCAGTGCATAACGATAAAAAAGCATCCCACCTTCTGTTAAAGAGATGTTTTTGTTTTTTCTATTAAACAATTTAATTCCAAGTTCACTCTCTAATTTTTGTACATTGCTAGTGACAGTTGGCTGAGAGATAAATAACATATCTGCAGCCTTTGAAAAGCTCTTTTTTTGAGCTACTGCAACAAAAATCTTGACTCGACTAAACTCCATATTATCCCCTTCATCCTAATTTATATAAACAATCTGCTGCATATAAAATATCTTCTTCCCTGTGAAAGTGACTAAATCCAAAACGCACAGTACCTTCTGGAAAAGTACCCAGTGTCTTATGTGCTGAAGGTGCACAGTGCATTCCGCTTCGAGTCATAATTCCAAACTCTGATGAGAGGCGGTGTGCCATCTCTCCATTGTCCCTATCTTTAAAGTTAACTGAAATTACTCCTGTCCTTCCCTTTATATCTTTCTTTCCTATTATATCAACATGATCCATATTCATTAATCTTTCTAAAAATACCGACATAAGTTGCATCTCTTTTTCATAAATCTTTTGAATTCCTTCTTTTTGTAAATATTTCAGTGATGCGTTAAGTCCATAAATTCCAGGCACATTTGGAGTTCCCGCTTCAAATTTATCAGGCATATAAGAAGGTTGTACTTCTGCATCGGACAAGCTTCCCGTACCTCCTTCAATAAAAGTTGATAACCTATTGGAGAGTTCCTCTTTTAACATAAATCCACCTATTCCCTGTGGACCTAATAATCCCTTATGCCCAGTAAAAGCAATGGCATCTGCGCACAAATCATCAAAATCAACTATTATAGTTCCTGCTGTTTGAGCAGCATCTATAATAAACCACAGGGCTTTTTCCTTACAAACTTTGCCAACTTCCTCTAAATTTAAAATGGTTCCACAAACATTAGAGGCATGTGTCATAACCACTCCCTTTGTGTTAGAACCAATTAACGGCAGTAAATCTTTTGGGTCAAGACTACCGTCATTTTGGCATAATACTCTAGAAAATGAAACCCCTATTTCTTCAAGTGCATTAAGAGGTCTCATGACAGCATTATGTTCCATAGAAGAAACTATTACATGATCTCCACTTTTAAAAATCCCCTTCATCAGTATATTAAGACTTTCAGTAATATTTTTTGTAAAAACAACATTTTCAGGCTTGTCAAAACCAAAAAGTGAACAAAGCAACTCCCTTGTTTCAAAAATCACATCTTCTACTTCAAAAGAATTGGAATAAGCACCTCTATTGGCACTTGCACCTATATCAGTTAAATACTTGTACACATTTTGGGCTACTCCTGGAGCCTTTGGAAATGATGTTGCTCCATTATCCATATAAATACTCTTCACAATACACCCCTATCAGTATTTTGATTAATATTACAGTGTTTTTAAAGCTACTATATACTAATCTTTCACACAATATGTTGTCCTACTCAGAAAGCAACACTACTAAATATTGTATGAAAAAAATAAATTCTGATTGTTTTAAAACACTCTCTATTATACCTTAAAATCAATTTATAAGGCAAATTTTATTTATTTTCGTAATATCAAAGACCTTAGTTATTTGTTTTTGTTATTTTACTATTGAAATAAACATTGTTAAAATTATAAAAGCATTTATTTTTGTAAAGGGGTTATTATTGTATGAAGGGGAAATTAGGAATTATTATTACTGGGGGAATAGTTGGTTTATTTTCTGTTCTTCTAGTCTATTTTGGCAATCCAGCAAATATGGGCTTTTGTATAGCATGTTTTCTTCGGGATATAGCAGGTGGAATTGGTCTTCACCGTGCAGAAGTTGTGCAATATATACGTCCTGAAGTAATAGGTCTTGTTTTAGGTGCATTTATTTTAGCTTCTAACAATAAAGAATTTTCATCTAAAGGTGGTTCGTCACCTTTTACTAGATTTGTCCTATCAATTATCGTAATGATTGGGGCTCTTGTCTTTTTAGGCTGCCCTCTACGAATGGTTCTTAGAATTGCAGGAGGCGACTTTAATGCAATACTAGGATTAGCTGGATTTGTTTTTGGTATTTATGTTGGAATTTTCTTTCTAAATAAAGGATTTAACCTCAAAAGAAGTTATAAACTCACAAAATCGGAAGGGTATATATTTCCAACTATTAATATCGCATTGCTAATATTACTTATTGCATCACCTGCTTTTTTGTTTTTCAGTACGTCAGGTCCTGGAGCATCTACAGCACCACTCTGGATAGCTCTTGGAGCAGGTTTAATTGTTGGTGCCCTTGCACAAAAGTCAAGAATTTGCACCGTGGGTGGTGTTAGAGATATGATTCTTTTTCGTGACTCCCAGCTTTTACTTGGTTTATTGGGAATTATAATAGTAAGCTTTATCGGAAATTTGCTGTTTGGCTACTTTAATCCTGGATTTGCAGAGCAACCCATTGCTCATACAGATGGAGTATGGAATTTTCTGGGGATGGCATTAGCAGGATGGGCTTCTGTTCTTCTTGGTGGTTGCCCTATGAGACAACTAATTTTGGCTGGTGAAGGTAATACTGATTCAGCTATAAGTGTAATAGGTTTGCTTGTTGGAGCAGCCATTAGCCATAACTTTGGATTGGCATCTAGTCCAAGTGGAGCTACTGCAAATGGAAAAATTTCTGTTGGTATTTGTATTTTGGCTCTTTTGATAATATCATGGGTCAATTCAGAATTTTTACTTAAAAATAAGGAATCTTAAAATAGGAGGTAAATATGAAGACAATTGATACATGTGGTATGAGTTGCCCTCAACCGGTGCTCATGACAAAAAAAGCTCTAGATGTGGAAAAAGAAGGTGTAGATGTTATTGTAGATAACAATACTGCAAAGGAAAATGTTCAACGCTTTATAGAAAATGCTGGGTATTTGGTAGAAATTGAAGAAAAGGATGGCACCTTTGTGCTAAAGGCAAGAAAATGAGCAAAGAATACCAAGTGCTTTTTTTTACACATACTGGAGCAATAAAGTTTAAAAGAATTATGAAAAAGGAAGATATATCATGTGAGTTAATGCCTGTACCAAGAGCATTGAGCTCAAACTGTGGTGTGAGTGCTCGTATTTATTATGACGGTCAGGCAAACAATTTAGTTAACGATCAGGTAGAGAAAATTTTTCAAAATAACAATGGGGATTACGCCCTTATATTTAGTTCAGATAGTTGATATAAAAACATAAGCCATGTACAATTAAAGTGACTTATAAAAGATTAGTTCTTTTTAGCTACAGCATGTAAGTAGCTCTAGTAATGCTATTTACTGCTAAATCTAATTTTTACTAGAACTATAAGAGAGGAGGACATTAAATACTATGGATTATAAATTAACTCAAATGACAAAATCTGCTGGATGAGCAGCTAAAATCTCACCAGAGATTTTGACACAGGTTCTGTGTCAATTACAAAAGCCTTCTCATAAAGACCTTTTAGTGGGCATTGATACATCTGATGATGCAGCCGTTTATAAAATCAATGATGAAACTGCTTTGATTCAAACACTTGATTTTTTTACTCCTGTTGTTGATGACCCTTATATATTTGGTCAAATTGCTGCGGCTAATGCCCTAAGTGATGTTTACGCAATGGGTGGAGAACCTATACTGGCATTAAATATTGTCTGTTTCCCAGACTGTTTAGATCCTTCCGTTTTGTCAGAAATTTTGCGTGGTGGACAGGATAAAGTTATAGAGGCCGGTGCAGTATTAGCTGGAGGTCACAGTGTATCAGATGATGAACCTAAATATGGACTTTCAGTTTCAGGACTGGTACACCCTTCTAAAATCATGTCTAACGACAATGCCAAACCTGGAGATGTATTGATTTTGACAAAACCTTTAGGAGTCGGAATTATAAATACTGCAATAAAAGCAGATATGGCAAGTGAAAGGGCAATAAATGAAGCAATACTTTCAATGACTACATTAAACAGCTTTGGAAGTAAAGCAACTAAAAATATTAGTCAGGTACACAGCATCACTGATATTACTGGATTTGGATTATTAGGTCATGCAGTTGAAATGGCAAAGGGAAGTGGTGTTACTCTTAGCATTAACAGCAAAGATGTGCCATTTATAAAAGAAGCAAAAGAGTATGCCAATATGGGACTTATCCCTGGAGGTGCATATAAGAACAGAGATTTTTTTGCTAAGGAAATTTTCATAAATGAGCAAATTCCTGCTTTTATGCAAGATATACTTTTTGATCCTCAGACCTCAGGAGGATTACTGATTAGTGTCGCAAAAGAAGATTCTAAAAAGCTTTTAGAAAACTTAGCTTCATCACCAGTTTCTTTTGCACTTATTGGAAAGGTTGAAACTTTTTCTGATAAATATGTAGTTGTAGAATAGAAAATTTTTACAACCATGAACAAGTTGCCATTGGCTCTTTTCATGGTTGTAATTGTTTAAATATCATATTAGTTAATTTTTATTTAGCTTGTTTTATATATCCGTTAAAAAAGCAGTAGGTCTAAGTTTTTGTCTAATTCCAAGATACAATATGACTGTCCTTGATTTTTGCCTGTTCTATCATATCCACAAAAGCTTCAAGTCTTGTCATATATCCACCTTCACCAGTCATTTCATCGACAAGAAGAGACATTACAGGAATTTTATATTTTTTTTGTATTTCACTAAATGTACATTGTGCAATGATTTCTGGAAGGCATGTAAAAGGATATATATGAATAACTCCATCCATTTTCTTTTTTGCACTTAAAATACTCCATCCTATAGTATGCATACCGTGCCCTCCAATATCTTCAGTCTTTATATATTCCTTTCCTGCCTCAACAGATTTATTTTTTAACTTTAATGGAATCATTTTTTTTATAAAATATTCTGTTATCCAACCGCTGACAGAAAGACAATTATGTACTTCAACTCCCATATTGCCCAACTTTTTTTCAATTTCAAAATTCATATACTGATTTAATACTACATACATCTCACCTACAATTGAAACTTTTAATGGTTTAATGTTTTTATAAACTGGTATTTTTTTTAGTTTATCTTTGGTTGAATGTATCAAACATTTAATGCTTTTATATCCTTTCTTCTCTTGAGCATCTCTATGAAATTCTGAAAGGACTTTGTCTGTGTCTCCTTTGTTTTTTTCTCTGCACCTTATATGCCTTGAAATTTTGCTTAATTTATCAACCATATAAACTGTTTTTATTGCATATATTATTCCCCTTACAATCTTCAATTTCTTCTTACCCTCTGTAAGAGGTTTTATTCTATTAAAAACTTCTTTTATGGAAAGGTTACTTAAATCCATACATACAAAATTCACTTTATAATCAAGGGTTTTCAATATTTCAGCCTGCAGATCTCCGTAATAACCTAATCTACACTGTCCACAACCTCCACCAAACAGTATAAAATCCGCCCCATTCTCCAAGCCATATATAAAATCTCCAAGAATTGTTTTAAAAGGCAGGCACGCAAATTCAGGAGAGTGTTTCACTCCTTTTTCTAAAGATTTATTATTACTATAAGGGGGCATTATATAATCAATATCTGATATGTCAAGTAGTACTTTTATAGGAATATACATGTTTCCCATATGAGGAAATGTTACTATCATAAAAATATCACCCCACCATATCCAAAAATGCTTCAAGCCTTGTATTAAAACCTGCTTCACCTGTATGTTCATCAACAGTTAGTTTTAAAAATGGCACACTGATATCTGATTTAAAGCACCTCTCTATAAACTCTACTATAAAGGCATCAATTCCACATGCAAAGGGTGTAATATATATTATGCCCTTAACTTTTTGTTCTTTTGCAAAAGTAAAGGCACTTCCTAAAAGTTCAAAACCTATTTCCCAGAATACTTTGCCTTCAAATGGATATGCATTTTTACGTTTGGTTCTATCATCAATGTCTTCAGGAGTATATACATTTATATTGTGCTTTTTAAGCTTGTCAATAAGTTTCATGCTCAAATAACTGTCATAAATCATATAGGGATGACCTAAAATTGATATGGAAGTATTTTTATTTATATCCTTATCTTTTAAACATTGCTGACTTTTTTTAAATTTTACATATGCATTTTTAAGGGCATTTACCACATAAGAATACCTAAGTTTTAGGGTTTTAGCTACTACTTTAAGACTTTCAAAAGTTTTATATGGAAGCCTGTCCATATGAACACTAATATCTAAAACTTTAATTTTGCCTTTTAAATTCAATGAAACGATATCTGGAAGGCCGCAAAATTTTGGACAGGCATACTCATTTTCGTCAAGGCTTGAATATCTAGGAATAAATATGTAATCCACTTTATCTTTTAAATGCAAAACATGTCCATGAAAAACCTTGACAGGTAAACATGTCTCATTGCTGCAACTTTTTACTCCTAAATCAAGTGTTTGTTTATTTGTTTCATCAGACACTATAACATTACATCCTAAGTTTTTAAAAAACTCTTCCCAAAGCACATTGTGCTGGAAATAATATAATGCTCTAGGAATTCCAATAGTTATCATTTGTTTATCTCCTTTTAATATTTCGAATTTGTTCCAAATGATATTATTGGCTCCTTATTATTCTATTATTCTCCATACACATAAATTTTTATCTTTTTTTATATTTTTTGTTCAAGCTGTGCCTTTAAATATATCTCCAACTATAAATTCTGCCCATAAATACTTATACTCTAGCAGCGTTATTATACTCTTCAGTTAAGGAATTCACCAATTCCTTAACTGAAACAATTTTTTCAGTTTTATAAGCATTTTCACCGGCAAAAGCAAACCCATCTTTCATTTCCCCATTTTTTGCATTTATTAACGCAAGTACAATACAATAAGGACTGGATTTATATTTACAAGTTACAATACAGTGATACGGACATTTATATGGTTTTTTAGTACCTATATTTACATCATTGATAAACTCATTAATAATCGCTCTTCCAGGCATGCCAACTGGACTTTTTATAATTCCTATATCTTCTTTTTTGCAATCAATATAAGCTTTTTTAAATTCGTAAGAAGCATCACATTCCTCTGTTGTCACAAAGCGAGTCGCCATCTGAACACCAGAAGCTCCCAGTTGAATGAATTTATATATGTCCTCTCCAGTATATATACCTCCTGCTGCAATTACCGGGACAGGTTTGCCCGCTTTATCTTCAATATTTTTAGATTCTATAATTACTTCAGAAACAAGCTTTTCCAATGCATAATTTTCATCTTCAATTTGCTCATTTTTAAATCCTAGGTGTCCACCTGCCTTAGGCCCTTCAATCACAATAGCGTCAGGAGCATATTCATATTTCCCCAGCCATTTTTTAGCAATTAGACCTGCAGCTCTTGCAGAAGATACAATGGGAACGAGTTTTGTATCCTTAGATTCTCCTAAAAAAGATGGAAGATTCAGCGGAAGCCCTGCCCCAGAGAAAATTATATCTATCCCTTCTTCTATTGATGTCTTAACCATATCTGAAAAGTTTGATGATGCTACCATAATATTTACTCCAAGAATTCCTTTGGTAAGTTCACGGGCCTTTCTTATCTCTTTTCTCAGTGCTCTTATATTAGCCTTTACATAATTTTTTGAAAAATCAGGCTCTAGCATTCCAATGGCAGCCGTAGAAATAACTCCTATTCCACCTTCATTAGCTACAGCTGCTGCAAGTCCGCTTAAAGAAACACCTATACCCATACCCCCTTGAACAATAGGCAGCTTTGCTGTTAAATTGCTTATATTTAAGCTTTTTCCACTCCATTTCAACATAAATCTTCCCCTTACTTTTATTAAACTGTTTACATTTAAGTTAATTTATAAACCTTATTACAAAAACCAAAGAGTAGATTTTCAAATCAATCCACTCTTCACTATCATTAAGTATTCACTGATTATGGTTTAGTATACACAAATTTATAAGTCAAAATTCAAATACTATACTTACTATTTTTTGTTGTCATATCATTATATCATTAATTAGTACGCCTATGTATTTATTTTATAAATTATTTTAAAGGTAATTTCTTCATGTCTAGCTACTGGCCAATTAGTTCATCATCCTTATAAAAACTTCAACTATTTCAGGATCAAACTGTGTGCCAGCACACCTTTTTAGCTCTGTTAAGGCTTCATTTTTAACCTTTGTTATTTGATATGATCTTTGTGCCGTCATAGCCTCATATGCATCTGCCACAGTTATTATTCTTGCCTGCAAAGGTATTTCCTCTTTTTTTAATCCTTCTGGATATCCCCTTCCATCCCACCTTTCATGGTGATAAAGTACAAATTCTGCTAACCACGCGTATTCATCTACCCCTCTAAGTATTTGATAACCCGTTACAGGATGTCTTTTGATTATTTCCCATTCCTCATCTGTTAGTTTTTCCTTTTTATTGAGAATTTCGGGTGGAACCATAATCTTTCCTATATCATGTAAAATGCCTGCCGCCTTAATTCCATCTATTTCTCTTTCATTTAGACATAGTCCTTTTGCAATAATCTCACAAAACTGAGATACCATTTCAGTATGTATTTGCTCTTTATCATACTTATTATTTATATTAAGTAATACTGTTTCTATTGTTTTGCTCCTCATAATCCTACCAAATTTGAGTTTGTTTTTGTACATGTTGTTATCAGCTTCTTTTAGGATTTCAAAAATATCTTGTTCTTCATTCTCTTTAACTGCATATCCAATAGCAAGTGATACTATTATGGATTCAATCCTAGTATTGGCGGCTTTCTCACTAATCCTTTTAATAATTGCCTTAGTTTCTCTTGAATTTGTATTAGGTAATAACACATCAAACTCATCCCCACCAGTTCTACATATTATATCCGTTGACCTGCATGATTTTCTGATTATATTTGCAACCTCTTTAAGCAACCTATCACCCATTTCATGTCCAAAAGCATCATTTGTGAGTTTGAGTCCGTTTACATCAACAGTGATAATTGAAAATGGCAAACTTCTTTTACTATCAAGTCTTTTAATTGAATCCTCCATGTATCGCCTGTTATATAAGCCTGTCAAATAGTCATTAAAACTTAAATACTCTATTTGTTTTTCCTTTTCCCTTTTTTCTGTGAAATCTCTAAACACTATTACAACCCCTGTAATATGTCCTTTTTTATCCTTGATAGGAGCCGCTGTATCTTCAATCTGTGTTTCCTTGCCGTCTTTTGATATCAATACTATACGGTTTTCAATTTGATTTGTTTTTCCTGTTCTTAGCACTTCTTTGGCTGGATTTATGCATTTTCTTCTTGTGTATTCACTGATTATTTTAAAAATACTATCTATAGGTTTTCCTATAGCCTCTTTTTGTGTCCACCCTGTAAGTTTTTCTGCAACTGGATTCATTACCTTAACTCTACAATCTGTGTCTGTAGAAATAACAGCGTCACCAACAGAAAGTAAAGTAGTTCTAAATTGTTCCTTTTCTTTATATATCAGTTCTTCCATGAGCTTTCGCTCGGTTATAACCTCTGTATATACTATTAATCCTCCTACTGTTCCATCCTTTTCATACCAAGGACGACACTCCCAGCGTGTCCAATCTACCGTTCCATCATCCCTAAAATATGGATCTTCTCCAGCACTTGAAACTTCACCCTTTAATACTTTTTTATGTACATCTCTCCACTTTTGAGGCAAGTCAGGCAAAACATCGTAATGGTGCCTGCCTATGATGTTTTTTTCCTTAATCCTAAATGTTTCAATATATTTTTTACTTACATATTTATAGTTTAAATCTTTATCATGCACTGCCACAGCACTTCTATTATGCTCTATTATGTAATGCATAAGATCATTCATATAAGATACTTCTGCTTCAGAATTCTTCCTCGATGTAATATCTCTGCAAAAGCATATTAAACTCCTCGGATTTTTATTCGTACTGGTTACTGAGATTTCTACATCAAATATTGAACCGTCTTTTCTTTTGTATCTTGTTTCAAATATTTCTGAGTGATTATCTATTATTCTACTAGTCCTTTCTTTAATCTTTTCATCCGACTCTTTAGCTTCAATATCTCTAATAGATAGTTTAAGCAGTTCGTCTCTAGCATACCCCAGCATTTTACAAAAAGCTGTATTTACATCAACTATTTCTCCTGTTTCTCCTAATAAGCAAAAACCATCCTGAGTAGTATCAAGAATTGTGTTTAAGTATTCTTCTCTTTTCTCATGCTTTTCTTTTTCTAGTGTTTTTTCCGTAATATCTCTTGCCGCTGCATAAATTATCCTTCCTTGTGCAAGACAGCACCATTCTATGTATTTATAATCACCATTAACAGTCCTATATCTATTGACAAAACTAATAACATCTTTTTGGTTCGCAAGTGTCTTAATAGCATCTAAAGTGCTAGTAATATCATCAGGATGAACAAAGTCAAGAAATCCTTTGGATTCAAGGAATTCTACCGAGTATCCAAGTAATTTTTCCCAAGCCTTATTAACCTTAATAAAATTCCCATCTAAGTCTGCAAAGCAAAGCAAATCAAAATTGATTTCAAAAAAAATTTCAAATTCCTCTTCTATTCCTTTAAGTTCATTTATTTCTCTTAAGTAGCCATGCCAAAGTACGCTTCCATCTGAAAGTTTTTCTGGTCTTGCCAATCCTCTAACCCAACTTAATCCTTTTTGGGGCAAAATAACTCGGTATTCATCTTTCCAAATTTCCATGGTTTTAAATGATTTCATAATTGATTCTACAACTTTATCATAGTCATCTGGATGAATTCTTGAATATACCTTGGTAGCATCTTTCTTTACTTCATCAGGAGTTACCTCGTATATATCCCAGATGCCCTCACTTGCAAAAGGAAAGCAAGATGACCCATCAGGACGCATTAAATATTGATATATGACGCCTGGCACTTGATGAGATAATTTATCTAGTAATTTACTTTTATCATCCAAATTACTATTTTGGGGCTTTTCTAAAGACTTGTTTGCCATTACTTCTACCTCCTTACAAAAGGTACTTGCCCTTTTAATATATCTCAAAAAGTGACAAATTTCAAGTACTTAGTAAGTAATTGAAGAAACCAGGGGAAACCAGGGGAACCAAGGGGCCCAGGGGAACAGTCCCCTTGGTTGGACAAGTTAATATACCTTTTCGAAAACTGAACCTTTTTTTAAAATTCCCAAGCGGTATTAGTATTTGTCCATTAACAAAAAATCTCGAATATTAACATTTTTTATACCGTTTCTTCCTCTATCGATTTCATCCATGGAAACAACATATTTTGGATAATTATCAGGAATAGATTCTAGAACCGTGAATTCTCTTTCAACAGTTTCTTCTGAAGCAAGAATATATGTCACCTGAACATATATTTTTTCATTTCCAAGTACTGATACAAAGTCAATTTCATTCTTATTATTCTTTCCAACTCTAACATCATATCCACGACGAAGTAATTCCATGTAGACAATATTTTCAAGTGTCTGATTTATATCACGCATGTTATTCCCGTAAATAGCTTCACGGATTCCGTGGTCTGCAATATATATTTTCTCCTGAAATTGTAAAAGTTTTTTTCCAATTACGTCCTCACGTTGAACTAAATGAAGAAAGCAAGCTGTTTTACAATAATCAATATAGTTGTAGATTGTTTCAGTAGAAACACCCCTCATCTCACTTTTTAAATATTTTGAAATATTAGTTGCAGAAAATGCATTCCCAATATTAGCCACAAAGAATTGGATAAGTCTCTTAAGCAGTTCTATATCACGTATTTTATTTCTTGTTGCTATATCTTTCAAAATTATGGAATCATAAATATCACTCAGATACTGCATAGCACTTTTTGTATCAATTGGAAACTGATACAAAAAAGGCATTCCCCCTCTTGTAAGATATATTTGAAATGCATCTCTTTTATTTTTATCAGGACTAATATCTAATATTTCTTTGTAGGAAAATGGAAAAATTTTAAACTCAACATATCGCCCTGCAAGATAGGTTGCAAGCTCTCCTGATAATAACTTTGCATTTGAACCTGTAATATAGATATCAGCATCAAAATCTATCATACAAGAATTAATCATAGTTTCCCAACCATCAAGCTCTTGTATTTCATCGAAAAACAAGTATACTTTACCAGTAACTGAAAAAGCAAAATTGCGAACATATGCATAAACCCCATCAACAGAAGATATAAATTCGTTATTTTTACTTTCTAAATTAACAGATAAAAAATTCCTATCAGATACTCCTTGCAAACTTAATTCTTCCCGTATTAATTCAAGCATTACTGATTTTCCAGAACGTCTTATTCCTGTCAGTACCTTAACAATATTCTGATTCATAAATGGACGGATTTTTGTCATATATAATTCTCGTTTTATCATTTCATCACATCCTTTCATTAATAGTATATTATCAAAATATCATATTTATACCGAAATCTCAAGATTAATTATAAATTATTTTTTGTTATATCGAAATCCTTTGTGAAAAATCTCACTATTCTGAGACATTACTAAGAAGGATTTCTACAATAGATTTATGGCATTATAAAAGGACTGCAATACAATTGCAATCCTTTTTAATTTGTCTAATCACTCAAACTAATCTTTCAAAGTTATTAAAATTCATCACTTTCCTCCGATTCTCTTAAAAGCCTCTCCTGAACAATCCTATCCTTTTCAAGCTTTCTGCAAAGGCTTTTGCAATTTCTGCTGTGACCTTACCAGAATTATTTAAATGTCTCTAAATATTTATTTACAAATTCTACATCACTTATTCACTTTCTTATAGCTGTCTTTACTATTCTTTCTTTGGCTACCATCTTCACCTTTTATAATATTACTTCTGTTTGCTTTTTCAATTTGACTGCCTTAAATTGTTCATCTCTAATAAATTAAATAATCGAATTTATAAAAAGGATTTTTGCGATTTTCTTTTTTATAAATTTTTATAAAAAGGATTTCATTCATTTTCTTTTTCATATGCAAAAATTTCAAAGCACCCCTTAAATAAACCTTCTTAAACTGTCTTTTATTGTTACTGCTCAATATACTGATGCAGTATTGTTAAATCTCGGCTTATAATCTCCAGAAGTCTTTGAGAAGAACCTTGTGGAATATTTATTCCAGCCTCCCATGCTTCAACTGTCTTTTTTGATACTCCCATAAAACATGCAAAAGCAGATTGTGAAAGATTTGCTTTTAATCTTATATCTTTAATCTCTTGTGATGTATATTGATGTATAGGTTCAACTTTAACCCTTCTTACTCTTATATTCGTTGACTTACCCTTTTCATAGTCTAAAGCCTCTTCCAATCCGTTTTTTATACTTTCAAACAAATTAAAATTACTCATATAACTACTCCTTTCCTACTTCAAGCTTTTTTACCAAAGAATAAAGTATCTTTCTCTGTTCCATTGTTAAATCCGACTTTTCATTCTTAGTATATGCAGTCAACATATATATTCTTTCAAATGATGTGAAATCTATGTAAAGAACTCTTGATCCACTACTTTTTCCTTGCCCTTTTATTTGCCATCTTAGCTTCCTAACTCCACCTGTGCCAACAATAACATCCCCAGACATTGGATTGCTACAAAGAAATATTTCAAGCTCTCTCAAGTCTTCTTCTGAAAGTCCAATTGCTTGCCATCGCTTCAAAAATTCATTGGTAAAAACAAATTCTCTCTCCAATTTTTTTTCACCACCTATTTATATTATACCCTATCAGATAGGATAAAATCAAATAAAAAAAAGAAGGACTTTTCACCTTCTCCACAATTCATGTCAATTCACTTATGCTGATTTATTCAAGTTGTTCATCCAATCATCAAAATGCTTTGCAGGAATTCTAATAGTACTTTTTATCTGAATGACTCATCTAAAAATAAACTCGGCAAAAAATTAATACTATTGTCTAACGGAATAGGATTAATATTAGCTTCCTGCAGTAGTTTTAAATATTTGCGTGTTGTTTGTATGCTTGTATCCATCTTTTTAATAGCTTTAGTGATCCCGGTATTGACTTATACGCTTCTTGAATGTATCTTTCCGATGCTATTGAAGAAAAATGGAAATTAATTTTTAGACGACGCCTCACACGTAGTACATATTGAATCAACTTGTCCCCCCTAAAAACAACGAAAGCCACTGAAATCAGTGACTTTACATTGTATCAAAATTTGAGTTTTAATATGGTGGAGGCGAGGGGAATCGAACCCCTGTCCGAAACTGTTTCCACAAGAGCTTCTCCGGGTGCAGCTCTTACTTTAAACATTCCCTTACTGCATCGCCTAAGAGCCGGCTATACAGCTTGGTATCCTTTTAAATCCGCCGCAGACCAAGGATACATCTACGGTAGTTTTAGCATTTAACCTTCCCATGCAAAAGGCCTGACTTAATGACGCCAGCTACCCAAGGTGCAGGAACCCTAGACTGACGGGCTGCCTGTATTTAGGCAGCAGCTAAAACGTTATTATCGTTATTAGCATTTAATTTAAACTCTCGTTTTTTAAAGAGGCCAACGAGAATCCTCTACCCGCTACTCCAGTTTCAACAACCCCGTCGAAACCATTACGCCCCCATATATAAATATTAACTTGTCAAAATTTAATACCTTAAATTATCCTTTAACCTTTTTTCAATCTGTCTTTCGGCATCCTTCTTTGCAATATCCTGTCTCTTGTCATAAATCTTTTTACCTTTTCCAACACCCAAACCAACTTTCACTTTACCTCTCTTAAAATAAACCTCAGTTGGAACTAATGTCATTCCCTTTTGCTGAATATAGCCTACAAGCTTGTTTATTTCATATTTGTGCAAAAGAAGCTTTCTTCTTCTTAGAGGATCTTTATTAAAAATATTTCCCTGCTCATAAGGGCTAATATGCATACCCTCTATAAACGCTTCACCATCTTTTATAATGGCATAACTGTCCTTAAGGTTAACTTTCCCAGCTCTTATAGACTTTACTTCAGTACCAACTAAAGCAATGCCTGCTTCTAAAGTGTCCTCTATAAAATATTCTTTTCTGGCTTTTTTATTTTGTGCAATAACCTTTTTTGCTTCTTTTGACATTATACCAACCGCCTGTTAAACTAAAGTTATTATTTAATTGAATTCAAAATGCTTATTACATTCCATATAGATAAAAATAACCCTTCCTGCTTGAAAGGGTAATTTATCTGCTTACATTTATTAATTATAACACTTTAAGCTTCTATGTCAAGACTTTAAAATCTTTTAGCCAGAAATTTACAAGCTATTGATTTCATCATTTGACTGTGATATATTGAATTCATGCCTTTTAGTAATGGCTAAGTAATAATATCCGATTCTCGTCGACCAAAACCCTTTAATTCATTGGGATTTTGTCCTTGAGAATACCAAATTATTTCTAAGGCATTACTTTAGTTAATTATAATTGTTGGAGAGTTTAAAACATGGATAGAGTAGTTGAAAAAATTGTTGAAATTGAATATAAAGCTCAGAGCATTGTAAACGAAGTACTTCACAATTGTGAATATCATTCAGATGCTCAAATAAAAGAAGAAATACAAAAAGAAAGGGATCGTATTTTCTCTTCTGTTATTCAAAAAATTGAAAAAGAAAGAGATCATAAATTAAATTATGCAAATGTGCAGGCAAAAAAAATTACCCATGATGCAGAATCTAAAGCTTCAAACTTAAATAGAATGATGGCCTCTAACAAGGACAAGTGGGTAAAATGTCTTTTAGGCAATATTTTAGGGGAGTGAGCAATAATGGTTAGCTCTTATCTTAAATATGCTTCAACTATTACAAAGACAAGATCCCTTTATGGAAAACTTCTTTCAAAAGATGATTATAATGAAATAATAGAGAAGAAAGATGTTCATGATGTTGCCGCGTATTTGAAAAACAATACATACTATGGCAATATTTTGGTGGACGTAAATGAAAATATAGTTCACAGGGGAGAGCTTGAAAAAATTTTAAAAACTTCTGTGCAAAATGATTATGCAAAGCTTTTAAAATTTTTAAGAGGTAAGGCAAAAAAATTCCTTGAAACTATATTTCTTCGATATGAAATCGAAGACTTAAAAATTATTTTGAGAATTTTATCTACAGATCAACCAAATGAACTGGAATTTGAATCCTTGGTTTTTTTGACTAGGTACAGCGAGCTCGATAGAGACAAACTTGTACTCTCTGAAAGTGTAACCGAATTTATAGAAAACCTTAAGGGTACGGAATATTATAATGTTTTAGCACCCTTTGCCACAATAAAAGAACGTCAGAAACTATTTGATATAGAAATGGCTTTAGACATTCACTTTTTTAAAATGGTGTTAGATGCTAAAGATAGGCTTTTGTCAGGAAGTGACAGGAAAATTGTAAATGATATATATGGTATTGAAATAGATATATTAAATATATTCTGGATATACAGATGTATAAAATTTTTTGACATGCCCAAAGAGGTTATTTTAAATCACGTAATACCTCATTGGCATAATTTAAACAGAAGACAGCTAATTGATCTTTCGTCTTGTAAAAATATGGAAGAATTTAAGGGGATTATATCAAATACAAAGTATAGAAAAATTTTAAAATCAGAAGAAGAACCGATGTGGGAAAAGAATTATATGTTCTTTTTGTATAAGTTATACAAAAAACAACTTTACAACGGAGACAACAATTTTGGTACAGTTATGGCATATCTTCGTCTTAAAGAAATGGATATAAAAAATATCATTACAATTATTGAAGGAATAAGATATAGCTTGCCAAAAGAAGAAGTAAAAAAATTCGTTGTAGTTCATTGGAGTGAGGTGTAATACTGTGTCTATATTAAAAATGAAATTTATAAATATTGTAGGACCAAAAGATCAATTTGATGATTTTGTATCAAACCATATAGCAAACAGTGGCATTCAACTTGAGTATGCCCTTGGAATCTTAGAAGGAATTAAAGGACTTTCGCCTTATAGTGATGATAATTCACACTGTGTACTGGTTAAAAGGTGTTCTTCTCTTTTAGAGTCTATGGGAATTAGTGAAAATTCTCTTGTTGACATACATAAAACTGAAAACATTATGCCTTCTGATGATATTTTTAATAAATTGGACTGGCTTGAAAATGAATTTGAAAGATTAACATCAAAAAAATCTGACATTAAACACCAGCTCGAAGAAAGCTTTCATGTGGAAAAACAGCTTGAAATGTTGTCAAATATTGATGTAGATTTAAATCGCTTTTTTAATTTTGAGTTTATTAAGTTTCGCTTTGGTAAAATGCCAAAAAAGAGCTTTAATCAATTACAATTGTATTTAGATGAACTTGAATGTATTTTAATTCCTGTTTCAAGCGATAAAGAATGGGTTTGGATAATATACTTTACACCTGATATATACTGGGAGAAAGTTGATGGTATTTTATCTTCTCTATACTTTGAACGTACCAGAATTTCAGGTGATTTAAAAGGTACTCCTTCCGAAGCCTTAGCCTTATTAGAAGAAAAAATATCTTCTTTGAAAGAAGATTTAAAAGATACTGAAAAACGTATTGATGAATTCATTGCTGAAAACAGAGATACAGCTATTGAGGTTTATAATTCATTCCAGAACTTAAATCGTATCTGCGAGATAAAAAAATACGTTGCTCAAACTAAAGACTCTTTTTATATCCTAGGCTGGATACCTAAAAAGGAATTAGATAAACTTATACCTGTGTTTGAAAAATATAAAGATATAAGCTTTATTGTTGAAGAACCTGATATGGTTAAACATACAAGACCACCAACAGAACTTAAAAACAACAGTATCTTTCGCCCATTCGAAACTTTAGTTAAAATGTACGGACTTCCTTCATACAATGAAATTGACCCAACTACTTTTGTTGCCATAACTTATTTTTTAATGTTTGGAATAATGTTTGGAGACGTAGGGCAAGGATTAGTTCTGTTTTTATTTGGATTTATCCTTATGAAAAAGAAAATTAAGCTAGGTGGAGTAATAACTGGTGCTAGTATTTCATCCATTCTTTTTGGATTTTTGTACGGAAGTGTTTTTGGTTTTGAGGACTGGATTCCTCACCTTTGGATGGAACCTATGGCCAATATAAATGAATTTCTTATTTTTGGTGTTGTTGTTGGATTGATACTGATTTCATCCTCAATGATTTTAAACATTATAAACGGTATAAAATCAAAAAACATTGTGAGAGTTTTATTTGATAAAAATGGACTTGCAGGTTTCACTTTTTATTGGCTTGCTATTTTGTTTGTGCTTTACTTTTTTAATACTGGAAGGGTCTTTGTATCAATTGGCTTTATTGCTCTTTGTTTGCTTTTGCCAATAACGGCTATATTTTTCAAAGATCCTATAGACAATTACATTCACAAAAAAAGAGTTTTCCCTGAAAAAAAGTTTGGTTTTTTTGTTGAAACATTTTTTGAACTGTTTGAAACTGTCTTGTCCTTTGCAAGTAACACATTATCATTTATAAGACTTAGTGCATTTGCCTTAAACCATGCTGGACTTTTCATGGCAGTATTAATGCTGGCAAATATGATAGAGGGAGTTGGCAGTGTCATAGAAATTATTTTAGGAAATCTACTTATTATAGCTTTAGAAGGACTGATTGTTGGTATTCAGGCACTGCGTCTTGAGTACTATGAATTATTTGGAAGATTTTTTACAGGTGGAGGCAAAGTCTATCATCCGTTAAAAAATGAAAATATATTATAAATAATAGAGGAGGGTTTATAGTGGAGTTTATTTTAGGTTTTACAATTTTTATGATTTTACTAACAGTAGCTTTAGGTGTATATCAGATTAAAAAAGGTCTTTCTGGTAAAAACGCAAAAAAAATACTTGGAATTAATATTGTGGCAGTATTTGGTCTGTTGCTATTTACCACAACATTAATATACTCAGGTTACATGCCTGTTTTTGCTCAGGGATCTGAAACAGTAGGTGCACAGGAAGTAAATGGTCTTGGACTTATAGCGGCTGCCCTTTCAACAGGTCTTGCAGCAATCGGTGCTGGAATTGCTGTTGCTATATCAAGCTCTGCTGCATTAGGGGCAATAAGTGAGAATTCAAGCCTTCTTGGAAAAACCCTTATATTTGTTGGGCTTTCAGAAGGTATTGCAATTTATGGCTTGATAGTTTCCATATTAATTTTAGGAAGGCTGTAAAGATATGAAAATGTTTTTAATAAGTGATAATGTAGATTCTCTTACAGGAATGCGTTTAGCAGGCATAAAAGGAGTTGTAGTTCACGAGAAAAAAGAAATTCTTAAAGCCTTTGAAGATGTGTTTAAAGATGAGGAAATACAAATAGTGCTTATCACTGAAAAATTAGTTGATATTGTTCCAGATTATATTTTAGACATAAGATTAAACAGAAAATATCCACTTATTGTAGAAATACCTGACAGGCACGGATCAAAAAAACCACCTGATTCAATATTGAAATTTATAGAAGATTCCATGGGGCTTAAGTCTTGAGGTGATATTATTGGCTACCATAAATGAAAAATTGGATAAGTTTAGTAAAATAGCTTTAGAAGAAGCTACAAAAAAAAGAGATGAAATACTTCAACAAATGAAAAAAGAAAAAGATGCTTTAATGCATCAAAAAAAGGAAGAATTCCAATTACAGGCACAGGAATTTTTAAAAAAAGAGCTTCAATTTTTAGAAAAAGAGAAAAATGACATTATTTCAAAATCTTTTTCACAGGCTAGGGAACTCTTGTCTGAAACAAGAGAACGAATAAAAAAGGAAGTCTTTAATGAAATTAATGAAAAAATAAATGAATTTATAAATAGTACGGACTATGAAAAATACCTTTTAAACTTAATAAATAACTCGTGTAATTTAGCAGGTAAAGGAGAATTAGTAGTTTTATTAAGAAAAAAAGATATTGACTTAATTTTAAAAAAAGAAAGAAATCTTTCATCAAAAGCTTCCTTTGAAGAAGCAGAAGATGAAATCATAGGTGGTTGCAAGATATTTAATAAAACTATGAACACCTTTATTGACAGCACAATATCTAAAAAACTAGAAGAAGCAAAAGACAGTTTCTTTGAGACAAGTTGTCTTAAAATAGACTAAAAGTAGGTGACTTAGATTTGATGGAATCAGATAATCAAAAGCAAGGATATATTTACAGCATTGATGGTCCTGTAATAAAGGCAAAGGGCAATGTTTTATTTAAAATGCGTGAAGTTGTTCTTGTAGGTAATGAAAAATTAATAGGTGAAGTTATTGAGCTTAAAAATAACCTGACAATCATTCAGGTACATGAAACTACAACAGGTCTTACTCCTGGAGAACCTGTTGTGCCCACAGGAAAGCCTCTTTCGCTAAAGCTTGCTCCTGGAATAATCGGAAATGTTTTTGATGGAATTCAAAGACCTCTAAAAACAGCTTCTGAAAAATTTGGCTTATTTATCGAAAGAGGAATAAATCTTTCTGCACTTAACGATAATTTCAGATGGCCAGTTCATATTACAGTAAAACCTGGTGATACTGTGACGCCTGGAATGGTTTTTGCAGAAGTACAGGAAACCTCTCTTATTATGCACAAAGTTATGATTCCCTGCCATATAGAGGGAAAAGTATCTGAGGTGGTTGCTGACGGATACTACACAATAAATGATACATTAATAAATGTAATTTCAAAGAACAAAAAAACTCATCAACTTCCAATGGTTCAAGAATGGTCTGTAAGAGATACAAGGCCTTATAATAAAAGACTTCTTGTTGGTAGACCTCTTGTTACAGGGCAAAGGGTTATAGATTCCTTCTTTCCTATGGCTAAAGGAGGAACTGCTGCAATTCCCGGAAGCTTTGGAACTGGAAAAACCATGACACAACATCAAATTGCAAAATGGTGTGATGCAGATATTATTTTTTATATAGGTTGTGGTGAACGTGGAAATGAAATGACTGAAGTTTTAGAGGAGTTTCCCAAGCTTATTGATCCTCGAAGTGGTAAGTCCTTAATGGAAAGAACTGTACTTATCGCAAATACTTCTGATATGCCTGTTGCTGCCAGGGAAGCTTCAATATACACAGGAGTTACAATGGCTGAATATTACAGGGATATGGGTTATGATGTTGCAATAATGGTTGATTCAACTTCAAGGTGGGCAGAAGCATTGAGAGAAATTTCTGGACGACTTGAGGAGATGCCTGCCGAAGAAGGATTTCCAGCATATCTGTCTTCAAGACTCTCAGAGTTTTATGGACGTGCAGGAATAAACATTAATTTAAACAATACAACTGGTTCAATTTCAATAATAGGTGCAGTATCTCCTCAAAGTGGAGATTTTTCCGAACCTGTAACACAGAATACCAAACGCTATATAAGGTGTTTTTGGGGACTTGACAGAAGCCTTGCATATTCTAGGCATTATCCTGCTATAGATTGGCTTTCTAGCTATAGTGAGTACATTAATTCTTTAGCTTCTTGGTATGAGGAAAATGTAAGTACTTCTTTTGTTAAATGTCGAAATGAGCTTTTAAAAATACTTCAGGAAGAAAGTGGTTTTAAAGAAATTGTAAAGCTTGTTGGAGGCGACATACTTCCTGATAATCAAAAACTTATTCTTGAAATAGGAAGAGTCATACGCTTAAGTTTCCTTCAACAGGATACTTTTCATTCTGTTGATACTTTTGTGCCATTAAAAAAACAGTATTTTATGATGGATATAATGCTCTTTTTGTATAATAAATGCCTTGAGCTTTTAAACAATCAACTCCCTATCTCCCTTATAAAAGAGACAGGGCTTTTTGAAGAAGTAGTTAAAATCAAGTATACCATTTCAAATGATGAGCTTGATAAGTTTGTTGTTTTAAAGAAAAAAATAGAAAGAGAATTAGACCGTCTTTTAATAGATTATACCAAGGAATAAACCTAGTAGTATGTTCCTTAGTAAAATAACAGGTTTAAAAAGGAGTAATATTTATGCAGTTAGAATATATTGGAGTTAAGGGAATTAGCGGACCACTTATTATCCTTGATGGAATTAGTGGAGTTTCTTATGATGAATTAGTAGAAATTAAAGTTGAAGGAGGCGGAATGCGCCTTGGAAAAGTAGTGGAAATATCAGAAGAATCTACTATAGTCCAAGTATTTGAAGGAACTCAAGATCTTTCTTTAAACAATACAACCACACGTTTTTTAGGTCATCCTTTCCAGCTACCACTGTCAAAAGAAATTTTAGGAAGAGTTTTTGATGGACTGGGACGCCCTAAAGATAATCTTGGTGCTGTATATCCACATGTTAGATGGGACATTAATGGTAAACCTGTTAACCCTGTATCTAGAAAATATCCTAGAAATTATATTAATACGGGAATTTCAACAATAGATGGACTTACAACCCTTATAAGAGGACAAAAACTCCCTATTTTTTCTGCTAATGGACTTCCCCATGACCAACTTACTGAGCAGTTGGTACGTCAGGCAAAGCTTTCCTCTGAAGGTGAATCAAACTTTGCCATTGTTTTTGCTGCCATTGGGGTACATCATGATGTGGCTGAAACTTTTAGAAAAAGTTTTGAGGAAAGTGGTGTAATTCAAAAAGTTGCCATGTTTTTAAACCTTTCTAACGATCCTGTTACCGAAAGGATTATTACTCCCCGATGTGCTCTAACAGCTGCTGAGTACATGGCATATGAACTTGAAATGCATGTTCTTGTGGTACTTACAGACATGAGTGCATATTGTGAAGCTTTAAGGGAGCTGTCGGCTTCAAGAGGAGAAATTCCAAGCCGAAAGGGGTTTCCTGGATATATGTATAGTGACTTAACTTCAATTTACGAGAGAGCTGGAATGGTAAAGGAAAAAAACGGATCTATTACACAAATCCCTATACTTACAATGCCAAGCGATGATATAACACATCCTATTCCAGACCTTACAGGATACATTACAGAAGGACAAATTGTCCTTGATAGAAACCTTTATCACAAAGGTATCTATCCACCTATTAACATTCTTCCTTCTCTTTCAAGACTGATAAAAGACGGAACTGGAAAGGGAATAACTCGTGAAGACCATGGTTTTTGTGCAAGGCAACTATTTGCTTCTTACTCAAAAGTTCAAGAGGTACGCTCTTTAGCCTCTGTTATTGGAGAAGATGAATTAAGCCAAGTAGATAAACTTTATATGGAGTTTGGAAGAGCATTTGAAAAAGACTTTGTATGCCAAAACATTGATAAAGACAGAACCATGGAGCAGACACTAAATATTGGGTGGAAAGTATTGGGCATTCTCCCTAAAAAAGAACTTGACAGAGTTGATTCTAAGATTCTTGATAAATACCATAAACCACGACAGCATAAAGTGCAAAAAAAGGAGAGTTTTTAAATGGATGTTTCAACTTTTCCCTCAAAGGGAAACCTTATAAATGCACGTTCTAGCTTAAAGCTTTCTAAAAATGGATATGAGCTTTTAGATAAAAAAAGGAATATCTTGCTGTCAGAAATGTCTTCCTTGGTGAAACGTGCTAAAAAAATCAGAAAAGAAATAAATAAAGTTTTTAGTGAGGCCTATAAATCACTTCAAACAACAAATATAGCTTCTGGAATAAGTACGGTTGAACAGGTAGGATATGCGATATCAGAAGAAAATAGCATAAATGTAAAGTATAAAAGCATTATGGGTGTTGAAATCCCTGTTGTAAAAGATTTACATTCTGGACTTGAAGCAAATTACAGTTTTTTTAGAACCAACTACTCTCTTGATTTTACTTACAAAAAATTTAACAACACTAAAAAACTATGTGTTGAACTTGCTGAAGTTGAAAACTCAATTTATAGGCTTGCAGATCACATTAAAAAAACTCAAAAACGTGCAAATGCTCTTAAAACAATACTGATTCCTCGATATGAAAATCTGGTAAACTTTATGGAAAAGTATCTAGAAGAAAAAGAAAGAGAAGATTTTTCAAGATTACACTCTATAAAAAAGAATTTAAATACTACATAAAAGCTGTAGAAAATTAAATAGTACGCTTGTTTATTTTTAGCTAAAAATTAGATTTTAAGTAGAAATTCTGTTCTACCTAAAATTTTAAAAGGTAGTATCTTAAAATAAGACAAAAAGTGAGAGGGCACTTAAGCCCCCTCGCTTTTTATTCTAAAGGAAGAAAAGAAATATTTATTTTATTCTAACCATGGTGGGAAAAATCCTGTTCCACCAGCATTAGTTACTAATGAATCAGTTGTAAAGGAAACACTATGATTTCCATCAACGTATACATCATAGCTTCTATTTGAAAGTAAATCAGGAGATGTAAACAACATATTTTCAAAATCTTTAGGTGCTGTGAAGCTTAAAATTTCTCCTGAATTTGATGTAATGGAAATAGTTGAATTAGCAGAAGCTTCCCCTAACATTACTGTACACTGTGTTGATAAATCAGGAGTCGGAACTGTATTCACTCCACCAACTGCAATAAGCGTTCCTCCTGTAATTCCAAAATCATTTAAATCACACTGTATTCCTCCATTAAGACCATTTGAACCAGCTGCAACTGTGTAGCCACCACTAATAGTTACATTCATATTATCATTTACTTCTATAGCACTTTCATTTTCAGAAATCAAATATAAATTACCGCCACTTATAGTTAAATTTTCACTTGGATCTAATGAATTTTCGTATGATGTGATATTTATATCTCCACCTTCTATAACTATATTGTCAGCTTCTATTCCATCATTTCCATTTGTTATTTCAAAAGTTCCACCTTTAATTAAAACATCATCGCCTGCATCAATTCCATCTCTGCCCACATTAATTGTAAAGTCACCATCAACTATTGTTATATTTTCATCTGCTGTTATACCATGTTTCCCAGCTTCTAGTACAAAGGTTCCTCCATTAATTGTTATTGACGAATTAGAATCAATTGCATCATCGCTATCAGATGTGGATTTTATATCAAAAGTACCTCCATTGATTATTATATCGCCAGTAATATCTAGCCCTTCTTCATAGGATACAATATTTATTTCTCCGTCTTCTACTGTCAAGTCTCCAACATCTGTATCAAAACCTTCATCACCAGCTTCAATATTAATAACTCCACCTTCTATTACTATGTCTAAGTCGGTGTTGAATCCATCACCTACAGAAACTATGCTAAAATCTCCATCAACTACTCTTACATCTTCATCTGCTGTTATACCATGTTTTCCTGCATCTAGGTAAAATGTTCCTCCACTTATAGTTATTGAGCTACTTGAGTCAATAGCATCACTCTCAGTTGACGTTATATCAAATATGCCACTAAAAATCATTATGTCACCAGAAATGTCTATGGTATCCTCTGGTGCTATAGCATTTATTTCACCATCATATACGGTAAAATCTCCATCTACGTCAAATGCTTCTTCACCAGATTCAATATCTATTACACCATCTTCTATTATTACACTTCCATCTGCATTAAAACCGTCACGCTCAGCAACTATTTTAATATCACCATTAACTATTTCTATATCTTCATCTGCTGTAATTCCATGTTTTTCTACATCTATGTCGAAATTACCTCCACTTATTTCTATTGAGGAACTTGAATCTACACCATCATTTCCTGTTACTATTAAGAAGTCTCCTCCTTGAATTGAAATATTTCCATCTGCGTCTATACCATCGCTTTCAGAATTTATATTAAAGTCCCCATTAATTATTGTTGTATCCCCATCTGAAGTAGTACCATTGCTATCAGCATTGATAGTGAATTCTCCACCAGCTATCGACATATCTCCATTTGCTGTAATTCCATGTTTTCCAGCTGTTATATCTAAAACAGCACCTGCTTCAACACTAACATCACCTTTACTGTCAATTCCATCTGAGTCAGCATCAATCTCTACATTACCTCCAGCAATTTCAATATAATCTTTAGCATGTATCCCATCTGTAACAGCTGAAGAAACAATAATATTGCCGCTTTCGATAATTAAATCAGTATAACTTATAATGCCATGGTCATAATTACCAGTTACGTTCAAAGTTCCGTTGCCTTTTATTTCCAAATCAGCATTGCTTGCCAAAGCTCCTTCAACATCTACATCGTCAGTATCATAAACATTGCTGTTTCCATCAGTTAAACTATTTGTTGTTCCTGTCTCTAATATAATTTCTGCATTACTTGCATTTTCAAAGTAAATTGCTGGCCCATTTGAATTGGTTATATCAACATTATTTAAACGTAAACCTACTTCTTCTGTAGTATCTACCCATATCATTCCATCTGATAAAGTTCCATCTACTGTATATTCACCACCTGAAGAAATGGTAACAGTTGAACCATCTACATTTATTCCATCTCCTGAATATGTTATAGTAGATCCTAGATTTATCTCACCATCACTTGGAACAGTAGTTTCTTCCTCAACTGGAAATTCATCTATGTATTCAAGCACATATCTGCTCAAAAGCGTATAATCAGTTGAGTCTACCACACCATCACCATTTAAATCTGCTACAGTAATATCGTCAAGAAGAGCTATTTCTAAAACATGACGATTCATTAATACCAAGTCAGATGAATCTACAACACCATCTCCATTTAAGTCACCATATGTAATATCGTTCCCAAAAGCAACATAGGAAGTACTAAGAATAAAAACCACCATTAGTACCATTAAAAATAATTTCTTACACATACATTCCCCTCCTAGTTTTAATTTTTTACTACCATAATGCAAGAATGACTCGCATTTAAAATGCTTGCCGCATCCCTTCATATCCATACTTAAATATACGTACACGTTCTTACGAAGGAATGCACTAGAATGTGTCATTTGCTTTGAATAGTGCCATAAAGATGCAAGAAATAAGAGATTAAGGGAATTTCCCTTACCGATCCCCATCATAGGACTTTACAAAAATCAGAGTTATTATAAAATCCTATGCCTTTAAAAAGTACCCTATACAAAACACCACCTTTTTAAAAATAAACACCCCTATACTTAGTATTCTATAACATAATAACTTTTAAGTGTAGTTATTTTATTTTTTATTTATTAATTTTTCTACTTTTTAGCCTCAAGTCTTTATTATTAGCAATCTACATAATTTTCAGACAAAATAAATTTTTTTCTAATATAAGTCGATAAAAAATCTCGGGACATCAAGCCCCTTTCATATTAATTCTTTCACTTTGTTCCAAGACTTCAATCAAAAACAGCCTCTTATATAAGAGACTGTTTTTTTATTTATTAATTCAAGGAGAAAAAAAATGCCTTTGTTAGAATGGTGTTACCATCCTTGCCACTGGTCATCGCCGCCGAAGTCCCAGTCACCGCCGCCGAAATCTCCGTCGCCTCCGCCGAAGTCCCAACCGCCGCCGAAACCTCCGCCGCCGAATGGATCAAATATTGTTCCTCCATCGACTGTAACTATTGAATCTGTTGTAAATGTCCTTTCTGGATTTCCATTGACATACATTGTATATGTAGTATTCAACCTAAGTTCTGGAGATGTATATAATAATGTATCGTGATTTCTTGGCATTGTGATATCTAGCAATTCTGCACCATCATTACTTATAATGCTAACAGTTGAACCTGCTGAAGCTCCTCCAAGCACCAATACCGGCTGTGTAGTAGCTTCTTCTGTAATCGGGCTTGTATTTGCAGCCATTCCTATAATAGTTCCACCTGTAACAGAAAATGTATTTGAATCACAGTCTATGCTTCCTTCAGGGAAAGCCCCACCATCAATATATACATATCCACCTGTAATATGAAATGTTCCATTTGAATCAATACCATCACCATCTGCAGTTATGTGAAAGTTTCCACCATTTATGGTAACGTCTATTTGGCCATTGATTCCATCATCCCTAGCTACTATTGTAAAATCTCCATCATGAATTGTAACTGTTCCTTCATCACTTTCAATACCTTCAAAAGATCTAGGAATATCATAAGTACCATCGTGAATTACTATATCCATAATAGCACGTATTGCTTCATCATAGGCAGATATATAAAAATCTCCATCATAAATTTCTAAATATCCATCGGCTTCAAGACCATCAGACTCGGCTGTTATGTTGAATATTCCATCTTCTATTATAATATCATCATCTGCTGTTATACCATCTTTTTCTGCTGTTATATTAAAAGTACCATTTTTTATATAAATATTTCTGTCTGCATCAAATCCATCTGAGTCTGCAACTATAGTAAAATCTCCATCCTCTACTGTTATATCATAATCTGCTTTTATACCATCTTTTCCAGCATAAAGTATAAAAGTTCCACCTGTAATAGTTATTGACCCGTTTGAATCTATAGGATCTTCTTCAGTTGAACGTATGTTAAATGTACCTCCATTTATTACTATATCACCTGAAATATCAAAACCATCTTCAGGACACTCTATAGTTATCTCACCATTGTCTATCCTTAAATCACCACTGGTATCAATACCCTCTTCACCTGCTTCAATATTTATTACTCCACCATCTATTCGCATATTTCTGTCAGTATTAAATCCATCTCTTTGTGAAGTAATGGTAATATCCCCATCAGTTACTGTTATATCTTCATCCGCTGTTATTCCGTGTTTTCCTGCAATTAATGTAAATCTTCCACCATTGATTACTATTGACGCATTAGAATCTATTGCATCTTCTTCAATTGACCTTACATTAATTGTTCCCCTGTTAATTTCTATATCACCTGAAATGTCCATACCATCCTCAGGACATACTATATTTATTACACCATCATTTATTATTAGATTTCCACTTACATCAAATCCTTCTTCATTTGATTCGATATTTATGTCTCCTCCATCTATTCTCATGTTACCATCAGCATTAATACCATCTCTTACAGCGTCAATAGTAAAATCTCCGCTATCTATTCTTATATCTTCATTTACTGTTATACCATGCTTTCCAGCTGCTATTTCAAAAATACCACCGTCTATATAGACACTTCCTTTACTGTCTATGCCGTCAGAATCAGCATCAATAGATACAGTACCTCCAGTAATTTCTATATAATCTTTCGCATGTATACCATCTGTTACAGCAGCTTGCACATTAATATTTCCACTTTTAATGTAAAGATCAGAATAGCTTATAATACCATGGTCGTAATTACCTCTTACATTTAAAGTTCCATCACCATTAATCTCTAATGCAGCATTACTAGATATAGTTCCTTCAACATCTGCATTGTCAGTATCATAAATACTACTATTTCCATCACTTAAGCTATTTGTTGTACCATCCACTAATACAATATTTGCCTTTTCTGCATTCTCAATGTAAATTGCCGGACCATTTGAATTAGTTATATTTGCACCACTTAAGCTGAGTGTAACTTCCTGTGAAGTATCTACATGTACCATTCCATCTGTTAAAGTTCCATCTACTGTATATTCACCACCTGATGAAATTGTAACAGTAGAGCCATCTACTGATATACCTGATCCTGAATAAGTTATATTAGAACTTAAATTTATTTCACCATCTCCTAATGCAGGTGGTGGCGTCACAGGTGTAACAGCGTCTTCAACAGGAAATCTATCTATAACTTCTAAAAGATACCTTTTCAACAATGTATAGTCTGTTGAATCTACTACACCATCTCCATTCAAATCCGCTGTAGTAATATCATTAAGAATTGCTAATTCCATAATATGTCGGTTCATTAACGTGATGTCAGAAGAATCAATTACACCATCTCCATTTAAGTCACCATACAAAGGTGTATTTGCATAACCTATATTAAACATGCCCAAAATCAATACCAAAAATAAAACCAATATAGAATATTTTTTCAACATATATCCCCCTCCTAAGAATCTTTCTTTTTTTTTTATTTATCATTATCTTATTCGACCTTTTTCTCTTATTTTTCTTTTGATTGCTTTTAGAATGCTATACCCCAAATCACCACCCTACAAAAATTTCCCTCTATGTTTAAGTATTCTATAAGTGTATCTATTTTAAGTGTATTAATTTTATTTTTTTATTTTTTTATTCTAAGACGCCACCTTATATAAGGTGGCGTCTTAGAATAAATCTTCAGGTGGAGTTGAGTCTCCACCTAAAGCCTCGATGTTTAGCTTTAGCTAAATGATTTCGCTTTAAAAATCACTTATGCCAACCATTTTCATTAAGTAAATCGCATTTGTAGTCTTTGATATCCCTGGATATAGTTTGTAATCAAATATGATTTTTTCATTTATATACTTTTCTGTAAAATGATAATTTTTAACATTAATCTCTTTATCTTCTTCTAATTCTCCCAATTCTAAATCATGTGTCGAAACAAGTCCTATTGCACCAATTTGTCCAAGCTTTTTTAATACTGCTTTTGCCCCTAAATGACGATCTTTTGTATTTGTTCCTCTGAAAATTTCATCCAGTAAAAAAAGTATGGAATTATCTTTATTTGCTGCTTCCACTATAGTCTTAATCTTTAATAGCTCTGCATAAAATGATGAAATCTTTTTTTCTAAGTTATCATTTACCCTCATTGATGTATAAACATCCATTACAGAACAGGTAAAGTCTTTTGCACAGACTGGTGCACCTGAATATGCCAACACCAAATTAATTCCAACTGTTCGTAGCAATGTACTTTTTCCTGACATGTTCGAACCTGTAATTAGCAAAATATTACCAAAGCCATTAATAGAAAGATTATTACATATTCGTTCTTCAGGATGCAATAGAGGATGCCCCATTTCTTTAGCCAAAAAAGTATGTTTTTTTTCAACAAATTTAGGGATAGCCCACTTACTATTCTCATATGGTATGTTTGAAAAACTCAAAAGCTCTTCAAATTTTCCAATACCTTCAACCCATTTTCTTATATTTTTCCCAGATTTCCTTTTCCATTTTTCCAAAGCCACAATACAATGATAATCCCATAAAAAAAACAAATTTATAATCAAGTAAAAAACATTGCTGTATTTTAAACTCATCATTTCCACTATAATTGACAATTTCTTTATTTGTTTTGAAGTGGAATTTTTCTTAGAATCTAATAAATTTGATTTAATTTCATTTATATATTCTGATTTAAAGCTTTCATTTTCAATTTTATTTAATAAATCTTTATACACAGAAATTGTATTTTTATTCTTGATGGCAACTTCAAAAACATTAGAATAATATTTTAATTCAAGGAGAAATAAAATTGCATTGATAAATAACATTCCGAATGCAAGGTATATAAAATACACATGAATTAAAAACGTAAATAGAATCGAAAGAACCGTTACAGTTGACATCATCTTTATTCCAACACGAACCCATGTTTTTTCAAATAGTCTAGTGATTTTTTCTGCCCATTTTATTAATGATTCCGGACTTTTATTTTCATTCTTTATAAAACTTCCTGAAGCAAGGAAATTTTGCCTCCAATCAAGATTATCTGCTAGTTCGAGTATTGAACTTTGCCTTTTCCTTATTTCCTCAATCTTTTTTACTGGATTAATTAATACATTTTTTAAAAAATGTTTTCCTGTGTATGTAAAAGCTTCACTAATCCATTGATACAAGGATGCATGTCCAAAAACATCTAAATCATAGCTATATTGATGATTTACATCAACATACAACTCGCCTTTATTAGTAGATTTTTTCCACTTTCCATTGATTCTATCAAGAGATTTTTGGTTAACATTCATTAATGCATATGACATTTCCTTTTTCTTTTTTACTTCTTCATGTTGCAAAACTAAATAAATAAAGGAAATTATAGAGCATAGTATAATTCCAGCACCTAATATGGAATAATTATAATATATAAATACTCCACCAAGTATTATCCCACCAAATACCATCAGTCTTAAATTACTTAGTTTATCATATTTCTTTTTTTCTTCTTTAAACTGACTGAAATACTTGTTTTTACGCATAGTATATTCTTTTTTTACATTGTGTTTATTCAAAAGCATTCACTCCCTCTAAAATAATTTAATACAAGTATATCATAGCAACGACAAGATACGCTATGGTTTTTAATTTTCCTAGATAACTTCTCTGGAATATTTTCTCTTTAGTGCCATACCGATTTATAAAACTAATAATTAAACAAACTATAAAAAAGCAGCTACACCTATATATAAACAAGTGTAACCGCTCTTTTTAAATTTTACTCCATCAATAATAAGTATTTACTTTTATACTAAATAAATCTAATTAATATTTTATTCCTATAGATACCATGTGGTATCACGTCCTAAATATCTAAGAAAAGTTCTTATAGAAAACATAAACTTACTCTATATCTAAACGGGTTCACTTAGAATAATTGCTTTTTAAATAATCTAAAACTTCCTCTGGAGTCCCTTCAAACACAATATTTTCTTTGTCTCTTTTCATTTGATATTTATACATAGGGTCATAATAATCTGTTAAAAGAATTTCTATCCATTTTTTGTGACCTTCATAACTTCCCGTATTCATCTGCTGTGAAAAAGCCTGTTCAAATAAATAAATTAATTCTCTATAACCTTTTTCTCCTAATCTTTTTTTCAACCTGCCTATACTATCTTTTATGTATATAGACCACTTTAAAAGTCCTTCATCCTCATATACCTTCATATAAGTTTTTTGAGATTCATACACATATTCATTCATAGTGTTTTGAATACGTTGTTCTAAAGAAGCATTAACAATAACCAAATCACCACTTTTATAAAATTGTGCTAAAGACTTTGGTAGAAAACACTTTCCTACATTTCTTCCTTCTGCCTCAAGTATCATATATCTATAACCTTCATGTTCGTGCTTTATAAGTTTATATGCAAGATTATTTTCAAAATTTATTTGAGTAGGCTGAGGGGTAACTTTTTTACCAAAAGATGACCCTCTATGGTTTGCTATTCCTTCAAGGTCTATAGAGTTTTCAAGTTTTTTAAGTATAATAGTTTTGCCTGCTCCTGTACATCCACCTACTAAAACAGGCTTACTTTTTTGCTGTGATGGTTCAAGCTTATCAATTAAGTAATTGCGAAATGCTTTATATCCACCTTGGAGCCTTGGTATTTCACCTTTTATAGCCTTATTAATCCACTGTTGAGCAATTTGAGAACGAAGTCCTCCTCTAAAACAATATATAATGCAATTAGGGTATTTCTCTAATTGCTTTATCCAAGCACTTATCCGCTCTTCTCTAACTTTTCCAGATACCAGCTCATGCCCTAATTTAACAGCTTCTTCATTACCATTTTCTTTATAACAAATACCAACTAAACGCCTTTCCTCATCATTCATAATAGGCAAATTAACTGCATTTTTAAACGCTCCCTTTTCAAATTCAACAGGAGCACGCACATCTATTAAGGATATATCATCAATAACAATTTTTTCATAATCACTAAATGTCAACAACTTCATTTATACCATCCTTTAAAATCAAAAAAATTTGCCAAGGAACCCCATGGTTTACTTCGACGGCTCCTCACTATCCGTTGCATAGGCAAATACAGTCAGCTTAAACACTTTCTTTAAACTAGTTAAGAGAATTTTCCTTGTTAATTCCCAACGTAGAAATTTATAAAAACTAGAGTTTTTATGAACCCCTATGATTAAATAACTTTACAATGAATAGTTTATTACAAAAAACTTTAAATTACAATAGGAAAGAAAGCTGTGAACTCGTTTAGCTAAAGCTAAACATCGAGGCTTCAGGTGGATACTCAACTCCACCTTATAGAATGTGGAGTCTTAGAATAAGATATAAACTTCAAACAAAAACTCCGCTGTTTTTTTAAAACAGCGGAGTTTTTGTTATTAAGTTATATATTATAGTTCATCAATAAGTTGGTATAAAATCACTGCTGCTTGTGCCCTGTTTGCGTTTGCCACTGGAGCAAACTCACCAGTTGCCATACCACTTATAACTCCTGCTTGTTGCATTGCTTCTACAGATTCTTTTGCATATTCAGAAATCGCTGAAGCATCTTTAAATTTCACCGTTTCTTCAGTAAGATTTAAAGTAATTCCCACTGATTTTAAAGTGTTATAAGTCATTACTGCCATATCCTGTCGGCTTATTTCGTCATTCACACCGAATGATCCATCTGTTCTGCCTTTTACAACACCTAATTCGTAAGCGGTTATTACAGCTTCTTCATACCATGCACCTGCTTCAACATCGCTAAATGGATTACCTGACTGTCCCTCAGATTCTAAGCCAAATGTATTAACAAGCATTTGTATAAATTCTGCTCTGGTCACGTTTTTCAAAGGTTCAAATGAGTCTTCAGATACACCTTTTACTATATCACGAGCGGCAAGAGCTATGATACCGTTTTTAGCCCATGAAGTATCATCTAAATCTGCCAAGGTTACTTCAACTGGAATAGCTGTATATTGACTAAAGTGCTTTGCCTTAAACTGAGCCTTACCATTTTTGTAATGTCCATTTTTTACAACTTCAAATTCTTCATCTTCAGTAATATAATACACTACAACCTGTCCTGGATTTAAGCCTGCTTCCAGTGTGTAATCAAAGGATACTCTTACTCTTTGATTTTCACCGAATTGGCTTATTTTTTGCTCTCCTACCGACAAACCAAATCTATATACATTATTTGAACCTACTCTTCTGTTAACTTCTTCAGATAAACTAGCTGTATCTGCCCTACTTACATTCAGTTCTATCTCTTCATCATCTTTTGACTCACTAAACAAGGATGTTGGCAATTCAACGCTAGCAATACCTGTATTAATTTCAATTTCCTTAACCCCTGTTTCTGATGAGTCTCTCACCTGCTCAGCAATAAGTTTAACTGATACATCATTTTTATCTTCTGCACCCTTAACTTTAACTTTCAATTTTCCATCTTTAGCATTACTTAATGCCTCTTCAAATGCTTCTTCACTTACATTAGCTATAGCTTTACCTTCATCATCAACAGTTGATTCAACGACAACAGCAGTTTCCTCTAACTCATCTGTATCGTCCACTGAATCTGCATCATCATCTTTGTCTTCATCATCTTCATCATCAGTATCGTCGGTATCTCCTGTACTGTCAGGTCTACTTGGAGCTTTAGTTCCTCCTCCAGTTGATCCAATCTCATCAACAAGAGTAAGCACACCGAAAACTGACGGATCCATATAACCTGTACCTGTTAAATCATTCCATGCAGCAGCACTCACACGAGAACCATTTTCTGCATCATTAATCTGAACGTCAAAACCAATATCCATATCTTTAGCTGGACTTATTGCAGTTAACGGAATTTTAACTTCAACCGTATAGTTTGTTCCTGAAATACTTGTTGCTGATTCAAATCCTTCAGCTATACTTGCAGGATTGAAAGAAGCTTCATTTTCAAAGCTCACTCTATACTGTCCATGGTTATCTTCTTGATAAAATGTACTTTTGTAATTATTTTGGTCAATGAAAATCTCAACGGAATCCTGCTCCCATGGGTTTTCGCTACTGTTGTCAAGCACATTAGCATTAACTTGAACCAGTACATATAAATTATCTTCATCCCAAAGTGCTCTAGCAACTCCAGTAGCACCTTCCCACGCTGTTTGATACTGATTAACATTTATTTCAGGTGCTTCGCTCCATATGTCATCTACATTACCATCAATAGTAGGTGTTCCATAAACTGCTTTCTCTTTTTTAGATTCTATTATCTGAAGTGGATTCTCTTCTATAAATGCATCTGGATCTATGACTGCATAATAAGCTGGCTTAGCTTGCAAGTCTGCATCAAACAACACTGGATTTCTATCACTTCTCCAGCTTGCACCATCGTCTAATCCCCAAACAGTCACTCGTTCAATGTGTTCAGCATGTTCTTTATAGAGGTTAAATAATTCTGCATATAAGTAGCCTTGAGCAATTGCTTCATCTTCTGAAAGTACAGAATCGGATCCAGCAACAACATCAAGCTCTGTGATACTTACTTCAACACCTAATTCTATAAACCTTTCTAAAGATAAACGAACATTTTCTACATTTGTATTAATATTGTAGTGAGACTGCATTCCTATACCATCAATTAGCAACTCGCCATCATTTTCTGCTGCATATCGATCATTAATGTCCTTAACCATGCTATACATTGCCGCTGCTTTCTGTTGATTATCTTCATTGTAATCATTATAATAAAGCTTAACATCTGACCATCCATTTTCTTCAAGCACTTCTTTTGCAATCCTAAATGACTGTTCTACATAATCAGGTCCAATTGCATTATACCAAGGAGATTCACGCAGTGCCCATTCCCAATTGTCAGGAGTTGCTGTATCAGACAAGCCATCTCTAATAGCTTCGTTGACTACATCCCATCCAATCACTTTGTCTTCAAAATTCTCCACAACTGTTGTGATATGAGTTCTCAGACTTTCAAGAGCTTCCTCACGTTCTAATGGTTCACCCTCTTCATCGGTACTCAACCATATAGGCATTTGCTGGTGCCATACCAACGCGTGACCAAACAAGTCTAGACCTGCTTCTTCCACTCCTGCTACAAGTTCATTTTGTGCATCAAAGTCAAATTCTCGATTAGTATCATAAACGTAATCCGGCTTCATTGCATTTTCTGCTGTAACAATATCGTTATGGTGCTTAAGAAGTTCAAGTCTATTACCTTGTAAGTCTACCGATGATACTATGTTACCAATCAAGAAATAATCTTGATAAATATCTTTAATCGGTGTCAAATCAGTTTGAATTGGTTTACTAGCACCTACAGGACCAATATAGGAAATTACAAAATCATCCATGTAAAATGTTACATCGTCATCAGGTACTTCTGGCGTTTCTACATAAGCATTCAATACACTTGGAGTAACCCCTAGTGTAAATTCACCTGACAACTTTACCCACTCTTCATCCGTTGCAGTTACATCTTCAGATACGTTAGTGAATGTAGCACTTCCACTTTGCACACTAATACGCAGTGAAGTTGGCGTTTGTTCTGGAGCCATTTTCACCCATGCAGATAATTGATACCTATGACCTCTGTGCATTTTGCCCATAACATCCAAAATTGGACCATTATACTGGGTGGATACAGTTGCACTCAAGCTTTGAGATCCACCTGTTGTATGGTTATCATCTTCTGTTAATTCTATGCTGCCACCGTCGCTGTCTCTAATGTCCCAATCACCAATACTATCTTCAAAATCAGCTATAATACCAGTTTGATCTTTACCTATACTTACATTATCGATATAAAAACCTACCTCTTCATGATTTGATTCAACATATAATGTTTGTTCATCCATGTCTTCTTCAAATGTATATACACCACTTATTTGAACCCATTCAGTATCAGCTATTTCAACACTAGCTACTTCTTCCCAACTTTTATCGCCATTTTCTGAATCTGTAGGCAATTCTTCTACAGATACAGTAAAAGTTAATGGATCCTCTAACCCTTCAGGCATTTCTACAACCTTTAAATAGGCACAAACATGATGTTCAGTATCTTTTTCTAGTAAATTAATTAAGTTAAGACTTGGACCTTGCCAATTATCAGCCCTTCCTGTTGTTTTTAAACTGTAATTCCCAGCATATGCCTCTTCATCAACTGCTTCTACAGTTACATCGCCTCTCGGACTCCATCCTTGAGTTGTTCCATCTTCAAAATCATAAAATAAATCTTGATCCTCTTCCTCTGATTCTGTAGAAATCTTA
>NZ_JAVDDS010000036.1 GCF_030848475.1 Herbivorax alkaliphila
TGTGAAGCAAGAATCCTTCTTACTTTAGGGAGAGGAGAATGTCAATAAGTCACCAGTCTGGAATTCCACGTGACATATGGGATATTAATATAGAATTTTTTATAAAAAATTCTGAATTTCAAGATTCCCAAAGTCTTTTTAAATGAACCGGCTCTGTTAGATATAGAAGAGTTGGTAGAACTTTTAAAAGGGTTAAATGACGAGTTTGATTACCATAGTGAAGTCCAAGATGTTATTATTAATTCTGATTTTGAGCTGCTTTTTGAGCCTGGAAAACAATATTCCTACTCAAATGTAGGATATGGTATTCTTGGAAAGGTAATTGAAGAAGTTTCTCAAATGTCTTACATAGATTATTTAAATAAAATTGTTTTTAAGCCGCTCAATATGGAAAATACTTGGCTTTTTGAAGAAGAACTAGATATTTATTCAAGACCTTTATCAGATGAGTATGACGATGAAGAGTATCTTAAAGAACTAAGAAAATTTCATAGTACTCTTTCTAACTCAGGAGGAGCACTGTTTTCAAATGTTGAGGATATGTCAAAATATTCCCAAGTGTTTACAACAGATAAGGTATTAAAAAAGGAAACTATTGAAAAAATGTGCACTCCAATTCGAGATAATTATGGATTGGGTGTATGGTCACGTCAAAAAGACTTTATTGGACATGATGGAATATTTTACGATGGCTTTTTCTCCATATTTACAATTAATATTGAGGATGACATAAAAGTAATATATTTTTGTGATAGGAGTGTTAATACAGCAGAAGGGGTTCTTGATGCTATGTGGGATAGAATTATTAGAGCAATTAATGAAGGGTGAATCTAGGGTATCTGATATTAAAAAGTTTTAAAGTCATTATAAATTCTAAGACGCCATCTTCTAGTAAGGTGGCGTTTTACATGGTAACTTGAAACAGACAAAGTAAATTCATGCTTTTTAATTTATTTTGAAATATATTGTAGTGCAATTCTATTTTCTGGTTTAATATCAAACGTGTATAGTACAATGAGAAAAAACCATTCTAAAGGTTTCATTAATATATATATAATATCTGCCTGCCAATTGGTTTTGATATGTCTTGATAAAGGGTAACCATACTTATTATATATAGTTCTTATGGACTTATGAAATAAAGGGGCTTTTTCTTGAATTAACTGTTCAAATGCATTTGCAATACAAAGCTGTCTGTTTACAATAATAGTTTTACCATGTCTAATGCCTTTTCTTGTTGGCTTAACAAGTTTTTCATGTCCTTTTAGAGCCACTGTACATAAATAATGTCCCTCATATTCTATTGGAGGGGGTGATATTTTTTGGGATAATGTCCAATCACTTGTCTGGGTAAATGCTTTAATAATTGAATCTGGTGACTGTCCAAACAGTACAAGAAAACCTAATAAAAGCCCTAGAACAGGAATCACAAGAATAAAAGCAGCAGTGTACCAGTGTACACTTTTTGATAGTATTTTGTATGAAAGATTTAATAATTTGCTTTTATACATAACTTGGGTTTCTTTAGATTCTGCTTTTTCTATTTGGTATTCAGAATTGAGAGATGGGATTTCTTTTTCAGTATTTTTTATTAGCATCTTTTTTCTATGAAAACTATTATCTGTTCGATTATGTACATGTAAAAAAATCACCTGTCTAATTAGTCTAACAGAACATAATATATAATTTAGAGGAAATAGACTTAAAAATAGTATTTCAAAGGGAAACATGTAACCCGAAGTAAAAATGTTTTTTGACAACTGAATAATAAATAAGATGCTAAGGCCAATTCCTAAGTAAATTGTTGAAATAGATAGAATGCTTTTTACAGGAGACATATTCTTTTTGTGAATTCGTAAAATCCAGTAGCCTAATATTGAGATAAATCCAACTAATAGTATTATTTTCATATATTCACTTGAGATTGGCGTATGAAATTGAAATTCAAATGTTCTAGTGTAAAGTGGTTCATGGTATTCTTTTAGCTCTAATAAGTTAAAAAGAATAATAGTAAGTGGTAAGCCGAGAAAAAAAGTAATAAAGTCAATAACATTTTCTTTAATTGGTGTTTTTTTTATAAGATTGATTATATTTAAAATAGTAATTACAAAAGGAATTACAAATATTAAAAACAATATTGCGATTGTTAATAAGTTAAAAATAGAATTAAGCATAAAAATTTCCTCACAAATAATTGATAATATCAATGATACTATATTTTAAGAGTATCTTCAATAAGGGGTTTCTGAAAAAGTAAAGTCGTAAATACTTGATAAAGAAATTTCAAAAAATAGGACTGTACAAAGAAGATGTATGGTGATACAATTAACGCGATGTAAAATAAATACAAAACAAACAATATATAATGCAAGTAAATAATGTAAAATAAATTATATTTTATGAAAGATTTTATTTAATTAGGGGGTATTTTAAAATGAAAGTAAAAAAAAGTCTTATTTCTTATGCGCTGATTTTTTGTATGCTTATGACGGGGTTGTCTTTTGCATATGCAGGGACAAACTTACAAGGGCAGCAAAAACATTCTTTTCAAGATATTGAGGGGCATTGGTGTAGTGATGTTATTGAAAAGTTTGTAGAAAAGAACTGGATATTAGGTTATGATGATGGTCTATTTCGTCCAGACAAACTTGTAACTAGAGCAGAATTTACCGCTATGGTTGTGAACATATTTAAGGAGACAGTAGAAGAAGTAGAAGATTTGAATTTTTCTGATGTAAAAAAAGACGATTGGTTTTATGATTCCATTGCATATGCTTTAAGTGAAGGATTAGTACAAGGTTTTGATGATAGGACATTTAGACCAACGGAGAATATGAGCAGGCAGGATGCAGCAGTGATTGTTGCAAAGCTTTTTGATGTAGGGTTTTTTGAAGGTGCTAACGATGTTAGCTTTAAAGATGAAGATACATTTTCTGAATATTCGTATAAAAGTATAAAAAATCTTGCATCTCATGAAATAATAAAAGGTTATCCAGATGGTACATTCGGGCCTTTTAGAATGATAACAAGGGCAGAAGCAGTTAAAATGCTTGACGTAGTATTAAAATATGTAGATATACCAGATGGGCTAATTCCACTAGAACCACCTAAGACACCAAGTCCAACACAGACACCAGAACCAACACTAGAACCAACACAAGCACCTAGAAGGTCAAATAGAACTAGTAGAAATGTAACTCCTATACAATTTCCTGATGAAGGGATTAATATTTTTCTAGAAAACAAAGATGCAAAGGTAGGGGATATAATTACTGCTAGAATTAATATAGGTGGAATATCTAATCTTGCAGGATATGAAATAAATATTAAATATGACCCTGATGTATTAAAGCCTATAGATCATAAAACCAAAGAGCCTTACAAAGAAGATACAGTTCCATATGCTGAGAGTATACTTTCAAATGAAAATTATGTGTCAGTTGCATACCATGACCTTAACAGAGGAAGAATTAATTTTGGTAGAGCAGTTGATTGTCTTGAAACATTTAGAGACAACAAAAGTAAAGAAGTGAAAGGTGAACTTGCAAGAATAGAATTTAAGGTGATAGAGTCTGGAGATACTTCAATAGAATTTGTAGATGATAAAGATAATAAATACTTAAGAGCTGATGCAAATATAAATAGAGAAGGTATTTTATTGTTTGATTGGTATGGAAGCCTTATTGAAACAGAAAAAATAATAAAAGATGGATTATACAATGAAGCATCTGTGATAAACAATTCTGAAACAGAAGTGTCTGAAGAACTGGAAAATGAACATTCTGAAAGTAAAGAAGATATAGAAGAAAACACTTCAGAGGATTATGATGATAATTCTATACCTAATAATTCCGAGCCGGAATTAAAAGAAGATGAGGAATTAGAAAATGGAGAAGCTTTAGAAGAATATATTATTGAGGGGCATCTTGATACTTCTACATTTGAAGAGACTAAATTAGAAATATTTAATGAAAATAAAAAGGTAATAGTAAGTACTGATGCAGATGATGAGGGATATTTTAAAATAAAATATATTCCTGATACAAAAGAAGCAGTTACATTAAAAATAAGCAAGGAAGGGTACTTAGATAGATTTTTAAATATTCCGGCAGGAATGTATGCACTTAAGCTTGGAAGTATGGATAAGCCACTAAATATGTGGAAAGGCGATGTAAACAATGACAACATAATAAATATGAAAGATATTATGATGTCAATAAAAGATAATGATGATATAACTCTTAAAAAGGCCACTGATAAATTTAATAGAACACCTGATGATTATCCAATAGAAATAACTTTAAAAGAAGATACAGGAAAAATAAGTGATGACATAAAAGTGTTTGAAAACACTGTATTTAATATTAATGGTATGAATTTAACAGCAAATAGTATAAAAAATTCAGGAAAAATCCATTTAAATGAAGGAGAAATAGTTTTAAGTGGAGTATATAGACAGGGAAGAAATGTATTATCTACAGAAGTTCCTTTAATTGATATGCAAAATGGAAAAATGGAAGTTTCAAAAGATGTAATAGTAAATGGTGGAACAATGTATATAAATGGAGGAACTCTCCAGGTAGAAGGGGGGTATCATTTAAAAAACAATGCTGTTTTAAAAATGATAAACTATAAAGATCATGTCATTGTAGAAGATGATATGATAATACAAACACAGAGTAGCTATAATGGTTCTCTTATAGCAGGAACACTGGAGCTAAAAGGAGATTTCATAATAAAGGAAACGCCTAATGATAATGTGTTTGAAGCAGATGGTACTCATAAGACGGTATTAGCAGGTGAAGAAGGACAGACTATTAACATGGAAAACGGTAAAGGATTACATATGTTTAACATGTTGATTTTAGAAGAGTCTGAAGATTATTACAATTTTATTCCATCTGACAGAGAATTCTGGAGACAGATGATAGTGTCTATTTTAACTGAGCCAGAGGCACCTTATTTGACAGGAGCATGGTATAACAATACAGTAAGACTCTATTGGTCAAATGAAAATGGTGCAGATAGATACAACATATATAGAGGAAGTAATGACGGAGGACCTTATTACCTTATAGAAGAAAATCGTTTGAGAAAAGACTTTATTGATATTGAAGTAAAAGAAGGAAATACATATTATTATGTTGTAGAAGCTATTAATCGTCATGGTGAAAGTCCATATTCACAACAGGTGAAAGTAAGCAGTGAAATTGTATTTGATGTAGAATCAATTGACTTAGATGCAGATTATTCAGGAAATGGACTTACAAACAGAGAAGAATTAGAGCATGGAACAAATCCATTTAAATGGGATACAGATGAAGATGGCATATCAGATTATGATGAAATATATGTTTATGGTACTTGCCCCTTAAGTCCTGACACAAGCGGTGATGGAATATATGATGGAGCAGCTGTCAAGTTAGGTTTAGATCCAACACTTCAACATGAAAATGTTAAGTCTCAAAAAAGTGCAGTATCAGAAGATGGAAGAGTTGAAGTTACAATATGGGGGGATGCAAATGTAGTAATGTCTCCATTGCAGATATGGAATTCAGGCAACACTCTTTTAGATAATTTAGAAGGAACTATAGGAAAAACAGTAGAAATAACCAATGGGGGATTTCCTTTTGAATATGCAGAAATTAGAGTATCATACAACAGAGAAGAATTAGGTGATATAAAAGAGGATGAACTAACTATTTTCCATGCAAACCCTGAAACGCAACAGTTAGAAGAGATAGACAATGTCTATGTTGACAAAGAAAATCAGGTTATAGTGGGTGAGACGACACATTTTAGTGAGTTTATACCTGGTTCAGTAAATACCGATTATTTTTTGCAATCAGATATTGTATTTGTATTAGATCAATCAGCTAGTATGAGAAGATATGATCCAAATGATGCAAGTGTAGAAGCAACACAGAGATTTATAAGGAATTCTTTTGGATTTAATAACGTAAATTCTCAGAGAATAGGACTTGCTGGATTTGATAGAAGTGGGTATGAAAAACATTGGATTACAGATTCAGGTAATAGAGATGTTTTACTTGACATATTAGATGGTATGAGAAACCCAGGTGGCAGTGCTACAAACATAACTGACGGAATAAGAAAAGGTGCAGATATGTTTTATGAACACAGCACAAGAGAAAAGATAATTGTACTTTTAACAGATGGAATAGCAAACAGAGAAAATGGAATGGTTACAGTAGATGGAGAAAGAATTAGGCAAGAACTTGCATTAGCAAAAGAACTAGCAAAAGAAGGATTTGTTATAAACACAATAGCTTTAGGAACACAAACAGAAGCAGATCTTCTAAAAGCTATTGCTGATGCAACAGGTGGAAGGTTTTACTTTATAGACAATCAAGAAGGCTATACTCAAGACGATATAGATAGACAGACAAGCAATGTATTTCAGAGTATATCAAATAGTGTTTTAATAGATAGAGGAAGATCTTCAAACAGTAAGGAAAATAGTGCTCTGCCCGATCCATGGAATATAAGGCTTATTGACGAATGGTGGAAAGGTGGAAAAGTTGAAATTAGACATGATCTTAATTCGGAATTATCAGAGATTAATCCTTTAGAAACTAAAGATTATGGATTTACGCATGTTAATGTAGATAGAGGAGAGTATGAGAGATTGTTCGAGGATTTAAAAGAGTCTCAAAGAGGTGTTTTTAGATCAAATGAGTGGATTTATTTAGATGATTATGATATACCATCTGATTTATTTTATTACATTAATCCAAAAGAAGATATTATGGTGGGAAGGCATGAAAAAAAATACTATATCAATCCTACTATTGATGCTAATATATCTAAATCAGCATTTATGTATTATGCTCAAACGGTTGAGGCAAGTGGGGGTAAGGTAACACCTACTTATACTGTTCTTAATAGGGTACATTATATTTCACAAGCTCATAATACGAAAAGAAATGATAGTAATAATGAGGTATATACTAGTTTAAATATACAAGAGAATTTTGAAGTATATTATGAACCAATGGAAAATAGAATCAAATTAGTTAATAGTAATAAAGGAGTGTTAATTGAGAATGTCAAAATGGGTATACAATTAGATCCTGATTCTGAAATTGTTTTTGAATCTAATCAGATAGATGGAGTACTAAAGGCTAAGAAAAGTGATTTAGAACTTATCAAGCCCTTAGCGTCTAAAATACCTTATTTAGGCACAATCGTAGAAGTGTGGGATTACATAGACTCAATTGATAAATTGATAAACGAATTTGAAAATGAATCATCATCAGAGTTAGGTCAGCAGTGGCCGTATGCTACTGGAACAAAAATAGAAGATCAAATAAACACTTATCTTGTACCTATTCAATTTATTGCTGGACAATCTAAAAAACGATATTTAAGGTCAAGTGGAGATTTTATAAAGCTAAATGGATTAGTTAAAATATATCCTAGTTATGAGAAAGATGATTTTTCAGCTTATGTTATTGTAGATTTCGATGTTAGATTTGAGTAAAAGAATGTTTTATTTATACTGCAATTTATGGCGATATGATATAATTATATTTATATAATGAATGCGTTGTAATATTTAAAAAATCACAAAATAAGAGGTGTATTTTCATTTAAGCAATAGGTTGTAGAATATATAGATATACTAGTTATTATAGCAGGATGCATAAAGAGTAAATGCACCTTTATATAATAACGATATTAATTGAAAGAGGTGTAACTATTATGAACGTTTTCATGAATAAAAAATCTTTAAAAGTAGGTCTTTTCATATTTATTGTATTTCTTGTACTTATTAATGTTAATGAATATAGATTAATAAATCAATATAGTTCTGCTGGAAATATTAGCAATACATCTATGGCATTTTTAATTAGAAGCATTCAACATAGACAAAAAGCATTAAATGAAATACTAGAAACAAAGCATATTACTGTGGAGAATTTTACAACAATACAATTTAATTATTCAAATCGAGTTCCTGAATTTGAAAGATATGGGGTTGAATTATTTGGAGATGAAATTATGGTTGAAAAAGCTATTAATTCGATTCATGATTTTTTTTATATCTTTTCAGATGATAAAAAGCATATGATAAAAAAAGATCGAAGTGATATATTAGTTGAAATTGATGATGATTTAAGATACAAAATAGAATGTTTATTGGAGTTAAATGGACTGTGGTTATCTTCGATAGAAAGAAATTATGCAAATGTAATAGATAAAGATGATGTATCTGAATATGATCCTAAGCCATTTAGGGAGTTTTTGAAGGATATTGAAAATGATACGGTAGAGTTTTTGAATAAATATCAAATTAATGATATTAATGAGTTGTTATATTAAATAATTAATGGAGGAGGGTGAGTTTATGCTAAAATTTTTAAGAAGAAATCACTTTATGATAATGATTTTTATATCTATAATTTTAGTTATTACAAGTAGTGTTTTACATGTGGAAAGAAAAAAAATTGAGTCTAATGTTTCAAGCATAACAAACCATGATGTAAAAGAGTTGGTTTATATAATTTTAGATGGTTATAACATTACTGAAGAAGTATTAAATACTGGCGTGCTTACAACTGGTCAGGCTTGGCGTTTATATGACATGTATATAATTTTTTATAATTATTCACTATATCCAATAGAGGTATCTAATAACATAGGCGGTTATTCTACAAAGTGGATTAATATATTCAATACCACACACGATATTAATGTTTTATTTTCTCATTTATTAAATCAATATGATAAAAATGAAGAAAATAGCGATGACGAAGTTTTGGTTAAATTAGACAATGATTTAACAAGAAAAATTAGAAGGATTAATGATTTACACTTGAGGTGGATTTCTGCTATTAATTTAAATCATTTAGGTAGTATTATTCTGGAAGATGAAATAAATACCGAGTTTGAGTATTATGAAAATCTTTATGGAGATTTTGGAATTGAAAACAAAGAGTGGTTTGAAGTTATGGATTTAATTAGCTTAGAAACGGACAATTTTTTAGATAGTTTAGGTTCTATACTTCAACATATTTTAGGTATCGAGATATTTCAAAATTGAGAATTTCGAAAGGTTTTTATTGAGAAACTGTTGCAGGTGGAGAAGGATAGAAATATTTTCAAACACGATAATTAAATACACCCTATAAAAGCAGATTTGCATATTTTGTATACGTTAGAGAAGCTATTAAAAAAAATTGATATTTATCCGAAACATAAGGTGATATCAATTAAAGTCAGTCTTGCTTAAATAAGCAGGCTGGAAGGAATGATTATTATGAAGAAAAAACCATTGAATATAGGTGTTGTTACTAGATATGTGGAGAATTTCTATTTTGGATCTATAATAAAAGGTATACATAATGTCGTAAAACAAGAAAAGGGAAGACTTTTTATATTCAATACGTATATGATAGATAGATTCAGAATGGATGTAGAAGGAGAAGAAGATTATTATTCATTTTCATTTAACCATATTGATGGGTGGATAATTATTTCCTTAGGTGCATCAGATTTAAAACCGGAATATATTAATAAGATTATCAGTACTGGTAAGCCTGTTGTAATGGTTGGGCATAGAGAAAATACTTATAACTGTACAATAGTAATTGATGATAGTTATAATGGTGCTAGAAATGTTATGGAGCATCTTTTATCCCACGGACATAAAAGAATAGCTTATGTAGGTACTAGCGAAATATACGATATGGTTGAGAGACATTCAGGGTATAAGGAAATACTTGATGAACATGGTCTTTATGATGAAAGTATTGTTTATGATGTTGAATTACCCATGCCGGAATTTGGTGAAAAATTAGCTACCGACATGATTAAAAAGGGAATAGATTTTACAGCTATTTTTGCTGCCAACGATTACTTGGCAATAGGATTAATAAAAGGACTTAAAAAAGGCAACATTAATGTGCCGGAAGATATTGCTGTAATAGGATATGATAATACTGACAAGGGAGAGTTGCTTAAACCTGCCTTAACCAGTATGGATCAAAATACTTTTGAAATAGGCAGGGGGGCAGGAAAAACATTACTTAGATTGATTAGTGGTGAAAAGTTGAAAGTAAAAAAGGTAAAATCAAAGTTGGTTGTCAGAGAGTCATGTGGGTGCCAATTTAAACCTGTTGATACTGAAATAACGAATGATGTTTTAGAGCAAAAAAATTCTATGATTGAAAGGCTTGAAGATGCCTTATATAAGAACGCGGGTATAGGAGCTAAACTTTTTACATTGAGTGTGAGTGATATACTAAAGATTATTCCTCAAATAACTGATGAATACAAATGGTTTTGTTTTGGTCTATTTCAAGAGAATAATGGATCTATACGAAAAGTAACCATACAAACAGTTGTTGATAGAGTTAGAAAAACAACCATTAATGAGAGCATTGAGTGTAATTTGGAGGATTTTCCTCTTTTGGAATTAATGCCAGATTATGAATTAGATCAAGATGATATCATATTAATATTTCCAGTTGCAACAGGTAAAAAGAAGGTTGGAATAATGTCATATATAAGAAAGATTAATAAAGATGCAAATTTGTTTGTATATGAAATGGATATAGTGCTTTATAACCTTCTTGGTATTGCAATAGACAGAAATCTGGCTATGTCAAATTTAAAAGAAACACTAGAATCACTTAAAAATACACAAGAACAGCTTGTAGAATCTGAAAAAATGGCATCTCTTAGCAATTTGGTTACAGGAGTAGCTCATGAAATAAACAACCCCATAGGTGTAGGTATAACTGCAACAACTTATGTGGAAAACATTACACATCAGCTAAAAGATTTGTTTGAAACAAATAAACTGAAAAAATCAGAATTAGTAAAGCTTGTGGAAAAAAATAATGAATCTGTAAAAATACTTCTAATGAATTTGCAAAAAGCATCAAATGTTATAAAAAGCTTTAAACAGATTGCTGTGGATAATACAACTGAGGAAAAGAGAGTTTTTAAAGTAAAAGAGTACTTAAATGACGTTATTTTAAGTGTTAGTCTAAAATTAAAAATGAAGGGTATAAAAGTAAACCTTCAGTGTAAAGATAATCTACAGCTTTATTGTAACCCTGGGGAGCTATCTCAGGTCTTTACAAATCTATTAGTAAACTCAATAAGATATGGATATAATGGAATAGGTAAAGGTGAAATAAACATAAAGTTTGAAAAGAAAGAAGAGAGTCTTGTAATAGTGTATAGTGATGACGGTAAGGGGATGGAAAAAGAAGTTTTAGACAAGAGCTTTGAACCTTTTTTTACAACTGAAAAAGGTAATGGTGGCTCAGGCTTAGGACTTACTATAATAAAAAACATAATAGAGCAAAAGTTTGATGGAACTATAGAGTGTGAGAGTGAATACAATAAAGGTACAACATTTATAATATATCTTCCCTTATCTTTGGTGGCTAAGTGAACTCCTATAAAAATAGTTTAATTTATAGGTGGGCATTTATAAAAATTCATCTTATACCGACATATACTTATACACTAATTTAACTTTTTAATAAAAGAGTTTAATTTTCAGGTGCTAATATATTATATATAAGCACAGAAAGGATTAACTACGGCATGTTGAATATAGGGGTAATTACTAGGTTTACCGATGGAGTGTATCATGGCAATTTAATAAATGGTATTCATAGCTTTGCAAAGGGAAAAAACATCAAATTGTTTGTGATTAATACGTATATGATTAGTCGCTTTTTTACTGATGTAAAAAAAGTTGAAGAGTATTATTCTTTGGCTTTCAATCATATAGATGGATGGATAATATTAACAGAGAGTGCTAATAACAGCTATATGAATGAGATAATTAATACAAATAAACCTGTTATATTTATTGGTGTTAATGACAGGCCGAGTAATTGTACTTTGGTAAAAAGTGATAATATTTTTGGTGCTGCCCAAGCTGTTGAGCATTTTATAATGCACGGGCACAAAAAAATAGGTTTTGCAGGATGGATGGGAATTGGTGATATAAAGGAGCGTTTTGAGGGATATAAAAACACACTAATTAAAAATAGATTACCTTATGATGAAAAACTTGTTTACAAAACTGAATATACATTACCCAAAGATGGCAGAGAGGCAATTAAATGGTGGATAGACAATGGTATTGATTTTACAGCAGTGTTTGCCGGTAATGATGGGATAGCAGTTGGTGTTGTGAAGGAACTTGAAGAATATGGATTATTGACACCTGATGATGTGGCAGTAATAGGCTATGACAATAGCCCGGCTGCTCAAAGAATCAGTCCAGGTATCACATCAATAGACCAAAATATTTATGGTTTGGGATATACAGCAGCAAAAAATTTAATAGATGAAATAGATAATATTTCAATAAGAGGCAGAACAGTATTGTTAAAATCCAAGATTGTTTTTAGAAGATCATGTGGATGTAGTACTTATGCCGATGAGGAAAAAGTGACTAAAAAAGAAGCTGCAAATAAAAAAGATAAAATAATAAAGTATTTGGAGGATGCAATTTTAAAAAATTCTAATTTAGGCACAAGACTACTTTCTACAGATATTGAAGGAATTAAGAATTTATTTCCTCAACTAGCAGATGATTTTTCATGGGAGTGTGTAGGGTTTTGGAAAGAAAGCAAATCGGGGCATGAAGAATTTAAAATAAAATCACTATATGATATATTTAAAAATAGAGAAAGTGTTAATTTATCCTGTGATATAGAAGACTTTCCTCTATTAGAACTTATACCTGAAAAAATATATAAAAACACTGACGATATTATATGGATAATGCCGATATCTTCAACAACGAGAAATTGGGGGGCAATAGCGTATGTCAGTTCCTTTAATGAAGCATCTGCCATGGTTAAATATAATATCTTTATAGTAATAATCACTCTTTTGAGTATTGCAATGGATCGTAATGTTGCCGAAAGCGAGCTGGAATCTGCATTGGAAACACTTAAGCAAACTCAGAGTCAATTGATTCAATCTGAAAAGATAGCTGCATTAGGGGGACTTGTTGCAGGAGTAGCTCATGAGATTAATACTCCTATAGGAGTTAATGTAACTGCGGCATCTTATCTTGAGGAAAAAAACATTGAGATATTAAGATTGCTAGAATCAGGAAAACTAAAAAGAGCCGACTTGGTAAAATATATAGATACTACCTTAGAAACAGTTAAAATTCTTATGATTAATCTAGAAAAAGCTTCAAACCATGTAAAGAGCTTTAAGCAAATAGCAGCAGATCAGTCAAACAAAGAAAAAAGGAAATTTCTAATAAAAGATTATATAAATGATGTGGTACTTAGCTTAAATCCCAAGATTAAGAAAACTAAGCACACCATACATATTAACTGTGAGGACAACTTAAAGATATATGCTTCACCAGGGGCATTATCTCAAATTATAACAAACCTTATCTTAAACTCTCTTGTCCATGGATTTGAAGATGTAGACAAAGGGACAATTACCATAAATATAGTAAAAAGGTTTAATGAAATTGTAATTGAATACATGGACAATGGAAAAGGAATAAGTGAAAATGACATAAAAAACATATATAATCCCTTTTTTACAACAAAAAGAGGGAAGGGTGGAACAGGATTAGGACTTAACATTGTATATAATATTGTAAACAAGGAATTTAAAGGGAAGATAAAATGTAAAAGTAAGCTTGGAAATGGAGCAACATTTATTATCATAATACCTGTAGAAGAGGTGAATAAATCTAATGATAAATAATGATGTTATTTTAGACAATGAGTATATGGATTTTTTTGATGAATCAACTGATGATATAGAACCAGTTGATATGGATAGGAAATGGAAAATCATGATAGTGGATGACGATTATGAGGTTCATACTATTACCAAGCATGTTCTTAGCGATTTTACTTATAATAATGCATCCTTAGAATTTATTGATGCGTATTCTGGAGAGCAAGCAAGGGAGTTGCTTCAAAAACATCATGATATAGCAATAATCTTACTTGATGTTGTAATGGAAGAGGAGGACTCAGGACTAAAGCTTGTGCACTATATACGAAATGATTTAAAAAATTATGAAGTTAGAATAATTCTAAGAACAGGACAGCCCGGCCAAGCACCAGAAAAAAGTGTTATAGTTGACTACGACATAAATGACTATAAAGAGAAAACCGAATTAACAACCCAAAAGTTATTTACGACAATGGTGGCTTCGCTTAGAGCATATGAAAGTATTAGCAATACCACTATTGGTAAAAAGGGCTTAGAAAAAGTAATAGAAGCATCTTCATATCTTTTTGAAGTACAGTCAATTTCAAAACTTTCCACAATTGTTTTAGAGCAGATAAACTCAATGATTTCTCTTTATAAAAACATACCGTTAAAACATCAATCTAGTTTTATTGCATTTAGAAAGTCAGAAAGCTTTTTTATTACTGCAGGTTCAGGTAAGTACTCTAAGAACATAAATACCAATATAAAAGAAGTGCTTTCAGATAGTTTGTATATGACGATAACTGAAAAAATAAAAGAAAAAAGAATGTTGATAATAGACACAAACATTATAATACATTTTAAAAATGGTGAAAATCTTGAATATATACTTTTTTTTGAAGGTGCCAGAGAATTTAGTAAGATTGATAAAAACCTTCTTGAAATATTCAGTCATAATATTTCAAATGCTTTTGAAAATACATCATTAAATCTTAAATTGCAGGATACACAAAAGGAAATTATATATACATTAGGTGAAATTGCAGAAGTTCGTTCTAAAGAAACAGGTAAACATGTAAAGAGGGTTGCTGAGTTTACAAGGATTTTGGCACTAAAATATGGAATGTCAAAATCGGATGCTGAAAAAATTTCTCTTGCTTCAGCTATGCACGATATAGGTAAACTTTGTATTCCCTCTAATGTACTAGATAAACCGGGAAAGCTTACTAAAGAAGAGTTTGAGTTTATTAAGACACATACCACTATAGGGTATAACATGCTTAAAAATTCTACAAAAGAAATAATAAAAACTGCAAGTATCATTGCATATCAACACCACGAAAAGTATAACGGCTGTGGTTATCCAAACGGACTTAAAGGAGAAGAAATACATCTATATGGAAGAATTACGGCAATATCAGATGTTTTTGATGCTTTAGGCACAGTCAGAGTCTACAAACCAGCATGGGAATTGGAAAAAATACTTGATTATTTTAAATCTCAAAAAGGAGAGCATTTTGATCCTCACTTAGTGGATATTTTATTTGAGAATATAGATGAGTTTATTTATATAAGGGACTTACTCAAAGATTAAATATAAGGTAACTTGGTAAAAAAACATAAAGCCTGAATTGTTCATATTTCTATGAACAATTCAGGCTTTACAAATTTAATTATCCACTTATATCAGAATCTTCATTACTGGACTTTTTAAGTCTGTTCTTAAAAAACTTTTTGTATATAAAAAGTACTATCGTAAAAATAATTCCAAGAAGAACTAGGGCAGGAAGTACTGCTACGACTCCCATTATAAATGAGGCACAAAAGTTAAGAACTCCTTCAAAGCTATTTAAAAAGGTGCTTTTTAGTTGCTCTAAATAGGATTTTTCCTCTTCTTCTTTTTCCTCTGAAACAGGCAGTGTTTCTTCCATATTTATTGTAATGGTTGATAATTCTACAAGGTCATTAAGTTTATTTAGTGTTCCTGTAAGCCGTTCTATTTCATGGCGTATATCTGTAAGTTGATCTTCAGTTTTAAATACTATCTCAGGGTCGTCAACTGTTTCTATATATTCTTCCAATCTTCTTTCTTGATTACGTACAAGTCTGAGCCTTGATTCTACGTCAAAAAATTTTTCTGTTACATCGTCAGTTTTTATATTTTCTTCAGTAAGAAGTCCTAATCCTTTTACATCCTTTAAAACTGTGTTGAATTTTGATGCATCAACTCTTAATATTATTACTCCTCTGGTGATAAGAATTTCTTTAGAATCAACATAGCGTTTGTCCTTGTTTATTCTGGATTCCTGAACAAATCCTATTCCTGAAATAAAGTATTCAATTTTGCCGTAGGATTTTTCAAAATCATCTACTTCAAGAGTTATGTTTGCATTTCGAACAATTTTTCTCTCATCAAGAATTTTATTTGCTGAGCTTACTGTGCTTGTTCCTGTTGTAACAAGTGCAGTAGGCTCAGATTCACTGGCTACATCTTCAGTAAGAGCTCTGCTTTCAACAACCTGATCGTTATAGGAAGAGTCCGCGGCGTCAAGATGTTCCGGTTCAGAAGAACTGCAACCAATAGTTAGCAATAATAAGGTAATAACAAAAAATACACTGGCAAGTTTAATTGTTTTCATTTTTTAAAAACCCCCTTTTTATTCTATGACGCATTTAAATGTAAAAAGTTTCGCAAAAAATTAATCTTCTTGGAAAAAGTCAGATAACAAGTAATAAAAAGTTATAGCAAATTTATCTAAAAATCATTACAGTTACAGGTAAAGCCATTGAAATAATAATAATTAATATAGCACCTAAAAAGGCAGTTTTATTATTTTTTTTATAGCAGTGTTTTGCATAACTTAAAGTATAAATTAGAGGTAAAAAAACTAAAATTAAAGCAGCATACTTAATTATTTTCACCTCCTGATTTAATTATGGGAGAACTGTATAACATTTTGCCTGTACGCACTATTTCAACATCTACAGAAGCAGTGATTTCTGCATTTTTATAACTCTTATTCCAATCATATTCTTCCCATTGGTCAATGGTTGCAAACTTTTTTACAGCAGTGTGTCCAAATTTAAAAAAGTCACAATTCCAGTTTAAAGATTTATCAATTACCTTTTCAAATTCAGATAAAATAAATTCTTCTAATGCATCTTCAAGAATTGGTTTTAATTTTGGATCTTCATAGTTAAATCTGCTTTGAATAGCAAAAATATCCCCTTCTAGCTCTAATTCAATTTGAATAATTGGTTTGGTTTCTTCAAAATTTACCTTGATAGAAGGAGAGCTTGCCAACCTGGTTAATATTGGTACTGCAAGGTCAGGGGCTTTAGGATCTTTTATTGTAAAAATGCTTCTTTCTAATACACCTCTGCTCATAGACCAGAGGATTGTTTCATGTCCTGTAATGGTTCCTACCATGGTATCTCCTTCAAATACAGCCAATCCCATAAATTCCAGTTTACTTCCTCCTTCTCTAGGGATATCTCCAGCAATATAGTTTCCTGCTATACTATGTGATGTATCCAAATTTTCTTTGTTTTTCTTAAGATTTTTTCCTTTATTTACGGCAGTGTATAACAGTATAGGCTGATGGTATGTGGATTTCATACAGTCATAAAAATCATGAAGAGTAGTTGATATATAGTATCCAACATTTCTACTACTTTTAACTATGCCATCTACAGTTCTGGAAATGTTGCTTCCGGTATATGGTTTGAAATTTTCGACAAGTTCTCTTGCACTTGCTCTTGAAACAGCTATATTGACGTTGTGCCTTAACTGTTTATACCTGATAATAGGTGCAATAAACTCGCCTACTTTTCCCGACCTTGCAAGTGCTTCTGAAAAAACAATGGCTTGAGTATGCATTAAATTTATTTCTCTTGGTAAAATGCTATTGGCCAATTGCAAGCCAGCAAAAAATGATGGTGCCTCAATAGTCAATGAATCCATAGATGGGGCTACATCTGCTGGATCATTCGACATATCACCTCCTTCACTGCCTCCACTGCCTCCAAGCAAAGGCATTACAAAAGTAATTTTCCACTCATCAGTGTCTCCCTCATCTATTCCAATTAACAGTATATAAGTAAAATCAGTAATTTCCTTTGAATCATGACAGGAAGTAAATGTAACGAGAATACTTAAAGTAATTATTAAAGATATGATTTTACTGTGCAACTTTATCACCTTCCTTTTTATTGAAAATAGCTGATATAATTAAAACTATCAGTGGAAGTGCAAAATAAAAAATCCCACCTAACTCCCGTATATACTTAAGATAAATGTCTACAAGAGAAGAAATTCCTTTAGGAATCATTGAAAGGGTAAATAGAATTATGGCAAAGGGAACAATCAGGGGTTTTTTATCACTTATTCTAAAAACATGACAGTATATAAAAAGTGACATATAAAACATCAAAGTAACAGAAACTATTGAACCTAAACTCCATATGAACATAAATAGTGATTCAACTCTTTCAAAGAACAGACCATATCTGACAAGTGATGTCATTACGTACATAGGACCTATAATTTCCTGACCTATATAATACGAGAAAGTCATAGAAAATGCCAGAAAAGCAATGGATATAACTAAAGCAGAAATCAAAATACTCAAATAACCTATTTTTTTTATTTGAGCCAATCCATGAAGAGATTTTGCAATTATTGCTATAATAATTATATCACCATATTCTGACATTCTGATAAAACCATGATATATAGTTTTATCAATGCCATAACCTAAAGCAGGAAACAGCCTATGTACTTGATAGAGCTGAGTTGACAGAATAATAATAAGAATAAAAGCAGTAAATATTAAAAATGAAATAAGCTTTGAATACCGAGCAATACTTTCAAGTCCTAAAAAACTTAGAAAAATTAAAACTATAACAAAAAATACTAGTAAAAAAGATATTGGAGTTTTGGCAAACATATATATTTTTTGTACTTCTCCAAATTCTCGTAGCCTTAAAGAGGCAGAAAACAACATTATTAAAATTAAAGAAAAGGAGAAAACACTTCCTAAAAATCTACCTAAAACTTTTTCATATATCTCCAATATGTTTTTTCCGGGATATTTTTTTAAAAGCATATATATAATTGTAAATCCAACTGTGGCAAATATAGCAGATATAAGCATGGTATACCATGCAGAGGTTCCGGTATTCCTAAATATTATTAAAGGGCCTGCAAAAAAAACTTTTACTGAAATAGTTATAACTAAAAGCCATATTACTTCAGAAGATCCAAGTTTACCTTCAGTTAGCATTACACTAGTCTCCTTTCTTTCCTTCCCACTTTCTTGGGTTATCAGACATGCGGTTTTTATCATTTGTATTTAAATAATCCGGTCTGCTTTTTTTTAGCCATAAAGGATATCTTAAAAAAATATCTTGACTAGATTTAGTTTTAGGGGCAATTGGTGATAAAATTGGAACTCCAAAGGATTTTACATTGCATAATCCAGCCAATACAAAGGCAAGTCCTAATGATATTCCATAAAAGCCTAAAACAGCTCCAAATAAAATAAAAGCAAATCTCAATACCCTTAAAGCCCATGCAAGCAAATAATTGGGGATAGAAAAGTTTGAAAGTCCGGTCATTGCTACAACTATTATAAGTATGGGGCTGACAAGTCCGGCTGCAACAGCTGCTTGGCCTAGAATTAATGCACCAACTATTCCTAGTGTCTGACCTATTACTCCTGGCATTCTTACCCCACCTTCACGTATCAGTTCAAAGGCCACTTCCATTACAAGAATTTCTATAACAACAGGGAAAGGCACTTCTTCCCTAGTATTAATTATTGTCATTAAAAGCGATGTAGGTATCATTTCGTGGTGAAAAAGTGTAAGTGCCACATATAGCCCTGGAAGAATAAAAGAGATAAACAGTGCCAAAATCCTTAAGATTCTTAGAAATGATGCATAGGGCCAGCGTAAAAAAAAGTCTTCAGATGTATGTATAAGATCCACAAAAGTGGCAGGCATAGCAATGGAAAAAGGTGTTCCCTCAGTTAGAACAACAACTCTTCCTTCCATAAGAAAGGAAGCTGTTCTCTCAGGTCTTTCAGTGCTTAAAATTTGTGGGAATATAGAATAGGGTCTGTCTTCAATGTACTGTTCTAAAAAGCCATTGCCTAATGCTAAATCTGCACTTACACTGTTAATTCGTTTTTCTACTTCTTTGATAAGTTTTGTATTTGTTATACCTTTAATGTATACAAGTGAGCAGCTGGATTTATTTGTCGTACCTAATTGGATATTTTTTACGGTTAAATTTTCATTTTTTATAATTCTTCTCAATAAAGTTAAATTTGTACCTAAATTTTCTGTAAATCCTTCATGAGAACCTTTTATTGAAGATTCAGTTACTGGACTCTCAACGCTTCTTTTTTCGTATCCTCTAGATTCAATAAGTAAACAACTATCACATTCTTCAATAAAAAATGCTGTAAGACCACTCAATATCCCAGATATAATATCTTTAAAATTATTTGTTTTTGTGATTTCATTAATTGATATAACATTTTTAGATATATAATCTAAGGGGCAGCCCTCTGAAAAATGTGAAAAATTATTTTCATTCATTAGTTGTGGAATAACAAATTGATTCAAAGTAGTGTTATCAATCATTCCGCTTATAAATATTACAAATGAATTTATTTTTTTTGCTACATTCAATTCTCTAATTATTACCTGTTCACTTTCGTATATGTGGAACTTTTGATTTAAATATTCCATATTTACTTCAAGGTTTGAGGAAACAATATCATTTTTTATTTGACTTTCAGCTAAAAGAGCAGAAGCTTTCTCAGACTTTTTAGCCTGATTCCATTCCTTTACATTTAAAGGTTTTTTACTATTGTTTTGATTGTTTTTTTCTGTACTCTTCTGAGACTTTTTTTTAATCTTATCAAAGTCTTTTTCACTTAAATCTACTTGAAGACCTTTTTTGTCAATATTTTCATTTTCATCTTCTAATAGTTCCCACCCACCTTCAGTTTGCTTTTGTTCAGTATATTTGAAAATGTTTTTTATAAAATCAAGCATCTAAAACCACCCTTAATTAAAGACATTTTAGATTATTGTTTACTTTGATTAAAAATTTATACAGTGCATTCACAAAAGTAAACTCTAACATCAAATACAAAATCACTGTTTTGGGAAATTATAACTTAATAAAATTCAAAAATTAAAAACTAAATAAGCGATTAAAAAATGTTTAACATATTGATTTTTGGGTAAAATATGCAGTGGATAAGCCCTGATATCTCAGTGAATTTTGGGTTTTATTATTATAAAATGCAGTCTGAAAGTTAAAAAACTTTTATTGTTTTTATAAAATAATATTTACAAAATCCATTAAGTAAGCTATTCTATATGATGTAAAAGTCTACTACTTGAAGGGAGAGTATTAAATGAAACAGTATTTAGAAATTGAAAGTGTTTTTGGAAGAGAAATACTTGATTCCAGAGGGAATCCAACTGTAGAAGTGGAGGTGATTGCAGAAGGTGGTTTTATAGGCAGAGCTGCAGTCCCATCAGGAGCATCAACTGGTGCTTTTGAAGCGGTAGAACTAAGAGATGGTGAAAAGAACAGGTATCTTGGAAAAGGCGTAAAAAAAGCAGTGGAGAATGTTAATAAGACTATTGCACCAGAAATTGAGGGAATGAATGTTTTCGATCAAACTGCAATTGATAATTTGATGATTGGGTTAGATGGAACATCAAACAAGGCAAAATTAGGTGCAAATGCAATATTAGGTGTTTCACTTGCAACTGCAAAAGCTGCGGCGGAAGCTCTTGGTTTGAGCTTGTATCAGTATATTGGAGGAGTTAATTCAAAAGTACTTCCAGTTCCAATGATGAACATAATAAATGGAGGAGAGCATGCAGACAACAGTGTTAATATCCAAGAATTTATGATAATGCCTGTAGGTGCAAAATCTTTTAAAGGTGCACTTCAAATGTGTGCAGAAGTATTCCATAATCTTAAAAAAGTATTAAAAGATAAGGGATATAGTACAGCTGTTGGTGATGAGGGAGGTTTTGCTCCAGATCTTAAAACAGATGAAGAAGCTATCCAGGTTATATTAGAGGCAGTTGAGAAAGCAGGTTACAAGCCTGGAGATGACTTTAGAATTGCAATAGATGCAGCTGCAACAGAGATGTATCAAGAAGATGGAACTTATTCTTTCTGGAAATCAGGGATAAAGAAAACTAGAGATGAAATGGTTGACTTTTGGGCTGAACTGATAGATAAATACCCAATTATATCCTTAGAAGATGGCCTAGATGAGGATGATTGGGAAGGTTGGAAGTTATTAACTGAAAAAATTGGAGATAAAGTCCAGCTTGTAGGAGATGACCTTTTTGTAACTAATACTGAAAGACTTAAAAAGGGAATAGACATGAATGTTTCTAATTCTATACTTATCAAGGTAAACCAAATTGGAACACTAACCGAGACATTAGATGCAATAGAAATGGCAAATCGTGCAGGATTTACTGCTGTTGTTTCTCACAGATCAGGAGAAACAGAAGATGCAACTATATCAGATATTGCTGTTGCAACTAATTCAGGACAGATTAAGACAGGAGCACCTTCAAGAAGTGACAGAGTTGCAAAATACAATCAATTATTGAGAATTGAAGAGGAACTTGGAAGTGTATGTCAATATCCAGGGTTGGATGCGTGGTTTAACCTAAAAAACAAATAATTTAGATATGATACAAGTAAATTTAGCCTAGTATATACACTTGATAGTTGAGTATAAAGCCTTTGGACAATACCTAAGAAAATGTTTTATGAAAAAAACTTTTTATTGCTTGTATTTATACTGGCTATATGGTAACATATATATTGTTAATTTTTTAGGAGGTGTCCTTGGAAATGCAAATAGCGATTACTATTTTACACATATTGTTTGCAGTATCAATCATAGTTATTGTATTATTGCAATCAGGTAAGCAGGCAGGACTATCAGGGTCTATAGCAGGTGGTGCAGAAACGTTTTTTGGTAAAAACAAGGGTAGAACTCTTGATGCATTGCTTAGTAAGTACACTGCAGTTGCAGCCATAGGATTTCTAGTTACTTGTATAACGTTACAACTTATAATTAGTTCTAGGTAAAAAAGGCTGTGGCTTTCCACAGTTCTTTTTTTTCTTGAAGCATAGGAGTTTATATAAACCTTAGTTTTTGTAAATTCCTGTTATGGGGATTGTCAAGGGGAATCCCCCCTTGCAAGATGAGCCTTTTTTCATGTACAATAAATAATAGAAATAAGCGAATATCTATAATAAGTAATATATATTACTATTACTATTCCTAATTTAAAAAGACATTAGAACAGACAATTTTAATAATATTATAGAAATAGAACTGAGATTATCAAGGGGATATGCTAATCTTATCTAAGAATTAACTTTTAGGTCGAATTTTTAGGGGATATGGTTTCGTTGCAATATGATATTGAATAAGAAAATGGAGGTATAAGTTTCAATGGAAAGAGAACAGGCACTTTTAGAATTAAAAGGTAGATTGAAAAATGAAAATTTAATAAAACACTCTTTGGCAGTTGAAGCAATAATGAAGGATTTAGCTTTTTATTTTAAAGAAGACATAGACAAATGGGGGTTAGCTGGATTGCTACACGACATTGACTATGATAAGACATCTGATGACCCTTCAAAACATAGCATTGTTGGAGCAGAAATACTTGAAACGCTTGATGTAGAGAGTTCTATTATTTATGCAGTAAAGGCACATAATGGGATGCATGGAATTGAAAGAAAAAGAAAGATGGATAAGGCATTGTATTGTGCTGATCCTGTTTCAGGATTAATAACTGCTTCAGCATTAATTCTTCCTTCTAAAAAATTAGAAGATGTAACGGTGGATTTTGTACTAAAAAGGATGAATGAGAAAGGCTTTGCTAAAGGAGCAGACAGAGATCAAATAAAATCCTGTGAAGAATTGGATATTTCATTGGAGAAATTTATTGAAATTGCTTTAGATGCAATGAATAAAATTTCAGAAGAGTTAGGACTTTAATAAATAAAGATTTGTTTAATAATAAAAGAATTGGTTAATAATAAAATAGCATGAAAAAGTGTGTATAAAAATACACCATAAGTCCCATAAAAAGGAGGGTAATGCTGTTTTATCTGGAAGACAACAGTGTTTTTGAGTTTTCCTTTGAAGACGGCTAGGTTTTTTTATGACAGATAAGAAAAAAAAGATAGTTATGTTTATGAGAGAGGACGCATATAAGCCGCTTTTGTTTGATGAGCTTGTTGCGGTTCTCGATGTGCCTAAAGAGGATATTTCAAAATTTTCAGAAATTCTCGAAGAATTAGAGTCAGAAGGTCTGATTTTTAAAACAAAGAAAAATAGATATGGTGTTCCTGAAAGAATGAACCTTAATGCTGGAACCTTTAGAGGTAATGAGAGAGGCTATGGTTTTGTAATTACTGATGATGATGAAAATGACATTTTTATTCCTTCTGATAGCATAAATGGTGCAATGCATAATGACAGAGTTATAGCAAGGATTAATAAAAAAGCTATAGGTGGAAAGAGATCCGAAGGGGAAATAATAAAAATTGTTAATAGAGTTAATAAGACTGTTGTAGGGACATTTGAAAGCAGTAAGCATTTTGGTTTTGTAGTTCCTGATGATAGGAGAATATCTGGGGATATATTTATACCAAAAGATCAGATAAATGGTGCTATATCGGGACAAAAAGTTGAGGCAAAAATACTTGTATGGCCTAAAACAAGGAGAAATGCAGAGGGAACAGTAATTGAGATAATTGGAGATGAAAATGAGCCAGGAACTGACATTTTATCAATTATCAAGTCGTATAATTTAAAAGAAGAATTTCCAGAGGAAGTTGCAAAATACACAGAGTCGATTAGTCAGACTGTTACAGATGATATGAAAAAAGGCAGACGGGATATAACAGATTTGAGAATGGTTACAATAGATGGTGAAGATGCTAGAGACTTTGATGATGCTGTGTCCATAGAGAAACTTTCTAATGGAAATTTAAAAGTGGGCGTGCATATTGCAGATGTAAGCTATTATGTTACAGAAAATTCACCACTTGACAAAGAAGCTTTAAAGCGAGGGACAAGCGTTTACTTAGTTGACAGAGTAATACCTATGCTTCCAGAAGCTCTGTCAAATGGCATATGTAGTTTAAATCCAAAGGTGGATCGACTTGCCTTTTCAGTCATGATGGAAGTTAATTCTGATGGCGTGGTTGTTGACCATGACATTTTCGAGAGTGTTATAAATTCAAATGAGAGAATGACATATACTGATGTATATAAAATCCTTGTTGAAGATAATGAAGATTTAAAAGAAAAATATAAGTACTTACTAGACGACTTTTACAAAATGGAAGAACTTTCACGAATTCTCAGGGAAAAAAGGCTTAAAAGAGGAGCTATAGATTTTGACTTTGATGAAGCAAGGATAGTTCTTGATGAAGAGGGCATACCTGTAGAAGTGAAAAATCGCCATACAACAATTGCAAATAGCATTATTGAAGAATTTATGCTTTTATGTAATGAAACTATTTCAGAACATTTTTTCTGGACGAATACTCCTTTTTTATATAGAATTCACGAAGAACCTAATCAGGAAAAAATTGATTCTTTTGCAGAGTTTGCATACAACTTTGGATATACTTTAAAAGGTCTTAACAAAATTCACCCAAAGTCTTTTCAAAATCTTTTGGAAAAAGTAAAAGGAACTAGAGAAGAGACTATAATAAGTACTGTTATGTTAAGATCAATGCAAAAGGCTAAGTACAGCCATATTAATCAGGGGCATTTTGGGCTGGCTGCAAAATATTATTCTCACTTTACTTCACCTATAAGAAGATATCCTGATTTGATTATACACAGAATTATGAAAGAATATATAAAAGGAAAAATAAATTCTAAAAGAGAAAGTGTATTAAACGAAAATCTTCCTGATATCGCTAGACTTTGTTCAGAAAGAGAGAGAGTAGCAGAAGAGGCAGAAAGAGAAACAGAGGATCTTAAAAAAGTAGAGTACATGAAAAAGCATGAAGGTGAGATTTTTGAAGCTGTTATTTCTAGTGTGACTTCCTTTGGTATGTTTGTTGAGTTGGAAAATACAATAGAAGGTCTTGTAAAAATGAGCAGCATGGAAGATGATTACTATGTGTACAACGAAAAGCATTATTGTCTTATTGGAGAAAGAACAAGAAAGACTTATAGGATAGGTAATGTTGTAAATGTTATTTTGGTTAAAGCGGATATTAAAGCCAAAAAAATTGAATTTATTATAACAGAGAAGAAAGATGAAAATGCATCAGAGGAGCCAGCTAATGACTTTAAGGTAAAACGCAAACGTAAAAAGATAGATGAAAAAGTACTTCGTCATGTTAAGGGCAAAAAATCAAAAAAGAAGAGAAAAGGAGCGAAGTGATATTTTTTTAGTAAGTGCATGTTTGTTAGGTGTTGATTGCAAATACAACGGAAAAAACAACTTAAATGACATGTTTGTAAAACTTATTAATAAATATGAGTTTATTCCAGTTTGCCCAGAGCAATTAGGAGGACTTTCTACTCCAAGACCTAGGGCGGAAATAGTTTGTAAAAATTCAATTGAAAGTACCACAAGAGTAGTTAGGGAAAATGGTGAAGATGTTACAGAGCATTTTATAAATGGAGCAGAACAAACTTTAAAGATTGCAAAATTACTGAAAATTAAAAAAGCTGTTTTAAAAGAAAAAAGCCCTTCCTGTGGTGTTCATAAAATATATGATGGTTCCTTTTCAGGAAAACTTTTAAATGGAAGTGGTGTAACAACTAAGTTTTTGAAAAAGAATGGTATATCAGTTTTTAGTGAAAGTGAATTTAAAAAAATTTTATAAATCTAGCACTACAAAGGAGAGGCAAAGCTACCTCTCCTTATAAGATGTCTATCCCAAAAATCCTTTGATATCATTTTCAAAATCATCACAGGAATCAGCGTGAACGTCTACCCTAATTGGCTTGCTTAAGTCTAAACTAAAAATCCCCATGATTGACTTTGCATCAACTACATACCTGCCTGAAGTTAAATCAATATCGAAATCATATTTATTAACTATATTAACAAAATCCTTAACGTCAGTAATGGATTTTAAGTTGATATTGAATGATTTCATAATAAACTCCTCCTTTATTGTTTTCTATTCTATATATTATCTTGTTTGTGGCTGCAAGTCAATTGTGATGTTGCTAAAATTTTCTCAGGATTTTTATATGATTTGCGAAAATAATGTTATAATGAACTAAATTGAACAATTATAAAGAATTAAAAAAGAGAGGCAGAAAAATGAAAACAGTTGCATTTTATACCCTTGGATGTAAAGTAAATCAATATGAAACCCAAGCGATTACTAATATTTTTGAAAACGCAGGTTATAATATAGTGGATTTTAATAAAAAAGCAGATGTATATTTAATAAATACCTGTACAGTTACAAATCTTAGTGACAGAAAGTCAAGACAGATGATAAGGCGGGCTAAAAAACTAAATGGTGATTCAATAGTTGTAGTTGTTGGGTGTTATGCACAGACAGCCCCTGAAGAGGTAAGTAAAATTGAAGGTGTAAATTTGATTGTGGGGACTAAAGAGCGTTCTAAAATAATTGACTATATAAATGAAATAGAAACTAAAAAGAAAAAAATAAACGTTGTTGAAGACATAATGAACGAGAGAAGTTTTGAGGAGTTTGGCTCAGGTATATACAAGGAGCGAACTAGAGCATTTATTAAAATACAAGAAGGCTGTAATCAATTTTGCTCCTATTGTATTATACCCTATGCACGAGGGCCGATAAGAAGCAGAAGTGAGAAAAATGTTGTTGAGGAAGTTAAAAAGCTTTTGAATTTCGGCTACAGAGAAATAGTATTAACAGGAATACATATTGGTTCCTATGGAAAAGATAAAAAGACGACGTCATTAATTGAACTTATAAAAAAAGTACATGAAATAGATGGTATTGAAAGAATCAGATTAGGATCCATTGAACCTAATCTGATATCTGAAGATTTTGTAAATACTATTAAAAATTTAAAAAAGATGTGCCCTCATTATCATGTATCGCTGCAAAGTGGATGTGACAGTACTTTAGAGAGAATGAATAGAAAATACACTACTTTGGAATATAAAAAATCTATTTCTACTTTAAGGAGAGAAATTGAGGATGTAGCAATATCCACTGATGTTATGGTTGGTTTTCCTGGAGAAACTACAGAGGAATTTGAAAAGACGTATAAATTTCTTGATGAAATTTCATTTTCGGGTATGCATGTATTTAAATACTCTCCAAGAAAAGGAACTCCTGCTGCATCTTTTGAAAGTCAGGTTTCACCATCTAAAAAAGAAGAAAGAAGTAATAGGTTGTTTCAACTTTCTAAAGAGAAAACAGTTGAGTTTAATAAAAGATTTATAGGGGATGTGATGCCGGTTTTATTTGAACAGAAAGTAAATTATAAACATGGATATATTGAAGGATTTACGCCTAATTATATAAAAGTATTATGTAAGGGCGATGAAAATTTAAAGGGACAGATTGTAAATGTTTCCTTAAAAGAGACTGTAGATGATTTTATTATTGGTAAGATATTAGACAAGGATTAATTAGGCAGAGAGAATATGATACAGCTAATACAGTGTAATTATAAATAATATGTATTGCATAATTTATCCTGTTGTATTACTATATACATAAGGGGTTATTTACTTTAACAATTTTGACGCTTTGTCGTTAAGGTCCCTTAAACTGGGACAGGAGAGTGATTGGTTTTGGCAAACAGTGAAACTGTAATGTTTAATGTTGACAAAGAGAAATACAATGAGGCAAGGGAGCTTCTTTTTTCTGTCTATAAGGCATTGAAAGAGAAGGGCTATAATCCTATTAACCAGATTGTAGGTTATATTCTTTCAGGAGATCCGACCTACATAACTAATCATCTGGATGCCAGAAGTATTATCAGAAAACTTGAAAGAGATGAAATTTTAGAGGAAATTTTAAGGTTTTATTTAGAAGAATCTAATGACAAAAGCTCCGAGAAATAATGCGGAGTTTTTGTCAGTTTCTTTGTTTTTTTGTGTGTTAAAAGTGAATTGAAACATTTGCCTTTAGACAAGGTAAGTTTCATTGGTGGAAAAAGATTATGTCAAAGCGTATAATTTTTGATAGTTTTGTGTAATTTTAAATATTTGTTAGGTTGGTGTCATTTTTGCAATATGTTAATCTAGGCAGCACAGGAATAAATGTTTCAAGACTTTGTTTCGGAGGATTAATTATGGGGCCGTTACAGGTTGACCTTCCTTTTGAATATGGTTCCCAAGTCATATTAAAGGCAATTGAGCTTGGTGTGAATTTTATAGACACTGCTGAGCTTTATGGTACATATCCGCATATAAGAGAAGCCCTTAAAAAGACAAATAAAGATATTGTAATAGCAACTAAGTGCTATGCTTACTCAAAAGAAGCTGCCAGTGCCAGTGTAGAAAAGGCACGAAAGGAAATGGATATTGATGTGATAGATATATTCCTCCTTCACGAGCAGGAAAGCAGACTTACACTAAAAGGACATAGAGAGGCTTTGGAATATTATCTTTCTATGAAAGAAAAAGGAATTATTAAAGCTGTTGGAGTATCAACACACAATGTAGAAGTGGTAGAAGCATGCTGTGATATGCCAGAAATAGATGTGATTCATCCTATTGTAAATAAAACGGGTATAGGAATAGGAGATGGCAATATTGAGCAAATGCTTGGGGCTGTAGAAAAAGCATTTGACAAGGGTAAGGGAATTTATAGTATGAAGCCATTAGGAGGAGGAACTTTGATAAAGTCTTATGATGAGGCTATGAAGTTTGTTCTAGATTTGCCATTTGTACATTCTGTAGCAGTTGGCATGCAGTCTATTGATGAAGTTATTATGAATACATGTGTATTTAAAAATAAAAATATACCTGAGGATGTAGAGCATTCTCTTCAAAAAAAAGAAAGGCATCTCCATATCGATTGGTGGTGCACTGGTTGTGGCAAATGTGTTGAAAGGTGCAGACAGGGAGGTCTTTATTTAGAAAAAGGAAAAGCAAAAGTAAATGAGCAAAAATGTGTTTTATGCAGTTATTGTGCAAGTGTATGTCCTGAATTTGCTATTAAGGTATGCTAAGAGGGGCAATATGGAGGAGTAAAATATGAGAATAATGGGAATTGATTATGGTGACAGCAGAATAGGAATTGCAATTAGTGATGCCCTTAAGTTGACTGCTCAGGGAATTGAGACAATTAAATGGAACCAGGGTATTAAAGAGCCGTTAAAGAGGATTTCTAATCTTATTGTAGAATATAATATAGAGAAAGTTATTGTTGGATTTCCTAAAAATATGAATGGAACGGTGGGGCCAAGGGGAGAAAAGACCCTTGAGTTTATTAAAAACTTGGAAAAAAGAATTAATGGTATCGAAATAGTTTTATGGGATGAAAGACTGACAACAGTGGCTGCTAATAGAACTATGAGAGAGATGGGTGTAAAAAAAACAAACAAAAAGAAAGTGGTAGATCAAATTGCAGCTGTATATATTTTGCAAGGATATTTAGACAGTCAGTCAAATATTTAAATTTGCTAAAAATATGATTTTTGTGAATATCTATATGTATTATTTGAAAAAATAATAGTTGATATACTACTAGAACTTATAGATTTTTGTGATATAATTTATGTTTAATTAAAAATAATGGAGGTAATTACAATGACAGAAGAAAGAGATGATTTGGTAGTTTTAGTTGACGAAAACGGTGAAGAAGCAGAATTTGAACATTTAGACACTATTAAGTATGAAGGGAATGACTATGTTGTTCTTTTACCTTTTGAGCAGGAAGAAGATGATGATAGTGATATGGAAGAAGTTATAATTTTAAAAGTTGATCACAGCGAAGTGGATGGAGACAGCTTTTTAACAATTGATGATGATGATGAATTAGATGCTGTTTTTGAACAGTTTAAAACTAGAATGGAAGAAGAATTTGAGTTTTTTGATAATTAAAATAAGTATTTAAAATTAACATGTAAAGTAAGAGGGGCTGTATGCCCCCTTAAGCTTTTGAGGTAAAATCTTTATCTGTTTAAAAATATAGTGGGGGCGTTTTTGTGAGCAATGTATTATTAGGGAAAAAAGGGGTTTTGGTTTTTCTTCTATTTTTGATGGTACTATTTTCTTTTGCCTGTAGTAGAGAAGCTTCCAATCCAGATGTAATTGATGCAACGCCAACTCCTTTAGATGAAGAGTTAAAAGATGAAAATGAATTGGATGAAGATGAATTAGAAGAAGATGATGAATTAGAAGAAAGGGACTATGCGTTGGAAAACTTTGAATTTCCAACTGAGGGGACAAGACCATATGCTGTTATGATAGATAATGCAGGATCAGAAGTTTTGCCACAGGGAGGACTTCATTTAGCACAGGTTATTTATGAAATAATTGTTGAAGGTGGAGAGACTAGGTTAATGCCTGTTTTTTGGAATCAAGAGCCTTCTATGATAGGACCGGTCAGAAGTTCAAGGCATTATTTCTTGGATTATTCTATGGAACATGATGCTATTTATGTTCATATTGGGTGGAGTCCTATGGCTAAAAGTGATATTCCAAGGTTTGGGATAACCAATATAAATGGAGTGGCAGGTGTTTTTTGGGACATAACAGATGATCCATACAATTGGCAGGATAGCTATACATCCAAGGAAAAGATAGAGGATTACGTAGAGAGGGCAAATCCTAGGACTACAACAGATAAAGAGCAAGTGTTTAATTATTCTGATGAGGCGGTTGTACTTAAAAATGGTGAAAGAGCAGAAGAAATTAATTTAAAATATTCATGGGTTATGTCATCTAGTTACAGCTATGATGCTGATAAAGAAATTTACTTTAGGTTTAGAAAAGATGAGCCTCATATGGAAAGAGTATCAGATAAGCAGCTTACTGCTAAAAATATTATTATTCAGTTAGTCAATAACTATACTATTAAAGGTGATAATAAGGGAAGACAGGAAGTAAACACTGTTGGCAGCGGTAAAGGATATTATATAACAAACGGCAAATACATTGAAATAACGTGGTCAAAGTCTTCAAGGACAGATAAAACTAAATATTTTGATGAAGATGAAAATGAAATCTTACTCAACCCTGGACAAACATGGGTACAAATATTTCCGATGAATGGCAGTGTAGAAATAGAATAAAATATAATTTATATGTAAAGTTACTATTGATAAATAGTTTTATTTTAGTTATCATTATTACATATACTATTTAGTTACAAATGACGGAGGTTTTATTTGAAAATAAATATTAGCGATAAAATACTGGAAAGTGTTGAGAAACCATCTAGATATACAGGAAATGAATGGAATAGTGTTCATAAAGAGTTAGATGATATATCAATTAGATTTGCCTTTTGTTTTCCGGATGTTTATGAAATTGGCATGTCTCATTTAGGTATGCGAATACTTTATCATGCATTAAATGAAAGAGTGGATACTTTTTGTGAAAGGGTTTTTGCTCCATGGATTGATATGGAATCTAAGATGAGGGAAAATGACATTGCTCTTTTTACTCTTGAATCCCATTCTGTTCTAAGTTCTTTTGATTTTATTGGATTTACGCTACAATATGAAATGAGTTACACAAATATAATTAATATGTTAGATCTTTCACAGATACCAGTATTAAAAAGCGACAGAACAAAAGACCATCCCTTTGTATGTGCAGGAGGACCCTGTGCATGTAATCCTGAACCTTTAGCAGATTTTGTAGATTTTTTTATGTTAGGTGAAGGAGAGGAAATTATAAATGAAGTGATGGACTTTTATGTAAAATGGAAAAATTCAGGTCAGGATAAGAAAAAATTTTTAGAGATGATATCAAAAATTGAGGGAATATATGTACCTGAGTTTTATAATGTAGAATATAAAAGTGATGGAACTATAAAATCCATTGTACCAAAGGAAGATAAATATCCTGAAAAAATAAGAAAAAGGATAGTTAAAGATTTAGATAAAGTTTTTTTTCCAGATAAAATAATTGTTCCATATACAGATATTGTTCATGACAGAATAGTGCTTGAATTATTTAGAGGATGCATTAGAGGGTGTAGATTTTGCCAAGCAGGATATATTTATAGGCCTGTGAGGGAGAGAACTTCAGAAAAATTATTAAATTTAGCCCAAAAGCTTCAAAAAAATACTGGCTATGAAGAGATTTCCCTTGTCTCTCTTAGTACAAGTGATTATTCTCAGTTAAAGAATTTAACGGAGGGGCTGATAAATGATATGGAGCCTAAAAAGGTTAACCTATCACTTCCCTCATTAAGAGTTGACTCTTTTTCTATTGAACTTATGGAAAAGGCTCAAAAGGTTAGAAAGAGTGGATTGACATTTGCTCCTGAAGCAGGAAGTCAGAGACTTAGAGATGTAATTAACAAAGGTGTAACAGAAGAAGATTTATTAAAGGCATCTGCTACTGCATTTGAAGGGGGATGGAGTGGAGTTAAGTTGTACTTTATGATAGGGCTTCCTACAGAAACAATGGAAGATTTAGATGGTATAGCAGAGCTTTCTAAAAAAGTTGTTGATGTCTATATGAAAACACCAAAAGATAAAAGGGGTAAAGGTCTTAATATAAATGTGAGTACGTCATCTTTTGTGCCTAAGCCTTTTACACCATTTCAATGGGAGGCTCAAGACAGTATCGATATGATAAAAGAAAAGCAGCAACATTTGAAAGACAAACTAAAAAGCAGACATATAAAATACAACTGGCATGATCCTAATTTGAGTTTTTTAGAAGCTGTTTTAGCAAGAGGTGATAGAAGACTTGGGAAAGTGCTTTATTTAGCATTTAAAAATGGATGTAAATTTGACAGCTGGGGAGACCACTTTAAATTTGACAGCTGGATGGAAGTTTTTAATCAGTGTAAAATAGATCCTCATTTTTATGCAAACAGAAAAAGGGAACTTACCGAAGTTTTTCCTTGGGATCATATAGATGTGGGTGTGACAAAAAGTTTTTTAAAAAAAGAAAACCAAAAAGCTTACTTAGGAGAAGTTACCTCTAATTGCAGTGAGAATTGCACAGGGTGTGGAGCTGCAGCTTTTGATGGAGGTATCTGTAATGAATAGTATAAGAGCAAAATTTGTACGTGGTGAAGAAGTTAAATTTATTTCTCATTTAGACTTAAAGAAAGTATTTGAGAGAGCTTTGAGAAGATCTGGTATTTTAATAGCTTATTCAAAGGGATTTAATCCTCATCCCCAAATGGTTTTTGGATTGCCTTTATCGGTAGGGGTGACCAGTGAGTCAGAATATATTGATTTAGAGTTTGAAGAGCCTATAGATGTCGATAACTTTATGGACAGGCTAAATGAGTGTCTTCCTAAGGGAATAAAGGTTGTAGAGGCAAAAGAAAAAAAGGAAAAAACAAATATTATGGCTTCTATTGCCGGTGCATCATATGAAATTTTAGTTAATTCGGCAAAAATTAGAGATTCAAATGACATAAAAGATATGATAGATAAATTTATGGATTTAGAAGAAATAATTATAAAAAAAGAAACTAAAAGAAAGATTAAAGACATTAATATAAGACCAATGATTTATAGCATAAAAGCTGGCTTGTGTATTGATGGGATAGATGAACAAGTTAATAAAGAAGAGAATTATTGTTGTAAAAATCCTTGGATTTTAAAATATATTAAAACTAATTATGAAGATCATATAAAATTTAAGGGTGATTTAAAGAACAGTCTTTTTTGTTTTTCGACATTACTTAGTGCAGGAAGTTCAGCTAATTTGAAGCCTGTGTTTTTAGTAAAGGCATTAAATAATACTTTTTGTAGTGATTTTGATGTTATAAAAATACATCGAACTGAGCTTTTTACAGGCAGTGCAGATAAGTTTACAAATCCGTTAGATTGAATAATTGCAATATGAGGTGGTCAAAAAATGGTTAGTGAAATTATTGTTGATGTGGGTCTAAATGAAAAAAGAGTGGCTCTTTTAGAGGACAAGGAATTGGTAGAAATATTTATCGAAAGAAGTGACTCTGAAAGATTGGTAGGAAATATCTACAGAGGTAAAGTGAGTAGCGTTCTGCCAGGGATGCAGGCTGCCTTTATAGATATTGGATATGAGAAAAATGCATTTTTGTATGTTAGAGATGCAGTTCCTCAAAAAGAAGATTTTAATGAAGATGAAGACGACGTTTATAATGAGATGAAAAGTTACAATATTGATGAAATATTAAGACCGGGACAGGAAATAACTGTACAGGTTACAAAAGAGCCTATCAGTACAAAAGGCCCTAGGGTTACAACTCATATAACTCTGCCGGGAAGACAATTGGTATTGCTGCCTAATGCAGATTATATAGGTATTTCTAGAAGGATAGAAGATGAAGATGAAAGGTTTAAACTTAAAAAAATAGCTGAGAAGATTAAACCTGAAAACATGGGACTTATTGTAAGAACAGTTTCGGAAGGAAAGAGAGAAGAAGACTTTAAAAATGACATCAACTTTTTGGTTAAGTTGTGGAAAAAGATTAAACAAAAAGATCATTCCGGCCCTGTTCCACGATGCATTCATAAAGATGTAAATGTGGTTTACAGAACTATAAGAGATATTTTCACATGGAATATAGATAAGTTTGTAATTAATGACAGGCAGGAATATAATAAGGTACTTGAGTGGGTTGAAATGGTTTCCCCTGCTTTAAAATTAAGGGTTGAGTATTTTAGTAAAAATATAGATTTATTTGAACATTATCAGGTTGATGCAATGATTTCAAAAGCACTTGCAAAGAAAATATGGCTTAAGTGCGGTGGATATTTAATTATTGAAAAAACTGAAGCACTAACGGTTATTGACGTAAATACAGGGAAATATGTTGGGGTTAACAATCTTGAAGATACTGTACTTAGAACTAACAAGGAAGCTGCAAAAGAAATTACAAAGCAGCTTAGGTTGAGAGATATTGGCGGTATAATAATTATTGATTTTATTGATATGAATGAAAGTGAACACAGAGCACAGATAATGAATGTTTTAGAAGATGCTCTTAAAAAAGACAGAACTAAAACTACTGTTGTTGATATGACTAGGTTAGGTCTTATAGAAATGACAAGAAAAAATGTTAGAGAAGGGTTTGCATCAGTAGTATTACAACAGTGTCCTTACTGTGATGGGAAAGGAAAGATACTATCTTCAGAGTCTGTTGCAAGAAATATTGAAAAGGAAATAAAGAAATATTTCACACAGACAATTGCATGTGCAATAGAGGTGGAAGTTCATCCTTCTGTGGCGAAAGTATTATTGGGAAAAAATGATGACAATCTTTCAAGAATTGAAAGGACATTTAATAAAAGAATTATAATAAAAGCTTCAGATGATGTAAAACATGGAGAAATGTCTATAAAAGAAGTTGATCCAGATAACTTATTGACATAGTTAATAGGTTGTGGTAAAATACTTTAGGTGGCCGCACGGTACAGGTTTTAAAATGCAGAGAATAAAAGTATTTTTGCTACCTCTATCGGCGAGACTGGATAGGGAGGTGTTTTTATGTATGCTATAATTGAAAATGGCGGAAGACAGTACAAAGTCCAAGAAGGAGATGTACTTTTTCTAGATAGGATTTCTGGAGAAGAAGGAAAATCTGTGATTTTTGACAAAGTGGTTGCAGTTTCAAAAGAAGATGGTGTAAGTTTTGGAAATCCATTTGTAAAGAATGCAAAGGTTAGTGGCGAAATATTAGGTCATGGCAAAAACAAGAAAATAATTGTTTTCAAATTTAAAGCTAAGAAAGGCTATAAAAGAAAGCAAGGTCATAGACAGCCACATACAAGAGTGAAAATTGAAAAAATTGATGCATAGGTTTTAAAGATGATTGAAATTAATGTAGTTAGGGACAAACAACGTCATATCCAAAGTTTTACTGTCAGTGGTCATTCTGGATTTGCAGAGCAAGGAAGTGATATTGTCTGTGCGGCAATATCTGCGTTGGCATATACTGGAGTAGGTGCATTGAAGGATATGGCTGGAATAGACAGTTATATAGAGAAAGATGGTTATATGGAATGTCTAGTTCCCAAAAACGTTCCTGACAAAAAAAGACAAGAAGTTAATATCATACTTGAAACTATAGTGTTAGGATTTAAACAGGTGGAACTTTCATATAGAAAGTATGTATCGGTATTAGATAAGGAGGTGTAACATATGATTAAGGTGAATTTACAGCTGTTTGCACACAAAAAAGGTGTGGGTAGTTCAAAAAACGGTCGTGATAGTGAATCTAAAAGACTTGGTGTAAAAAGAGGCGACGGTCAGCATGTAGCAGCTGGTAATATACTTGTAAGACAGAGAGGTACTAAAATTCATCCAGGTGATAATGTTGGTAAAGGTAGTGATGACACACTATTTGCACTTTCGGATGGAAAAGTCAAATTCTCTAGGTTAGGTAAAGATAGAAAACAAGTAAGTATTATTACTGCATAATAGAAATTAAAAAATCTCGGTGCTAACCGGGATTTAATTTTTATATATGAGAAATACTAATAAGGAATTTAATATAGGCAGTTTTTGTAGCGTGGAGTTGAGATAATGTTTATAGATAGTGCAAAAATAAGTATTAAAGCTGGAGATGGCGGAAATGGTGCGGTGTCATTTCACAGAGAAAAGTATGTAGCTAAAGGTGGGCCTGATGGAGGAGATGGCGGCAAAGGCGGCAGTGTCATTTTTGTAGTAGATTCAGGACTCAGAACTTTGCAAGATTTTAAATATAAAAGAAAATACAGAGCCCAAGATGGTCAAAAAGGTGGAAACTCCAATCGAAGTGGTAAAAGTGGAGAAAATCTTTTGGTCAGGGTGCCTCCGGGAACATTGGTAAAGGAAGAAGAGACTGGCAAGGTCATTGCAGATATGGTTAAGCCTGATCAAAGAGTTGAAGTTGCAAAAGGTGGAAAAGGAGGTGCTGGTAATCAGCACTTTGCTACACCTACAAGACAAATTCCTAACTTTGCAAAACCTGGTGACCCAGGAGATGAAATTACAGTTATTTTAGAATTAAAACTTTTGGCGGATGTTGGGTTGATTGGATTCCCTAATGTTGGGAAATCTACAATTCTATCTGTTGTTACATCTGCTGTGCCTAAAATTGCTAATTATCATTTCACTACAATAAATCCTAACTTAGGAGTTGTAGATTTAGGGGATAGTAGTTTTGTTTTAGCAGATATACCGGGAATAATTGAAGGTGCTCATGAGGGTGTTGGATTAGGACATGAATTTTTAAGACATATTGAAAGAACAAAACTTTTAATTCATGTTGTTGATATATCTGGATCAGAGGGAAGAGACCCTGTTGAAGATTTTCAAATTATTAATGATGAACTTAAAAAGTATAACCAAGTGCTGTTTGAGAGACCTCAGATAGTGGCTGTAAATAAAATAGATATTACAGAAAATTTAGAAGAGAAGCTGAAAAAATTCAAAGAGGCGGTTGAGCCAAAGGGATATCAGGTAATGTCTGTATCTGCGGCAACTTCTAAAGGCCTCAAAGAGCTTATGTATCATGCTGAAAATAAACTTAAGGAGCTTCCTGATACGGTGATAGTTAAACCTGAAGAGGAATTTGTATATGAGGTTAAAAAAGAGGAAGAACCTTTTAAAGTGTATAAAGATAATGAGGTCTTTGTTGTTGAAGGAAAATGGGTGAAGAAATTAGTTGATTCAACTAACTTTGATGATTATGAATCTTTACAGTATTTTCAAAGAACCATAAAGAAAAAAGGTATAGTTGTTGCCTTAGAGCAAAAAGGAATTAATGAAGGCGATACTGTTAAGATGTATGATCTTGAATTTGAATATTACAAGTAGCCGAAACTAAACATTAAAGATTTAAGTGGAGACTCTACTCCACTAGAATATTATAACAAGCACTCCACCTTATAGAAGGTGGGTGTTAGAATAAGATAAATTTTAAAAAAAGGAGAGTTGTTGTGTTAACTGGTAAGCAGAGAAGCTATTTAAGAAGTTTAGCTAATGGAATTGATTCTATATTTCATATAGGAAAAGGTGGAATTAATGATAATATGATAAAGCAGTTTAATGATGCTTTAGAAGCAAGGGAATTAATTAAAGTAACTGTTTTAAAAAATTCTTTAGAGGAAACTTCTGAACTTTGTGAAGAAGCTGCACTTAAAACAGGTTCAGAAATAGTTCAAATTATAGGAAATAAATTTGTTATATATAAAGAATCAAAAGAAAATAAAGTTATAGTTATATAAAAACATTTAGAAGACTCCACTCTATACAAGATGGGGTCTTAAAATTATTGTTATATATCATTAGACAATTT